>JAHQYM010000027.1 GCA_024421095.1 Acidimicrobiia bacterium
TGCACCTCGACCATGGCCTGGTGTGGCGCATCCATCCGGGTCTCCTACAACCCGATCTGTTGGACCTCGCTGATGATCGTGAAGCGCTTCTAGGCGAACTCGTTCATTGGGCTGCAACGCGGACGCTTTCGCTCACTGACGATGATCTAGAGTTCTTGTTGATGGCGGGGGCGCTTGATGTCGACTCGTGGGCCCAGTTTGGCGACCTCGGGACCGACCTATTGATGGGTCTTCAGGATGCCGTGCTTGGTGGGGCAACCGGCGTTCGCGTCGGCACGGAGTCCGAGTCGCGCGGTTTGGTGGCGGCTACGCATCTCGACCCGGTTGACCGGGCGGAACTAGCCGACTCAGTCCACAATCTAGGAGCAAAGGAGCCGGTACCGTCATGACCAAGAAGAAGAGACACCCCTACCAGTTGAGACGGGTCGAACTCCGGGACTTCAAGGCGGTTGCAGACGCAACCATCGACCTGCGGCCTCTGACGGTTGTTGTCGGAGCAAATAGCTCGGGTAAGAGCACGCTGCTCCAAGCAATCTTGGCAGTAACGCAGGCTGTGCGGGCTGGTACGAGCACCGCGGAGTTTCCGCTGAACGGCGAGTTCGCCCGCCTCGGAACCTTCGATGAAACGCGCAACTTTCTGACCACGCGACCCAACGAACCGATGCAGGTGGCGTTTGAGATGGTCGACACGGATGCACCGATTGGGTGGTTCTCGAAAGAGGCAGACGAGAATGAGCAGCCACTCACCCAGTTCCTCTGGCGGGCCTATATCACCGATGCTGACGCTGCTGACGTGGAGGACGGGCAGACGAGCGGGTTCGCACACCTGAGCGCTCTGCAGATTGAGATCGGGTCACTCTGCCCAGACAGTAGCGGCGAAGTCACCCCTTTGCTTTCGTGCGATGTCAGTGAGTTCACGACGGCTTTGGATTCCTCGACTGGTATACGCTTCATTGGCAGGCGGGGTGGCATGCCGTTTCCGAGCGGTCGTGCCATCGGTGCGACTGGGCGCGTGCAGGACTGGGAGTCAGGAGAATCGAGCGCTATCGACGCCGTCGTTCTGGGGGGAGGAGTGCCCCGCTCCCTGTTTCGCCGTGTTGGCATGTTCGATTGGTTGGCCGAGGTCTGGTGGAACACCGCGCAAGACCTGCTGAGCGAGGAGTTGCGGGAACAGAAGGCTGAAGTAGCCGAAATCCTAGAGCCGCAGAAGCCGTCACAGGCAGCGGTCACTAATGCCCGAACTGACCTCGAGGCACTCGACTTGAGCGATGCACCCACGGCGAGCGGAGAGTTTCCTACCCGTCGAAGATTCGAAGCTTGGGCCGACGTGTTCGACAGGTTGCTCTACAAGCAGATCGGCCAGTTGTCGGCTGATTCGCGTCAATCGGTCGCTCGAAGCATGGTTGAGCTTGGCGAGGCGACGTTCCGGCATCTGCTGCGCGAGGAGTTGAGCGAGGAGCACTGGATCGACGACGAGGTCCTTGTGGAGCAATCGGGGGCAGCGGGCGAGGCGCTTGCCCGTTGCGGTTTTGCTTCCCAGCGCTTCTTCCACATGGCTGTGCGCTATCTCGGCCCTCTCCGAGAAGCGCCTCACGTTCTTTATGACCCCGGTCCGTCCAAGCTGGATCTCGGAGTGCGCGGTGAGTACTCCGCGGCGGTGCTCCACGCACAAGCGAAGCGCACCGTGCTCATGCCGACACCCACGGGTCACGGTGAACGATGCCGACTCGACGCAGCATTGAACTATTGGCTGCGCGAATTCGACTTGGCAGAGAACGCGCGATCAGAGGATCGAGGTCGGATCGGCATCGGACTGAGTGTCACGCCGAAGGGGCTTGAGCGTGAAGTGGACCTGACCTCTGTGGGGGTTGGCGTCAGCCAAGTTCTGCCGGTCATTCTCCTTTGCCTCCTCGCCGAGCCCGGCGCACTGGTCGTTCTCGAACAGCCAGAACTGCATCTGCACCCACGGCTCCAGCAGGACCTCGCAGACTTCTTGCTCGCCTGTTCTCGGTCGGGCCGTCAGGTCGTGCTCGAAACGCACAGCGAGCATCTGGTCAATCGGCTGCGCTACCGGATCGCTCAGGATAAGTCTGATGAAGCGCATGCCTTGGTCGGGCTTGTGTTCGCAGAGAACGATGACGGCATCACGCGCTATCGCGAGCCGCAGGTCAATGTGTACGGTGGTCTCGGCGCGGATTGGCCCGCTGGCTTCCTGGATCTGTCTGTACGGCAGGCACAGGAGCTCGTTCGCGAGAGCCTCGCCAAACGGCAGAGAGACAGAGCCCTCGACCAAGTCGATGCTGCGCCAGCGAACCCTTGACGCCGATGCCCACAGCGCTCCTTCACCTAGATGTGAGTCGACATCAGAAACCGGAAGGCTGACCTTGGCAACCAATGACAACGGACTAACTCTCGAGTCAATGCTTTGGGAAGCGGCGAACATTCTGCGCGTCCCCGTAGGCGCGTCCCCGCCTTCTTCGTCCGGGACGCGTTCTCCTTCGCCGCCGAGGGCAAGAAGTTCGGGTTCGGTTGGTTGGCCCAGGTCTACGACTCTCTCAAGCCTCCGTCGGGCAACGGCAGACTGCTCTGGCACGCACTCGGAGCGAAGACAATCGAGCGATCCATTAGGCTTTCAACGTTGCCGCCCACGGGAAGCGCGCCAGAGTGACTGTTCAGTCAACTCAAGCGTCCTAAGGATCCTCGGCCAACCTTAATGTTGACGACAGTAGCGACGACTCGGCATTCTGGACGAAGAGCGGGTGGGCAGTGGCATTTGGCGCAGGTTTGGTGTCCAGCACTTACGGGGTTTCGCGGGTGCTTGGTTGGATCTGATGAGTGTGACACAATGCTGCTGGCGTCCGTTGTCAGTAAATTCGAGTTCGCCTAGTTTGCGGGACAGGAAAATCGTGAGCCCGCCGTTGACTTGTCCGCTAGCCATGTGGTCACGTCCAAGCACCGGCCATCACCTCCGGCCGCCCCAGGTCGCTGCACATCTCCGCGATTCGCGCCAAGGATTCGACGGTCACCTCGTTTGATGAGTCGGCTTGTTCGCGCAACAGCACTCGTCGCAGGTATCCGGCCCGTGAGAGCCCCGCAGATGCTGCTTTGAGATCAATATCGGCGATCACGTTCTCAGGAACGTCTCTGATCAAGATATCGGTCACGATCGAATGATATCTATAGATATCAGCGCAATCAACCGCCTGCGGTGCCGGGCGTGGTCAGCAGGCGAGGTCAGGGAGACGGCGAGCCAGTATCTCGGTGGGCCACGATGCGATCGTGTGTTGGGGAAGGTGTTCGGTGATGACCCCAGATCGGTCACAGGCTGTGTATCCGCTATGGGCCGAGGGTCGTGACGGGGATGACCGAGACGCCGTCGGGGCGTTGGTAGGCGTACCCGCCAGTGGCCGTCACCACAGCGAGGGCTGCGAGCCTGCCGCGAACAGCATCGTCGACCCGAGGCAGATAACTGGGTGTCTGCTCCTCGGCGTAAGCGGGTTTCTTGATGTCCACAGGACTCAGCATACACCGCAAAAGCCTCCGATGGATGTTTTAGGAACGTATCAATGGATGATATAGGAACGAATTGATGGACGTTTCGAGAACAACCTGATGCGCGTATTGCGACAAACCGGGGCTCGGGTTCGTCAGTTGGTGGGTTGCGGAAGCCTGGGACTGCTCGTTGCGGCATTTGGCGGGTGTCGTTGTTGCCTTCGATTCTCCACGTGGAAACTACGCGGTGTGGTGTCGGGCGAAGATCGTACAAACTATCGCTTGACCCTCATAAACAAATCTGCTATGATAATCGTATGGCATCAATAAAATCTGGGTACGGTACCATCTCTGCAAATGGTGAAGGCACCGAAACGCAGACAGTACAAAACGAGACAGTGCAAAACGAGACAGTGCAAAACGAGACAGCGCAACGGCAGGTCACGCTGCGCGAACTTGAGAACTTCGTGTCGGTCGCCAAGCATGCTTCGTTAACCCTCGGTGCCGAAGCAGTCGGTATCACACAGCCGGCTGCCTCCGCTTCGCTGAAGAATCTGGAAGACACGCTCCGCACGAACCTCTTGGTGCGGCGCCGCGGCCACGGTGTGAGCCTCACCCCGGAGGGTGAATTGCTATTGGCTGAAGCTCAGTCGCTGCTTGATCGTGCCTCCGACCTCACCGCCGTCATGCACGATGCTGTTTCGCTGCGGGCGGGCAGAGTGCTGCTCGGTTCGCTCATCAGCGCGGCACCCATCGTAATGCCGTCCGCGGTGAGGAGTTTTGTTACCAAGAACCCCCAGATCGAAGTGGAAATCCGCACCGGCAGCCAGGACGAACTGCTGAACTGGCTGCGGACTGGAGCTATCCACGCAGCGGTCACCTACGACATTGAACTGGGCCGTGATGTCCGTTTCTTCAAGATAATTGACGCGGTGCCCCATCTGCTACTTCCCGCTTCGCACCCGCTCGCCGGCGCGGAGGAGGCCACCCTTGAAGAGGTAGCCGACGACAACTACATTCTGCTTGACCTGCCGCTGAGTCGCGAATACTTCACGTCGTTCTTTCTCGCTGCGGGTGTGCCCTATCAACCCACCCGCAGACATGCCGACCTTTCGCTCGTGCGTTCTCTGGTTGGCAACGACTTCGGTTACTCGCTCGTGAACCTGCTACCGGCGACAGATGTGGCTCAGGACGGCAGCCGTGTCGCCTACGTACGGCTCCGCACTCCGGTTCCGCCGCGCGCTTTGGGTCTGGTCGAACGAGTTGAGGGGTCACACCCCCGTGCTGTTGAGGCTTTCTTGAACCACGCACGCTCCTCATTGGCACTACCGAGGCAGTCCACATCGCCCCACGGGGGTTCACATGGCTGACGAGACCAGCGCCGATCCGTCTGCGTCACACCCGGATCCCCACCAGCGCCAAGAGCATAAAGAGCGCCAAGAGCATAAAGAGCGCGGCTCGGTGACCCTTCAAGGTGTCACGAAGCGGTTCGGCAAGACAGTCGCGGTGGAAGCCATTGATCTCAACGTAAAGCCCCGCGAGTTCATTTCTCTATTGGGTCCATCGGGATGCGGCAAGACCACCACGCTGCGGATGGTTTCAGGATTTGAGGAGCCGACCAACGGTAGGATCCTCATCAGCGGTACCGACGCCACCGGAGTGCCGCCACACAAACGCCGCGTCAACACGGTGTTCCAGAGTTACGCGCTGTTTGAGCACATGACGGTGGCCGACAATGTGGCGTTCGGTCTCCGAGTCAAGGGCTTCGACAAGGCCGTAACCGTAGCCAAGACGGCTGCGGCGTTGGACTTGGTGCGGCTCACACAGTTCGCGCAGCGCCGTCCGGCCCAACTTTCGGGCGGCCAAAAGCAGCGTGTCGCACTCGCCCGCGCTATCGTCAACGAACCCGACGTCCTGCTGCTTGACGAACCACTCAGCGCTTTAGACCTCAAACTGCGCCAAGCGATGCGCCATGAACTCGGCCGCCTGCACGACGAACTCGGGTTGACGTTCATCTTCGTGACCCACGACCAGCAGGAAGCGATCACCATGAGCGACCGGATCGCGGTGATGGACCAGGGGCGTATCCACCAGTTGGGTACACCTTCTGAAATCTACGAACGCCCCGTGTCGAGGTTCGTGGCCGACTTTATCGGCGAGACCAACATGTTGGAGGTGACAGGAGCGGGCCAGAGCGCTGGGCTGCCTGCAGTCACTTTGAGCACCGGCGAGTTGGTGTTGCTGGACCAAGCACAGAAAGGGTCCACCGCAACCGAGCGCAAGCTGGTGCTGGCCGTGCGGCCCCAGCGTGTGACTGTCACCACAGCCGAGGAGATGCCCGTGCCGGGCGGGGTCGCCATCAACGGCCACATGCTCGAACTGCTGTTCCTAGGGGACTCGACCCGAGCCACCGTGCAGCTCACCGACGGTTCGAAGGTGGTCGCCCTCCGTTACAACGATGCCAGCCGCCAGCCCTTCGGCGAGCTCCGTCCCGGCGATGCCGTAACCGTGGGCTGGGCGCCTGGCGCGGCCTGCGTGATCGGCGATTGAAGGCGATTGAAATGGCGCCCGTCACCCCGACCCAACGGCAACGCAGGCGTATCGCGGCACTGCTGACGCCGGGCTTGAGCTGGATAACGCTGGTGTATGTCGTGCCGGGCGGGCTGATCGTTGTCTACTCGCTGCTGACTCCGAAACTCGGTGGAGGGGTCATCTGGGAATTCACAGGTGACGCTTGGAAGGAGATTGTGTCTAAAGGGCGCCGTTCCGATGCCAGTTGGGGAACCCTGGGCTCGGCGGCGTTCAGAGCCGGGTCGGCCGCGGCTATCGCGGCGGTGCTGCTGGTCGCCGTTGCTCGTTACCTGCGGCACAGCGCTCGACCGGCGATTGTCGCAGCGGTGGCTGTAGGCGGGTTGGCGGGAGTCAACCATCTCGCTGCCGCCTACAACAATTACACAGCGGTGTTCGCCCGCTCAGTTGTCTGGTCGCTGTTGGCGACGGTGGCATGCATCGGGTTGGCCTTGCCGCTGGCGGTGTTCATTAGTTCTCGCCGCAGCAGCATCACCAAGAACGCCCTGCTGGTGGCCGTGATGATCCCCTTCTGGACCTCAATGCTGGTGCGAACCTTTGCGATCCGTTTCACCTTGTCCAACACCGGCCCCCTGAACAACATCATTGAGAGCCTCGGATTTGACCGTCAAGTTTTCTTGAACACCCGCTTCGCGGTGCTGTTGGGACTTGTCTACACGGCGCTGCCGTTCATGGTCCTGCCGTTGTATGCGGCCACGGAACGCGCCAACCGGGCACAACTGGAAGCCGCTCGAGACCTCGGTGCCAGACCCCTGCAAGTCTTCTTTGATGTGTTCGTGCCGTTGATCCGACCTGGGCTGACGGTGGGTTCAGTCATGGTTTTTGTGCTGTCGGTCTCCCAGTATCTAGTGCCGACACTACTCGGCGGCGGCAAGCACAACATGATCGCTAATCTTCTCGACCTGCAGTTCGGGGAGGCTTTCAACTGGCCTCTCGGCGCGGCTTTGGCTGTTCTGTTCAGCTTCATTACTATCGTGAGCCTCTACTTCGTGGTGGGGCGCCAAGACGGAGCCGACCTGCTGTGAGTGCGCTCCGGCGAGGCCCCACCGCGGCTATCGGAACGACCGCTGCGCTTGTGTACGTGTTCTTCTACCTGCCGGTGTTCGTGGTGGTGATGTTCTCCTTTAATGAGGCCCGAACGGGCGGACGCTGGACTGGTTTCACCACCCATTGGTACGCGCGCTTGGCGGACAACGAACAGATCAAGTCGGCGACCCTGAACTCGATACTGATCGCGGTGGTGGCAACAGCTATCGCGGTCGTCTTCGGCACGATGCTGTCGCTGGCGCTCGACCGCCACGTCTTCCGCGCGCGTCGCGCGGTCGAGCAGGCGGTTTACCTGCCCGTGATCGCGCCCGAGATCGTCACTGGCGTGTCTCTGCTGGCCTTTTTCTCGCTCGTCCTCGGCCAACTCAACGACCTTCTCGGGCGAGGCACGGCGGATGCGCTGCGGCTCGGACGGCCCACAGTCGTCATCGCCCATGTCGCCTTCTGCACTGCTTTCGTGGCGCTAGTTGTGCGGGCCAGTTTGCGGAACCTCGACCCCGCAGTGGAGGAAGTTGCTCAAGATCTAGGTGCCAGCAAATGGACCACGTTCTGGCGGATCACGTTGCCTTCGATCGCGCCAGGTGTGCTCGGTGGAGCGTTGCTGTCGTTCACTCTTTCGCTGGACAATTTCGTGATCACCTTCTTTGTGGCGGGTCCCGGCGCTACCACGCTGCCGATCGAAGTGTTCGGCCAACTAAGGCGCACGATCAGCCCTGAGGTGAACGCAGTCTCCACGCTGATCTTCGCGGCTTCCACGCTGCTTCTGGTTGGCGCGCTAGCGATCCAGGCCGGCACTTCAAGAAGGCGCCTACGCCAATTTCGGCGGGGTGACCCAGCCGAGCGCGCTAAACCACTTCCTGATCCTCAACCCATTTCACAAACCCAAAGGGAGGAAACATGAAACAAGGAAACATGAAACAATTGACCAAACGCTCGGTGCTGCTGCGGCATGTTGCCGTGGTGGCTGTAGGTGCGGTGTTTGCCGCAGGATGCGGGGACGATGGCGGGGGGACTGCAACGCCGACCACCGCGGCTTCCCAACCGGCATCAACGGCCGCGCCTGTTGAAACGGACGTACCGGAGCCCGACATTGGAATGTCGGTATCCGAACGCTGCGGTGACCCTGAACGGCTCGGCGATTCGATCAACTTCTTGAACTGGGCAGACTATATAGACGTCGCGATCCTTGAGATGTTCGAGGCTGAATGCGGAGTGAGCGTCACGCTCGACACGCATGTCGCCAACGAGGAAGCCATCGCTAAGGTTGATGCTGGCAACTCCGGCTACAGCCTAGTGATCGTCACCGACTACGCCATAGGCATCATGGCCGATCAGGGACTTCTGGCCGAATTGGACAATAGCCAAATCCCGAATGCCGCGAACCTCGACCCGAACCAACTCAACCCCTACTACGACCCCGGTGATGTCTACTCGCTGCCTTACCAATACTCGACTACGGGTTTCGCTTTTGATGTCACAGCCTTCGACACACCGCCAACAAGTTGGAGCGCGATCTATGACCAGAACCCGCTGTGCGGCCAGTCGTCACTGCTTGAGGACCAGCGCGAAGTTATCGGTTCAGCGCTCGCCTACGCGGGCTACAACTGGAACGAGACCGACCCAGCCGCCCACGATCAGGCTTTGGAGTTGATCCTTGAGGCGCGTGACTGCGTTTCGGGCTTCGATTCGGCTAACTACATCGGCAACCTGGCCAGCGGCGAGGTCCTTTCGGCGATGTCGTGGGGATTCGCGGCCGGGATCGCCTACGGAGACAATCCCAACATCCGCTACATCATCCCTGAAGAGGGCGGGATCATCTGGCAAGACGGCATGGTCATACCCGCTGATGCACCAGACCCATACACCGCTCACGTGTTCATCAACTACCTGCTTGAGCCCGACATCGGCGCGCTGATCACCGAGTTCACAATCGGTTACACTCCCAACCTCACTGTAAGTCCGTTGCTCTCGGACGGCTACCACGAGGTGATTGACGGTGCTGGCCTGGGACTGACCGACGAGATACGTGACCGGCTCACCTGGCAAGTTCGGGACGATTCGCACGCTATCTTTGCCGAAACCTGGTCAGAGGTACTTTCGGCAGGTTAGGCGATGTCGTCTGGAAATTCTTCAATGGAGGCCTGCGGGGTACGGAGTCGAACGAACTTCGTGCCCCGTCGGCAAGGAGACCGCGGCTCTGCGTTCGAAGACGCTTTAGATCTGCTGGCCGCGATGGTGGCGATCCCGACCGAGAGCCGCAAGCCCAACGCGGCGTTGGTTGATCTGGTCTCTGAGCGTGCTGAGGCGGCTGGAGCGGATCTGAAGCGAGTGGAGGGCCCCGCGGGCCGCGCCAACCTGCATGTGCGTTTCGGTCCCGAGGCACCCGGCGGTGTGCTCGTCTCTGGACACACCGACGTGGTTCCCGCGGGGTCGGGCTGGACCAGCGACCCATACCAACTCGCTGTCGACGGTGAGCGCCTGCTGGGCCGAGGCACGGCCGACATGAAGGGTTTCATCGCTTGCGCGCTCGCAGTGGCGTGCCGTTCCGACATATCGGGCTGGACCGCGCCTCTGCATTTGTGCTTGAGTTATGACGAGGAGATCGGTTGCGTTGGTGTCGCCTCGCTGCTGTCGAGACTCGCTGTTGACCCGCTGGTGGCACCTCGTGTCGTCTTGGTCGGCGAGCCGACTGAGTTGACTTTGTGTACCTCGCATTCGGGCAAGGTCACCTACACGCTGCGGGCGAGTTGCGACCCGGGCCATTCGAGTTTGGCGCCGACTCGTACCAATGCTCTCGATCAGGTCGTTGCTGTGGCTCGAGCGGTGATTGAAGTTGGCAGCCGCGCCGCTGAGGTCGGTGGGTCGACCAATGTCGGGACTCTGTGGGGCGGCACGGCTGTCAACGTGCTCGCCGCTGCCGCTGAAGTTAGTTTCGAATGCCGTCACCAATATTGCAGTGACCCTCAGGAGATGCTCAGCGGCGTGTGGTCACAAGTTGAAAAGGCACGATCCGCTATGAGCAAACTTGAGGGCGGGTTGGAGGTCGTCTGCGATACCCGCTACCCGGCGTTGTTTACCCGCGAAGACGATCCTGAAGTCAGGTTCCTAGCGGATTTGACCGGTCGGAGTTGCGCCGGACATCTGCCGTTCGGATGCGAGGCCGGTCTTTACGCCGAGGCTCTGGCGGTCCCCGCGGTGGTGTTCGGACCAGGGAGTATCAGCAACGCCCACCGCCCCGACGAGTTCGTCACCAGAAAGCAACTCGTCGAAACCTGCTCCACGTTGAGGGTTGTCCTCGACGGTTACTGCCGCAGTGGTTGTCCGCCGCGCCAAGCGCCAGATCCCAACCGGCGGCATGCGAGCGCCGATCCGATTCCGAATATGAGGTTCAAGACATGACAATAGAATCCACTGATACCGTCGTCGTTGGCGGTGGTCAAGCCGGTTTGGCGATGAGCGAACATCTCAGCAGCCACGGTATCCCGCACATTGTGCTGGAACGGGGGCGAGTAGCGGAATGTTGGCGCTCGGCGCGTTGGGACTCTCTGGTCGCCAACGGGCCCGCCTGGCACGACAGGTTTCCGGGCCTGACCTTCAACGGCGACCCCGACAGTTTTCCATCCAAAGAGGAGGTGGCCCACTATTTTGTCGACTACGCGAGGCAAATCGAAGCACCGTTGCGTTGCGGTGTGGAGGTGCGTGAGGTTCGCCACCACACCAACCAGCTCGGGTTCCAGATTGACACTTCCGAGGGTAGTCTTGATGCCCGCAGCGTTGTCGCCGCAACCGGACCATTCCAGCAACCGGTGATCCCGCCGCTGGTCCCGAACGATGCCGATGTGGTGCAGTTGCATTCGATGTCTTACCGCAACCCACAGCAACTACCAGAAGGGGCGGTGCTTGTCGTCGGGGCGGGGTCATCGGGTGCACAAATTGCCGACGAACTGCTGCGTGCCGGTAGGCGGGTTTTCATGTCGGTCGGACCCCACGACCGGCCTCCGCGCAGTTACCGCGGCCAAGACTATGTTTGGTGGCTCGGGGTGCTCCAAAAGTGGGACGCGCCGGCGGTTGAATTGGGCTCCGAGCATGTGACGATCTCGGTGAGCGGAGCGCGCGGCGGGCACACCGTAGACTTCCGGCAACTGGCCAAGCAAGGTATTGCGCTGGTCGGGATGACTGACTCATACGACAACGGCGTAATAAAGTTCAAACCGGATCTCGGCGACAACCTAGCCCGCGGCGATGCCAACTACCTGTCGGTGCTCAAGGAGGCCGATGCCTACGTGGCGTGCAACGGTCTTGACATGCCGGCCGAACCGGACGCTTGGGTCATCGGCGAGGATCCTATCTGGGTCACCGACCCGATACTCGAACTCGACTTACGCGAGGAGGGAATAACCTCGATCCTCTGGGCCACAGGATACCGGTTGGACTACGGTTGGTTGAAGGTTGATGCCTTCGACGAGACTGGCCAGCCCATACATCACCGAGGTATCTCAGACGTACCGGGGATCTACTTCCTGGGGTTGCCTTGGCAGAGTTGCCGAGGCTCCTCGTTCATCTTCGGTGTGTGGCACGACGCCAAGTTCCTTGCTGACCACATTGCCTCGCAGCACAGCTACCTGAATCGGATCGGCGCGGTGCAACAACCGCCGCAACAAAACGGACAAAAGTGATGTCTGCTACGACTACCCATCGGCGCATCCGCCCGTTCAACACTCGAGACACCTACCCCGAGCAGAACCTCAACAATGACCTGTGCCACGCGGTGGTCGCCAACGGTACCGTTTACCTGCGGGGACAGGTCGGCACTGATCTAAAAGGCAACCTCGTGGGCCACGGTGATGCCGCGGCGCAGGCCGATCAAGCGATGGCCAACGTCGAACAATTGCTGCACGAGGCCGGAAGCGACTTGACCCATATCGTCAAGACCACGATTTACATTACCGATCCCCGTTACCGCGAGCCGGTGTACCAGACCGTGGGTCGCTGGTTGCGTGGTGTCCATCCAGTCTCGACTGGACTAGTCGTCAGCGGGCTTGCGCAACCCGAGTGGCTCATGGAGATAGACGTGATCGCGGTGATGCCGTGACGGCCAGCGGTGACTTGAATGTGGTTGGCGCGGCCGCGTTGGCTCGGGTGCGCGACCGCGGTCGGCCTCGCAGTGGAGCGTTCCAGAACGAGATGGATGTGATCGCTGACGGTGCAGTAGCCATACGGGACGGACTTATCGTGGCTGTCGGAACCTCCGAGGAGGTTCTGGCCGAGTGGGACGACCCCGCGGTTGCACGGCTTGACGCCGCCGGTTGCACCGTTTTGCCGGGCCTAGTCGAATGCCATTCGCATCCGCTCTTCGGCGGCGAGCGCCACGAGGAGTACGCCGATCGTCTCGGTGGTGCGTCGTTGGCTGAGGTGGCTGCCCGTGGCGGAGGAATCTGGTCAAGTGTGGTTGCCACCCGCACCACCTCAGACGATGATCTGAGCGCTAGGTTGGACACCGCCTACCAGCGGATTCTGGCCGGTGGTGTGACCACCCTTGAGGTTAAGTCTGGTTACGGCCTAACCGTCGACGAAGAACTGCGGGAACTGCGACTGCTTGAAGAGTCCCGCCGACTGACACCGTTGGAACTAGTGATCACATTCCTTGGTGCCCATGTCGTGCCCCAAGATATCGCATCGGGAAACGGAGATGTCTCAGCGGGGGAGGCCTACACCGAACTTATCGCCACCGAAATGCTGCCCGCGGTGGTTGCGCAAGGGATCGCTCAGTTCCACGATGTCACCGTCGAAGACGGTCTGTTCACACCCGCCCAAGCCCGCCGGTTAGTCCATGTGGGACAAGCGGCCGAACTTCCGGCACGGATCCATGCCGACGCTTGGCGGCCGTCGCGAGGCTGGGCCACAGCCGCAGAGGTGCATGCGGTATCGGCGGAACACCTGACGTACACCCCCGACGAGGAGATTCGCGAAGTTGGAGTGTCAGAGAGCGTGGCGGTGCTGTTGCCCGTGGCGGAACTGATCTACATGACCGACCGACGCGCCAACGCCCGACTGTTTATCGAAAATGACGTTCCTGTTGCCATCGCCACCGACTACTGTTCGTCGATCCACGCAACGTCTTTGCTTCAGACAATGAGCCTCGCAGCACCTTGGTTCAGGATGACACCTGCCGAGGTGGTCGTTGGAGCCACCCTCAACGCGGCCTACAGTCTCAATCTGGCGCACCGCTGCGGGTCGCTCGACGTGGGCAAACGCGGCGATCTGATCGTGCTCAACTGCCCGCATCCGAATGAGATGTTCCTTGCGCCTGGAGCACCCCTGCTCAGTGGCGTGGTGATCGGCGGCAAACAATTCCCAAACCAAGAAAAAACCGAGGAGTCCGTATGAGAGACCCACGATATGACGTGTTATTCGAACCGGTTGCGATCGGCCCGTTGGTCGCCAAGAACCGTTTCTTCCAAGTACCGCACTGCAACGGGATGGGCTACCGCGACCCGGCCGCGCACGCAGAGATGCGGGCCGTCAAAGCCGAGGGTGGCTGGGCGGTGGTGTGTACCGAACAGGCCGAGATTCACTACACCTCTGAGATCACACCGTTCATTGAGGCCCGTATCTGGGACGACTGCGACATTCCGGCATTGGCCCTGATGGTTGAACGCGTCCATGAACACGACGCGCTGGCCGGTATCGAACTGGCCTACAACGGCATGAACGGCCCCAATCTGGTTTCGCGGGTCGCCCCGGTCGGACCAGGGCACCTGCCGGTCGCTTCTTTCGCTGCTGATCCAGTCCAGGCCAGGGCCATGACCAGACGCGACATCGCTAACCTGCGCCGTTGGCACCAACAAGCTGTGAAGCGGGCGTTGCGCGCCGGGTTCGACATTGTTTATGTCTACGCCGGCCACGCTTTGGGTGGTGTCCACCACTTCTTGTCGCGCCGATACAACCAAAGAACCGACGAGTACGGCGGCAGCCTCAACAATCGGATGCGGCTCCTGCGGGAGTTGCTGGAGGACACCGTGGATGCGGTTGACGGCCGGGCTGCGGTGGGGTGCCGCATCGCCGTGGAGGAGTCGGCTCATGAGCACGGTATCAACCGAGATGAGATCGTGGAGGTGATCGGTGAGTTGGGTGAATTGCCCGACCTGTGGGATTTTGTGCCCGGCAGTTGGGAGGACGACAGCATTACCTCACGCTTCAGTACGGAGGCCCATCAAGAGGAGTTGGTGCGAGGCTTGAAATCGCTGACTTCTAAACCGGTGGTCGGCGTGGGCCGCTTCACCTCACCCGACACGATGGTGCGGATGGTCCGCCAAGGGATCCTGGATTTCATCGGGGCTGCCCGTCCGTCCATTGCCGATCCGTTCCTTCCCTCCAAGATCGAACAAGGCCGCCTTGAGGACATACGCGAGTGCATCGGCTGCAACATCTGTGTGGCTGGGGACTTCACCATGTCACCAATCCGCTGCACGCAGAACCCGTCGATTGGTGAGGAGTGGCGCCGGGGGTGGCACCCGGAGCGTTACCGACATCGCCACAGCGATGAGCGGATCCTCGTGGTCGGGGCGGGTCCGGCCGGTTTGGAAGCGTCTATGTCGCTCGGCAAGCGTGGATATGAGGTGGTGTTGGTTGAGAAGTCGCGTGTGCTCGGAGGCCGGGTCGCCGCTGAGTCCCAGTTGCCGGGACTGGCCGAATGGATTCGAGTGGTGGATTACCGGCTAGGTCAAATCGCCCAACTCGATAATGTGGAGCACTACCTCGAGAGCGAGATGAGCGCGGCTGAAGCTCTGTCATACGGTTTCGACCATATCGCCGTGGCAACCGGGTCGGTATGGAGACGAGACGGCGCGGGACGTTGGCACACCCGAACGGACGGCATGGCTATCGGTGACTTGCAGGTCTTGACACCCGACGACATCATGGCAGGGACACGCCCAGCCGGTAACCGAATCGCGGTGTTTGATGACGACCACTATTACATGGGCGGTTCGATGGCTGAGTTACTGTGCGTCGAAGGTTACGAGGTGGCGCTGATCACTCCCGAGGCGATCGTCTCGGCGTGGACGATCAACACGATGGAGCAGCACCGCATCCAAGCCAAACTGCTTGAACTCGGTGTCGAACTGCACACATCCACAGCAGTCTCGGCGGTAGGCGGCCACGAGTTGCACACCGCCTGCGCCTTCACCGGACGAGCTGGCCGCATCGATGCCGACGCTCTTGTGATCGTGACCGCACGGCTACCCAACGATAATCTGTCACAAACCCTTCAATCCCGAGCCTCGGAGTGGGCCGACCATGGTTTACGCAGCGTCACCGCAGTGGGCGACGCGCTGGCACCCGGCACAATCGCCGCTGCGGTTTGGGCGGGCCGACGCTACGCGGAGGAGCTGGAATCCCCGACCGAAGACTCCGACACCACACCCTACCGCCGAGAGTTGACCTCACTGTTCTTGAAGTAAACACAAGCCCGGTCTTGCGGTGCTGCGCCCACCTGGGTAATTCTCATTTGCCGCTTACGGGCTCTGCGCTGGTTTCCCGATGTTCGGTGGGGCCAAGCAGATTCAGCATCTTCTCCTTGCCGGCGTTGCCGAGCAAGACGACTCCGTCCTTGTGGCTCCACACTGCGGTGCTGTTATCGACAGCCTTATAGATGTGCAACGCCACATCACGAACCCGGTCGAGGTCTGTCATCCAGCCATGGTCGTGAGCGCATTCCTGCAAATCGTCAGCTCGGCGTTCAACATGCTTGAGCCACTTCTCCATTGCTGAAGGCGCAAGCAACGAGTCGGATTTGCTGCTGTTGACACTCTTTGAAGTCATCACAAAATTCTCGATCTGCGACAACCGAGCCCGTGACCATGGTACCACATGGTCAAGAGAGTCGCCCGCACGCAGCAGCCGGGCACCGCTATAGATACAGCGCCGGTCTTGAATACGCGCTAGGCGCACACGCATTTCCGCGGGCGGCATGATCCGTTCCTGCCCGAAAAGATGGGTGTAGAGGTCGTCGAACGGCATTTGCAGTTCTTCGCGATTGATTTTCATCACCGCTTGGGCGAAGCGGAACTCCACTAGTGGCCGCAACACACCTCCGAACCGGGTGAGGCTATGTGCAACGCCCGGAAGCAAAGTCAGGCTTGACTTGTCCGCATTCAAGTCGTAGAGGAACGGTTCAGGGTCTCCCGGCAGTTTCTGCAGCAACCGCACCGGGTTCTTCAACAAGGCGGCACGCACTTTCTTGAGTGCAGCCCCCAACTCTTTTTTCCATCCCGAGTATCGGCCCGTTTCTTCGACTTTGCGTCCAACGAAACCCAAGGGCTTGTCACGCAGGTCTCCACGCGTGTTCTCCTTGAGATAATCGCGGAGTTCCTGAATGACTTGCATTACAGTTGTGTCGTCAGCGATGCTACCGTCGGAGCGCATTTTGCGAGCGGAACTTTGACGAAGTGTCACTCCGTCGTAGGGGCGGGCGTGTTCCCAATGGATTTCAAGGTAACGCTCCGCTAGCATGTCCAAAGGGAGATCGGGCGATTGCTCATCAAGTGTCGGTGCCAGATCAAGCAAGGTCAAGAGGAGCCCGAGTTTGTTGGTGCCCGTCATTGCCGCACGGTCAAGTATCTCTAAGACACCTTGGATCGGGTCCAACTGCTCGGGGCGATCAGCACCGTAGGAACTCACAACCCCCAACCGTAGCACGACCGAAGCGTTCTAGCCGTAAACCCGACCCCGACCCCGACCCCGACCCCGATACTCAGTTCACGCAACGCAACGAAGCAAACTATGTGCTGCTTGCACCCGCAGCGACCAGCGCACGTTCGGTGAGCACCCGGGCAAGATGCGAACGAAACTCGGCATCAGCGTTTAGATCGCCAGGTGGTTGCAGCCCTTCAGCAGCAAGCGTCGCAGCCTCAGCCACCGAAGCACCAGATGCCAACGCCTGCTCAGTAGCAGAAGCACGCAGCGGCGTTGAACCCATGTTGACTAGGCTCACGCCCGATCCGCCCTGTGCAACGGCCACGCCCACGATCGCCCAATCCTGAGCACGGCGGTTGAACTTTTGGTAATCCCAACCCCCGGTACTCACCGGCACCCGCACTTCAACGATCATTTCATCGTCCGCGAGAGCCGACTCGAAGTAACCTGTGAAGAAGTCGGTGATTGCGATTTCGCGGTCGCCGTGAGGCCCCCGAGCCACAATCGTTGCACCTAAAGCCAACAATGCGGCTGGCAAGTCAGAAGCCGGATCGGAATGGGCTAACGTGCCCCCAATGGTTCCCCGATGGCGAACTGCTGGGTCACCAACTAGCGCAGCAACCGAAGCTAGCAGCGGCACAGATTGTGCCAGGAGTTTGGAATGCTCTAGTTCGCTGTGCCGGGTGAGCGCACCAATAGCAATGCTCCCGTTCGTAGCGTTGATGTAGCGCAAATCTTGCAAACGCCCCACGTCTATAAGCACCGCAGGGGTAGCCAAACGGAAACGCATCATCGGAATGAGGCTGTGTCCCCCTGCCAACAATTTGGCTTCGTCGCCATGCTCGGTGAGCAATGCAACCGCATGCTCAGGGGATTCGGCCACTTGATAATCGAAACTTGCGGGAATCACGATGCACCTCCTGGGGCCTCGTTGTTGACATTGTTGATTGTGTTCCAAACGGTTTGGGGTGATGCCGGCATCGCCATGTCAGTAACGCCCAAAGGCCGTAAAGCGTCTACCACCGCGTTGATAACCGCGGGTGCCGCGGCGATAGTGCCAGCTTCACCCACTCCTTTCACGCCCATCGGGTTGGTGGGGCTAGGTGTCACATGGCTAGCGAGCCGGTAAGTGGGTGCTTCAGCAGCGGATGGCACCAGATAGTCACCCAAGTTTACGGTCACGATCTGGCCGTCTTCGCTGTAAACAGCATCCTCATAAAGCGCTTGGGCGGCACCTTGCAAAACGCCTCCGTGTATCTGGCCTTCAACGATTAGCGGGTTGATTTGATTGCCGCAGTCGTCAACAGCCACATAATCAACGATGGCGACATCGCCCGTTTGGGTGTCGACCTCCACGATAGCGATGTGCGTTCCGTTGGGGAACGTGAAATTGGGCGGGTCGTAAGTCACATGGGCTTCAAGATTGGGTTCCATCCCATCGGGAAGATCATGTGCAGTGAAAGCTGCGAACGCGATAGCCGCGAATGGTACCGCAGCAGTCGGCGTGCCTTTCACGTTGAACGAACCGTCAACATATTCCAGATCGCCTTCGTTGGCTTCAAGTTGATGAGCCGCAATCAATCGAGCCTTGTCAAGCACCTTATCGGTCGCCATGAATACGGCTGTCCCCCCTACTGAGAGAGAACGTGAACCGTAAGTATCGAGGCCGGTTGGGCTTATCGCAGTGTCGGAATGTAACACCTCAATGTCGTCAGGATCGATACCGAGTTTGTCGGCCACGATCATCGACCAAGACGTTTCGTGACCCTGCCCATGCGGTGTTGATCCAGTGATGACCTGCACTTTCGCGGTTGGTAACACCCGCACGGTGGCCGCTTCCCAACCGCCCGCACCGTAATTCAGTGATGCTAACACCCGGCTTGGTGCTAATCCGCACATCTCCACGTAGCTAGAAAAGCCGATCCCCAGCAACTTGTTGGATTTGTCGGCACGGCGTTTGGTTTGCTCGGTGCGCACGGTGTCAAGGTTCGCCATCGCTACTGCCTTGTCAAGCACAGTCTGATAATCGCCGCTGTCGAACACCAGCCCAGCAGAAGATTCGTAAGGAAAAGCATCCGCCGCAATAAAGTTGCGGGAACGGATCTCTTCTGGTGTGACCCCAACCGCTATCGCCAACGAATCCATCGCCCGCTCGATTGCGTAAGTAGCTTCAGGCCGCCCTGCACCACGATAAGCATCGGTCGGTGTCTTGTTGGTGAACACTGAGGTGCATTCAAACGAGTAGTTGGGGATGTCGTAGCATCCGTGATACAAGAACCCGCCAAGCAAAGGCACTCCCGGGGTGACGAGTTGCAAGTACGCCCCCATATCGGCTAGGAGCTTCACCCGCACCGCGGTTACTTTCCCGTCCGTGTCGGCAGCGAGTTCAATATGTTGCACCTGCCCGCGGCCTTGAATGGTGGCTGTTGCGGCTTCGCTGCGGCCCTCAGTCCAGCGCACCGGAACCCCTCGGTCCATTGCTAAAGCGCTGCACAGGATCTCTTCAGCGTAAACGTTGAGTTTGCAACCGAAGCCACCGCCCACAGAAGGTGCCACGACCCGAATCTTGTGTTCCGGTATTCCCAAAGTCACCGCAGTCATCACTTTGAGAATGTGCGGAACCTGGGTTGCCGAATACAAGGTGAGTTCCCCGTTGGCCACGCCCGGTGAAGCTAAAACTCCCCGAGGTTCCATCGGTGCAGGGATCAGTCGTTGTTGAACGTAGCGTTCACTAATTGTGTGCGCGGCGTTGGCAAAGGCTTCGTCCACCGCTTCGGGATTGGGTATCAACGGCCAAGTGTAGCTCTTGTTGGTACCGAGGCTTTCATGCACTAGTGGCGCATCGGTGGCTAACGCGCTTTCGATGTCGGTAACCGCCGGCAACTGCTCGTAGTCCACCAAAACCGCCGCCGCCCCATCGGCAGCTGCGTAACGTGAAGTGGCGAGTACCACCGCCACCGCGTCACCAACATATTTGGCAACGCTCGTGGCTACTGGCAAATGCGGCGGGTTGGCCATATCGTCTGTCACCGGCCAAGCACAAGGCAAGGCACTTTCACCCCACAACGGTGCTAGGTCGGCCCCGGAAAGGACTTCGCTTACCCCTTCGATTTCGAGCGCTGCCCTGCCGTCAACGCCCAGAATCTTGGCGTGAGCTTCAGTCGAGCGCACGATCCCTAACCATAGTTCGGCAGGCAAAGTCAGGTCGTCAATGAAACGTGCTTCGCCGGTCAACAGGGCAGGGTCTTCACGGCGCAACCGAGCTTTACCGATATGGGTGTAGCTGGTAGTTGCGGCCTCTTCGGTTTCGGTCATGGTTGTGTTCATGATTGCTCCTCTTTTGCGCCAGCGCAAGCCAAAACCGCGTTCACGATGTTCTGGTAGCCGGTGCAGCGACAAAGGTTTCCTTCAAGCCCGTGACGCACACCCCGATCGTCAAGTTCCGGGTATTCTTCAACTAATGAAATAGCGGCCATCACCATGCCCGGCGTGCAATATCCGCATTGCAAAGCGTGGTGTTCGTGGAACGCCTGTTGCATAGGATGCAAACCCGCGCCCTCAGCCCCGCTGATGCCTTCAATGGTGGTGATGCTGGTGCCTTCCGCTTGCACCGCAAACATGGTGCAAGCCTTCGCTGATTGCCCATCAACTAGCACGGTGCATGCACCGCAACTACTTGAATCGCAACCAATGTTGGTACCAGTAAGCCTCAGCTCGTCGCGTAGCGCATGCACAAGTAGCGTGCGGGGCTCCACGTCTAGCTTTCTTTCAGTGCCGTTGACGGCCAAAGTGATTGACTTCATACGCTTCCCTTGTTAGTAGGTCGTTGATTGGTGGGTTGTTGAACTCACATATTCGCGCGTTTTCAAGCAAATGTCCAATCCAGGCACAAATTTTTTAGGTTTGTCGTTCGTCGTGTTGACGCAGGTAGCGCTCGAACTCGGCACCGAGGTCTTCTGGGGTGGGCAGGCTGGCCGCGATTTCTTTGTCGTAGCGTTCTTCAAGACGGCGCAGATATTCAACAATTTCTGCATCCTTGGTGACGGCTGCGTCTACTTCCGAAATCCAGTCTTGGCTTGGGCGTTCGAATTCGGTCCAGTTGGTGGGCAACCCGGTGATCCTTTCGAAACGTTCAAGTAGGGCTTGCGATGCCATTGGGTTGGGTCCGGTAGCTAAATAGTGGGGTACGCTGGCGCGCAACGAAACCGCTGGAATGCGTGCCGCTTCGAGACGGTCATGAAAAACTCCGGTCACACCTGTTGGCCCTCTATACGATGGTGCAGTGAGGCGCAGCATGGCAGCGAGTTTGGTGTTTGGCGTTGAACCGGTTACCTTCACGGGTCGGGTGTGAGGAACCTCAGCGAGGGTCGACCCGAGAGTTATGATTAATTTGACATCAAGTTGTGCGATGATTTCCATGGCGTTGTCGATGAACGTTTGCCAACGCAGATGAGGTTCCGTGCCTTTGAAGAAGATGAGGTCTCGTGATTGTTTCTCAAGAGTTCGGCAGTGTATTTCGTTGGCTGGCCATTCGATATGGTTCCGCCCGTTCTCGCCAAGATACAGCAGGGGTCGCCGTTCACGAAAGTCGAAGAAATCTTCGCTGTCTACGCTAGCTAGGTGGGTTGCGTCTGAGCCGCGCATGGTGTCTATTGCTGTGGTCGCAGCATGACAAACATCAAACCAGCCAGCCCACGCCGTTACTAAAATGGGTGAGCGCAACTCTCTTGGTGGTTGACGATGCCAAAGGAGGTGGGCGTGCTCCATCGCTTTAGGATGCCGTGGTTTAGCTGCGAGTTAGCGAATTGTTGACCGCGGAAATTATCGCACGCAGCGATGCGCTCACTATAGATTCGTGTTGGCCTACACCCCAAACCAAGTTGCGAGCGCCGGTGTCGATGGCCACATAGGCGACTGCGGTGGCATCAGAGCCGAGCCCGAGGGTGTGCTCGGTGTAGTCAACTATCTTGCCAATGAAGAGGCCAGCGTCATTGAGTGCCGCTACGAAAGCGTCGATCGGGCCGTTCCCTTCGCCAAATACCATCTGCTCGGTCCCGTCCACGATCAGTTTCGCTTCTATCGTGTTGAGCCCACTGTCGAGGGTGTCGCTGGTGGCTCGGTGGCCGAGAATTTCAACCTTGGGGTTAACTGGTTGCACGTAATCGGCCATGAAACGGCGGTGAATTTCGTATGAAGTGATTTCCGTGCCGGTATCTTCGGTGACTTTTTGGATGGTGTTAGAGAAGTCGACTTGTAGACCTCGTGGCAGGTCAAGCCCGTATTCGTGGAGCAGCACATAAGCGATCCCGCTTTTGCCTGATTGGCTGTTGACCCGAACCACCGCCTCGTAACTGCGCCCTAGATGGCGAGGGTCAATCGGCAGGTAAGGCACATCCCACTTGTCGTACTCGCCGCGTAGTTCCTCGCCGGGGCGCACATCGTAAATGGCCGCCATGCCCTTTTTGATGGCATCTTGATGGCTGCCCGAAAACGCTGTGTATACCAAGTCGCCCACATAGGGGTGCCGTTGGTCGATGGTCATACGGTTTGAGAACTCGTATACTCGGCGGGCTTGGTCTATGTCGCTAATATCGAGTTCTGGGTCAACACCTTGCGTCAGTAGGTTCAAAGCGATGGTGATGATATCTACGTTGCCGGTTCGTTCGCCGTTCCCAAAAAGCGTTCCCTCGATTCGGTCGGCTCCGGCCATTATGCCTAGTTCGGCGGCGGCTACGGCGGTTCCTCGGTCGTTGTGGGGATGCAGTGACAAGATCACACTGGAGCGGTCGCGGATGTTGCGGTGGAATTGTTCGATCATGTCGGCGTAGAGGTTGGGTGTAGACATTTCTACTGTTGCCGGCAGGTTCAAGATGATCGGATTGTTGGGGTTTGGCCCGAACACATCCATCACCGCTTCACATATTTCTATAGCGAATTCGGGTTCGGTGCCGGTGTAACTTTCGGGGCTGTATTGCCAACGAACGCTTTCGGGGTTTGCTATTTGGTTCCGTTCTTGCAGGCAGCATTTGGCACCGTTGACGGCTATGTCTATGATCCCTGCACGGTTGGTGGCGAACACTACCCGGCGTTGCGTGGTGGATGTTGAGTTGTATAGATGCACGATGGCGCGGGGGGCACCGTTGATCGCTTTGAACGTGCGGTGGATTAGTTCTTCTCGTGCTTGAGTTAGCACTTGAATGGTGACATCCTCGGGGATTTGGTCGGTTTCGATTAGTTCCCGCACGAAATCAAAATCGGTTTGCGATGCGGCCGGGAAACCCACCTCTATTTCTTTGAAGCCCATTGCTACTAACATGTCCCACATTCTTTTTTTGCGGGTGGAGTTCATTGGGTCGACTAGGGCTTGATTGCCGTCTCGGAGGTCTACTGAGCACCAGAGAGGCGCTTTGGTGATGCGCTGGGACGGCCAGGTTCGGTCGGCGAGTTCAACACGGGGGTAGGGTCGATATTTTTCAAATGGCATCTTCGCCCGGTTGGTTGTCATTTCGTCTCCCTAGTAGTTTGGTGGTGTTCGTGCTAGCCCGCCCGAAAACACAAAACCCCTTGGCACGAGGCACAAGGGGTTCGGCGAACGCGGTATGAGGCGTTCGCCTACATGAGGCCGAGAAGGGTAGTGATTAACTGCACATGGGCGAGTATACAGCATGTTCGGGTTGCGTGCAAATTTTTCTCGGATTGCTTTGTGGTGTACAGCACAGGTGAGTGCGGATGGGTTATAGTGTTGTGCGGTGTTGCTTGAACCGTTGTCGCTGAGTGCTTTGGCGGCGACTCTTGGTCTTGGTGACCATGAGTTGGTGTCGCTTGTTGGCGGCGGAGGGAAGACGACCTTGTTGTTCGCTCTTGGCGCTCAACTTGAGGGGAAGGTTGTGCTCACCACTACCACTAAGATGGGCAGTGACCGACTCGGTGGACATAAAGTGCTTTTGTCGCCGTCAGACGACTTGTTGTTGGGCGCTTTGGAGGAGCGGTCGGTGCAGTTGGTGTGGCGCGAGGTGGCTGAGCATAAGGCTTTGGGGGTTGCGCCTGAGGTTTGCGACCGTTGGTTTGGATTGGTTGATCATGTGGTAGTTGAGGCTGACGGGTCTCGGCGGATGCCGTTCAAGGCTCCGCGTGCTTATGAACCGGTGGTGCCGGCTCGCACGACCCTGTTGGTTGCTTGTGTGGGAGCGTCGGCGCTTGGCGCGGTTGTTGCTGAGCAGTGTCAACGCCCCGACCGGGTTGCGGCGCTTGCGGAGTGTTCGCAAAGCGACCGTTTAACGCCGCAGCGTTTGGCGAAGGTGTTGTTGAGCGATCAGGGTTCTCGTAAGGGCTGCCCACCGTCTGCTCGTTTCGTGGTGGCAATCAACGGTGTGGAAGCCTCCCACATGGCTTACCTCGCCGAACTAGCCGAACACATAGGCTCGGCAACCCTAATAATCTGTATCGCGCCGTTCACCCCGCCGACACTATGAAAGCGAGGGGACTGCCCCAACCTTAAGGCCTTAGAAGGCGGGGCAGTCACGGCTGAGTGGGCGGACGGTTTTTACTCACGGGGCCGGGTAGACATATGTTTGCCCCTGCTTTGACGAGCCGTCCGCACCTGCGCTGTACACCATTCACTCTCCAAACACTCAGTCGCTCTCGCTCTGGCTCCGCGGTGCCATACGGTCGTATTCTACGCCGGCGCTACTCGTCTTGAACAACAAGAATCCGAGGATTAATTCGCCGACCAACTGCCAAGATTACAATTCGGGATTCCATTAACTGGCGGTTGTTGTTGATGCGATTCGCGTTCGCTTTTGTCGAACTAGCAAACAGTGAGGTTAACCCAGATTTTTCGGTAGTGGGGTTTGTGTTGGGGTGTGTGTTCGCGCGAAGTGATTCATGCTGGGTTTTGGGTTTGTGGAATGGTCAGGGTGAATCGCCGCTCCAATCAGTAGTGCCCCAATATCTTGTTTGTTTCATGGTTTCTTGTGAAGTTTTGTGTTTAGGGGCCGTTTGGTG
Source organism: Acidimicrobiia bacterium (assembly GCA_024421095.1). GTDB lineage: Bacteria > Actinomycetota > Acidimicrobiia > Acidimicrobiales > Aldehydirespiratoraceae > VXYK01. Next base: position 24,829 of record JAHQYM010000027.1, read on the forward strand.
GGTTGTTGGGGTTGGTGATTTGGTAGCCGGTTTTGGTTTTGGTGACGATATAGCCGCGGTCGTGGATGTTGTGGTGGCATAGTGGGCAAGCCAAGCACATTTTGTCG
>JAHQYM010000177.1 GCA_024421095.1 Acidimicrobiia bacterium
TGTGGGTTTGCCGTTGCGGGTTCACATCTGTTGTCGGGCGCCAAGAGCGATGCGGCCACAGTCGCCGCCGACGGCGAACTTGAACGCACCGTGATCGCTTCACGTTTTCGGGGCGACCATCACGACCTGAGCGTTGCCACTGCGCTGGGCAGGCTCCGCTTCCGGGTAGACCAACCGTTGACCGCCGACGAGAGTGTGCGCCTGAGGATCGACCCGAACCGCGTCGCCCGCCTCGATCCATTCACGCCCTCAGATTAGCGAATATCCCGAACCGGCCGCCGTTCTATGTTGGCGGTCAGCGAGCGCCTCGAGCCGGTCGCGGGTGCCAGCCGCCCACCCACCGATGGCGGCCGCCGTTCTATGTTGGGGTTGACATTGAGTTTGTGTGTGGTATCGTTGAGAGTTCTCACTATCCCAACGCAACGAGCGTAAGGCAATGAAGAAACAACTTAAACTGTTTATAGTACCGTTTAGCGTGTTTAGGCGTAGGCTCGGTTAGTTCACGAAATTGCTAGTGTGGACAGTGTTGATGCCTTCAAATATTCTGTGCTGGGTTTTGATCTGCATTGCTGTGTTGGGTTCTGCGTGTGCGCCTACTACGCAGAACCCAACACAACAGCCTCAAGTTAGCCAAACCACGACTACAGCTGCACATGTGGTTGTGTCTACTTCTACTTCTACTAGTTTGGTAGATGAACCTTCCGACACTGCCACGACTCTCGTGGAACCTGAAGCTGTGGAGGTTATAGATGTTGAGCGACTGGGTTGGCCGCTGCCGTCTTTTGCGGGGATGTATCCACCTCATCCAGAAGACGGACAAACGCCTGATCCAAGCCGGGACTTGGGTTCTACTGGGGTCTTGTCTATCGAACGACCTTGTGTTTACGTGACGTTACAAAACGCGTTAAGATATAACGTAGAAGGAGGTGTAGTAGACGATGGCCCATACCGTATCGCACTGTCGTTGCCTTATCCTCTCGTTCGACTAGACGATAATGGTGAGACACTGTGGTTTGAGAACACTCCTTTTGTCACGGGGGAGTGGGTCTCAATCACCCAACACCTCCTACACAAACCTACAAATCCATATATAATCGTGATCCGAGGCTCTCAATATTTATCGAATTTCGTGAAGACTCGGTATACCGCATACGTTGATTTTGCCCCTCGGCACAGTCTTCGGTTTTCGAATCGTTGCGCCGCCGATGGGTTCTTGAGAGTGGGCAGCCTCAACCGCGTGGATTGTGCACAGCCCATCGAACGCGATGCGACTTATGTTGCAGAAAGATGGTGTGATACACGAGATGCGGTGATAAAAAGGGGTTTGATTCCGATTGCGGACCCTCCCACTGGGGATCTTAGCGCGCCACTGCTTGCTGATTTGCCACCTCCGCCGTTTGACTATATGTTTGCCTACCACCCCGACCTCGAATCAGAAGTTGCTGAACTGATGGGGGAACCAACCGAAACAACCGGCATATTTGCTATCGGCCCCCCGTCCCAAGATGATTACGAAACCGAGCGTGAATGCGCATACCTTTATGTCACACCAGACTCGACCACATTGTGGGGAGATCAAAAACAACATGGCGCCAGCGGTCAACCACTAGCTATACGTCTTGACATGCCATATCCACAAATTCGCTACGACACGCACACTCAGACCATTTGGAACAACGACGTTGGCCCGATCAATTTCGGTGACCGCGTAATAGTCAAGTCCATCAACGCGCCCGACTTCAACATCAACGGTAAACAACCCCACGAACCCATCGGCGGTCTATGCCCGAACAGCAACACGTACGCCAAAGTAATCGACATACGACCGGCCAACCAATAACATACAAACAAAACTCACAACGGAAATCGGTTCCCCTTGATCCCGAAGTCGGCAAGCTCTATCGGTGGTTGCAACAGAGTGCATGTAGATGTGTTGTGCTGGTTTCGTGTTGTGGAGTTTGCGGGGCATGTGGTTGAGGCCGTCTTGGATTAGCGCGAGCTGTACGGGGTTGTGGTTGACGTTGGTGCCTTTGGGCAGCCACCGTCGTAGCAGCCCGTTGGTTTGTTCGTTGCTGGGTCACTGCCACGGACATCTCGGTTCGCAGAAAAACACCTCGATGCCGCATCCCTGCTCGACTTCGGCCCAGCGTGCCATCTCAGAGCCTTGGTCCCAAGTGAGAGTTTTGGAGCCTGCGCGTAAACGGCGCGACCCGCACCCGGTAAGTCTCAGCCCACTCATCAGCAGCAGGCGGGTCTGACAACAACGGCGAGCTCCGGTCCACAGACAATCCCGGAGCCGACACCCCCGCCACCACAACCAACGCCACCACGCGCCAGGGACCCCCCCACACCCCCCCCCCCCCCGCCCCGGCCCCAACCCACCCCCCCCCCCCCCCCACCCCCGCCACGAGCGAGGTGATCCGCCGCGATGCGGCCACCGTCGCCGCCGACGACGAACTTGAGGGCACCGTGATCGCTTCACGTTTTCGGGGCGACCATCACGACCAGAGCGTCGCCACTGCGCTGGGCAGGCTCCGCTTCCGGGTAGACCAACCGTTGACCGCCGGCGAGAGCGTGCGCCTGAGGATCGACCCGAACCGCGTCGCCCGTCTCGATCCATTCAAGCCGCCCGTGATCTGAGAAATGTGGCTTGCCCGATGTTGCACCCCCGCGACAGACTGTTGCAAGCAACGTTGCATTGCGCGTGACGTAGTATCTTGGGTCTGTGGGTGTCTTTCTCGTTCGTCATGCTTCTGCGGGGGATCGCAGCCGGTGGAACCTCAGCGACACGGAGCGCCCGCTCGACGAACGGGGCCGGGATCAGGCACTGCGAATCGCAGACTTCTTCGCTGACTCCACAGTTCGGGCCGTGTGGTCCTCCCCCGCAACCCGCTGCGTGCAGACCGTTGAACCGCTGGCCGCCCCCCACGGGGGCGGGGTCCAGATCCGTGATGAACTCTACGAGGGAGCAGGCTCGAGGTGCCTTCTGGAATTGATCCTTGAAGAAACCGCCGCACCCGACGACCTCATCCTGTCGAGCCACGGCGATGTCATTCCTGGGGTTCTCAACCGCCTGCTGCGCGCCGGCCTGGAAGCGACCGGCGACCGCGGCTGCGCCAAGGCCAGCGTGTGGGAGCTCAGAGTCCACAACGGAATCATCGCCGAGGGGATCTACACAGCGAAGCCCTGACCGAACGGGCCGCCCATCGGAAAGGACCACACCCATGACAGTCCGACACCACGATCCGGCCGCTGAGGCCAACGCCAAACTCGGCGGCAGCCTCACCGCTCTCGTCTTGGAACCGTCGCCTCCGGCCGACCACAACGAGCCGTTCTTCGCGGACGACCCGACCGCGGTCTCGTCAGGCGCAACCCGAACCGTGGGCCCCACCAGCGCTGCACACCGGACCTGGGCCGACGTGGTCGCCGAACGGCCCGAACTGTCGAGTTGGGCAGCCGAACGCT
>JAHQYM010000178.1 GCA_024421095.1 Acidimicrobiia bacterium
CCGGCACCGTCGAAAAATGTGGTCGGAGGTAACTGACGTGAATCTCCTGCAACCATGGCGCGGCGTGCTCGCATCAGAGCCGACATCGCATCGCAAGGCAACACTTGGCTCGCTTCGTCAAAAATGACTAGATCAAAAAGGGGTTTAGGCGGAAGTGTTTGTGCCACATCTAAGGGCGACATGACCCAACAAGGACGCACTGCGGTAAGCACATCTGGTGCTTGATCGAACAATGTCCGCAACGGTAGGTGTCGTGTCTTTTTGTTCGCTTCACGGCGTATTAACTTGTATTGCTCTCGGTGGTTGTTGCTGATTAGTGTTGCGTGTTCTGCAATTCTGCGGCGGATTCTTGCCGGGTTTTGGCCTAAGTGTTCGTTGTCGGCATCGCGAAAGTTGGTGACGTTGCGGTCGTGGCGGTCACTGTCAAAGGAACCCAAGTATTGGTCTGTCGCTAGGATCTCTCGGCGCACCGACCAAAGCCACGCCGACTCGAATGTGCCCGCAATTTCGTTTAACTGGAGTTCCTTAGATTTGACCAAGTCCAAGAACCAGGTTATTCCTGAGTCGGCGACTTTTCGTTCTATTTCTGCTATTCGGGGAAGTTGGTTTAGTACGCGGCCATCGGAGATTAGATCGTTGATCGAAGCGAGCAAGTCATTATGGTAACGATCCTCAGAGTACAATTTTGGTAAATACTTCGTTATCTTTTCTATAAGTTGTGCTAGTTCGTTGTGGCATTGGAGTGTGTTAGCTAGGTCGCTAGGAGCTTTGAACGATTGCTCAGGAAATAACTCACGCCAACGAACCAGCGCTGCATTTGCTTTCTCTGCAAGTTGAAAAATTTCTGCGGGGCGCAGTTCGCCTTCTGATTTTAGCAACTCGGACATTTCACGCTTTGCCGTTCGGTAGCGCCCGTTGAACAGTTGAGCCCAGAACCTTGAAAAACTTCCCTGGGACAAGGGGGTGAGTGCAGTGGCAATTGCGCCCATGTCCACGTTGAAGAAACGGTCACTTAAGTTAGCATAAACCTCTTGCAATTCGCTTATTGACGCAAGCTGTTCTGCCCATTCACCTAGAGACGGCAGCCTGGGAAGGTCAAGTTCCACTTGCACTCTGCACATACTGACTCGGTCGGCGGAAGTCGCCGACTGCAATTGAAAAAGCAGTTCCATTACTGATTTTGCATCTGTTTGGGTTGTGATTTGCGCATCAGCCCAAGCAGAGGTTCGGGTAACGATAGGTTCAATGAAATCAGCCCAATCGCTCAAGTCTCGACACAGGTCTCGCATCGCATCTTCATCGATTTGGTTCACAATTGAAGGCGCAAGCTGCAACTGTTTGCCACTAGCCGATCCGTCGACATTACGTTCAAGCAATCGGTTCTGTACGTCAAAAAAAGATACGCCCCAGGGCTCTTGTCGAACGTGGAGAGCCTCGCAGTAACCTGCTAATTCCGTTCGTGAAATCCCCAAACGGTTGTGCAGTTCTTCAGTAGATGTACTCGGAGTTTGACCTATCTTGGTGAGCGTTTGGTCAAGTTGCCGGGCAAGTTCCCGCCTCGAAACCGTGCCACCGTGCAAGTCCATCACAAAGTCGTCAAGCCCCACTTTTGTCAATCTCTTGGCGACCGCGTCAATGGCCGCTCGTTTTTCGGCTACGAATAACACGCTACGATTACGCGCCATCATCGTTGCAATCAGGTTGACTATGGTTTGGCTCTTGCCGGTACCGGGCGGGCCTTGAAGCACGAACGACTCGCCCGCCAACGCTGCGTTGATAGCAACATTTTGCGATGAGTCAGCATCAAGTACCAGATACTCATCGGTAGGTGGAATCTGATCTGGGTAAGACGAGTCAACATCTTTAGTGTGGTGGCTGCGAAGTCTTTGACTTGCCGGTTCATCTCCTGCAATCGCTGCAATCAAGTCGTTTTGCGCTAACACATCAACATTGTTGCGAAGGTCATTCACCATCGGCATCTTCTTATACATGAAGTTGCCCACTAGCAGCCGTGTCTGGTCAATCGCGAAATCAGGAACGCGGTGTGCTCGGTCAGTCAGGTCGTTAAAGATTGTTGTCGCTTCCTGGTCATCAAGTCGAGAATCCGCAAGGAAAGAACCGAGCAGGTCTTCATTCGTGGCATCTAGTCCAAACTCTTGTGCCAGAGAATGCAGCAGAGCACCGTTCACAGACCATTCGCCGTCAAGTGACAAATCGAAATCGGCTTCTGATGCGCCGCGTCGATGCAGAGTGATCGGACACATCAGCACCGGTGCAGCGGGGGTAGCTGATGAACCTTGCGGTGACCATGTAGCGATACCCCGCACGATAAACAAGGTGCTAATTCCCCGCTCCTCAAAGTTCTCGAGCGCCTTGCGACTAATTGCTCTTGCGCGCATTAGAGCGTCCGAGACGAGATCCGCTGAATCTGGACTTGTTTCGCTGCTTGCGGTGTCGGCGGTTGCGGTGTCGGCGGCTGTGTCAGCGGTTGCGGTGTCGGCGAATAACCGCCGCAAACGGGTCTTTTTCCCGGGCGCTGATGACAACAGTTGGCTTAGTGTGACTCGGTTGGCATTTGTGAGGTTGAGGGTTCCGCGTTTGAGTTCTCGGTAATACAGAAGGCGATTGCGGCCAGTTACGTCGGTGAGATCGTTGGCCCAGCGATTCACTGCTTGGCTAATGGCACCCGCTGACTTGGTTGTAGTGAAGTCATTGACCTCATCTGTTTGGCCAAGTGATGTGGACGGTGGAATTGTCATCCGGTTCTCCGAGGTTGACGGTCATCGCTCAATAAGCACGCCTCAGAATACTAAAGAATCTCGGGATCGGGAGATATGTAGCATTGTCACAGGTATTATGGGTTGACCATGATTCCCTTGCTGCGCAGACGTTGGAAGGTTTTGTTGCCGGTCGGTGTGGTGGGATTGGTTATCGCGTTTTATTTATTTTTCATTGTTTTCGCTGTACATCTTTTGTTTATTGATGACGAAGTTAATGAAAGTATCCCGAGTTTTGATTCTGGGGCGCTGATGCCCATCGAATCGTCAACCACCACTACGGCACCTCCAGATGAAAGCGTGCCGGAAGTCAGTGAACCGGAAGTCAGTGTTCCCGAGACGACCCTACCGATACAGATCGTGCGGCTAGTAGAAGGAAATTTCGTTGACCGTAGCCACCCCACCGCAGGGACTGCTGTTGTACTCAATGACGGCACCGAACAGCGTTTCTTGCGTTTTGAAAAATTTGCTACAGACAACGGGCCAGACCTCAATGTCTACCTTTCTGTTGCACCTGTGGATGCTCCGGCAGGGCAACTAGACGATGACTTTGTCGACCTCGGCGACCTCAAAGGCAACGTTGGTGCCCAAAACTACGAGATCCCAACCGATGTTGACCTAGGCCACTACTCCACCGTAGTTATCTGGTGCGTTCGTTTC
>JAHQYM010000179.1 GCA_024421095.1 Acidimicrobiia bacterium
TCACGTCTATGTCTTCGGAGAAACGGTTGATGATCTTGTGTGCTTTGACCAGCGACGTGCCGCCTTTGAACACCACCAGCGCCTGCGGGCATGCCTCAGACGGCACCACCGCGCATCGCAGCGCCTCTGTCACATAGAGGTCCTTGTACGCCATTTCTTCTGTATCGTGTGAGTCGTTGAACCGAGGCGTTAACATCTCAATGATTTCACCCCAAACCTCGGTGTCAGCGACGAGCGAGTTGATCTCTCGAACGCAACCCGTGGCAGTTGGCGCTGGTGCCGGTGCTGGTGGTTGGGAGGTCAAAGAAAGTGGCGCAGCGGATGCATCATCGGTCATGTCTGGTTTGCCAACCGCGGTTTCTATTATGAACGCTGCGGTGTGTTGGCAACAGTAGATGGAGTCGTCTTGCGCCGGGTGGTTGCAGTCGCGTTCACCGCCAGGCGTGGGGACTTTCCCGGCGCATCGTCTAAGCCGTTTGCCTGTCGCGCCGCACTGACGAGCGACTCGACACGCGGCACAAAGTCGGGGCCCAGCCCGCGTTCGTTCTCGGCTGCGTCGATGATCAGGCCGCCGCGTATCTCGTTGCCGTAGTAGCCGCGTTGGAGGTAGTCGGCGAACTTCGTTGAAGCATCGTCCCATGACAGTTCAGCCCAGTCGTTGAAGCATCGGACGGCTTCCAGGATCGAGACTTCCCAACGGTTCAGTTCCAGCCGTCTGGCGTTGAACCGGCGTTGGAATATCGTGCCGAAGTCATTGCGTTGCGGGGGTCGTCCGAGCATGGCCACCCAGAGCCGTGGTGAGACCTGCGTGCTCCAACCGAACGTGTTGATGACGTAGGGGCCTGTGACACCGGCACCTGGGCCTGCTAGCCGCCAAGGCAGGCTGCGTCGTGCGTTGATCGGCAGCCGGGTCTTGTAGCGCCCGCCGACTAGGCGCCGTGTGTAAATCCCGCGACAAGCCCGTGCTATGAGTGGATCGTCGCCCTTGCAGAGCCGGCTGAGCGACGCTTTGATCGCGTCGCGTGAGATTTCAGGGAGAGCGCGCTGAACGTCGTCAAAGTCGAAAAGTTCGCCGACCGGCAACTGCTGTGCCCATTCACGGATTTCGCGGGTCATCGTCCCCCCTTCCAAGAGTGTTATAAAACCGTATCACACAATGTGGGTATTGACATGAGAACAAAGGGACGCAACCCAGACGCTGAGGCCACAGTCGACGCGAAAGCGGTTCGTTACGGTCTCCCCGAGGCTCAACTCAACCTAGCCCACGCTGTGGTGCATCTGGTGCCCACCCCGAAGTCGAACCGGGTGACCACCGCGTGTGCCGCTCATGAGGCGGCGGGTCGGTCGTCAAAACGGGTGAGGCCCCGGCATACCTGCGGTTGACCGCCGTGTGATCTCGAGTTTTGGCGGAGGTGGACGGGAATCGAACCCGCCGGACGGGGATCACCCATCCCACCCGCTTTGAAGGCGGGGGAGCCCACCAGGCGCTCAGACACCTCCACACCAGACGTTACAGCCAAATTTGGGACTCCCGTATGCAGTTCTCAATCGGGATGTGTTGTTGTCAAGTCAGCCTTGCAGCGTTTCAACTCGGGTGGACGTAGTTTTGCGGTCGGCGACTGCGCGGTCGGCGGCTTCGCGGTCGGCGGCTTCTACGTCCTCGCGGCGGATTCCTAAGATGAACAACACCGCATCAAGGTAGGGCACGGAAAGGGTTGTGTCGGCGGCTTCGGAGACGACGGGCTTGGCGTTGAAAGCGATTCCGAGACCGGCTTCGCTTAGCATGTCTAAGTCGTTGGCACCGTCGCCGATAGCAACTGTTTGCGACAATGGAACTTTGTTTTCTTGTGCGATCTCGCGCAGCAGTTGAGCCTTACGTGTGCGATCGACCACTGGACCAACCACCTCACCCGTTAGTTTACCTTCAGCTATTTCAAGTACGTTGGCGTGGGCGTGTTGGATTCCGAGTTCGGCGGCGATGCGATCGGTGAAGATGGTGAAACCACCCGAGATGATGGCTATCGTGTATCCGAGACGTTGCAGCGTTCGCACAAAAGTTCGAGTGCCTGGGGTGTAGCGAAGGTTGCGGTACGCTTGGTCGAAAGCTGCTTCGTTTAGGCCAGCTAGCAGACGTACTCGTTCGCGCAGCGATGTTTCGAAGTCGAGTTTGCCTTCCATTGCCGCTGTGGTTATCTCCTTTACCGCAGTCAAACACCCCGCTTCCGCAGCTAAAAGTTCGATTGCTTCGTCATTGATGATGGTGCAGTCAACGTCGAGCACTATCAGACGTTTGGCTCGCCGCCCGATCCCGCCTCGTTGGATGGCAATGTCCATGTTGGGGTGCTCCGCCGCTACGTTCATTAGGTTGGTGCCGAGTTGCACGGCATCGCCGGCGCGCACAAGTAGTTCGTAGCTCATCACTGGGTAGCGAGACAGCCTGGTGATTCGGTCAATGTTGGTGCCAGCGTCGGCGATTGCTTGAGCGGCAGCTTTGATCTCTGCGGGGTTCAGGTCTGGACCCACAAGCGTGATTACCGTGGCTGGCAGTTGCGAAGGCTGCCTGTCGGAGATTAGGTCGAAATCAACCTTGAGGTCTCGCTCCCAACCAAATAGTAAGATATCTTTGAGCAGGTCTCTGCCTTGTGGAACGGCGACCTCGAGCCCTAATGTGAGTTGGTCACAGATGACTATCTGTTCGATGTCGTATATGTCGGCGCCAGCCTCGGCGAGGACAGTCATCAAACCCGCAGTGATGCCTTGATGGTCGGGTCCGGTGACCCGTATGAGAGCGGTTTCGGTCATGTCGTCTTGGTCATATAGTCTCGGTTCACGCGATCCGTTCTGCAAATCAGACACTTGGCAATGAGGGGAGTTTACCCTAGTATGCCGGTGGCGCTTATGGCGGTGAAGGTAGCCGTCATGAACGCCATGGAAGTTCCCACCGCCCAATACAGGGTTGACCGAATGTGGCGGTTTAGCACCAGGTTTTGTGAGTCGATTTTTTCGGAGAGGTTCTTGCCTTGCTCTGCGACGGTTTTGGTTAGTTCGTGGACTACTTTGGCTAGTTCGTTGAGTTCTTGTTTGGTGGCTAGGCCGTGGACTACTTTGGCTAGTTCGTTGAGTTCTTGTTTGGTGGCTAGGCCTTGGACTACTTTGGCTAGTTCGTTGAGTTCTTGTTTGGTGGCTAGGCCTTGGACTACTTTGGCTAGTTCGTTGAGTTCTTGTTTGGTGGCTAGGCCGTTGACTACGTTGGCTAGTTCGTTGAGGTCTTTTTTGGTGGCTAGCTCGTGGAGTTTGTTCTCCAACCCATCGAATCTTTTTCTCAACTCGGTGAATTCGTCTTTCGTCACGCTGCTTGCTGCGAGGTCGGTGATCT
>JAHQYM010000180.1 GCA_024421095.1 Acidimicrobiia bacterium
CACTAGCGCTCCACAACTCCGCCCGCGCGCTGGCCAACACCGTAGCAGCATTGTACGAGTTTTGGAATGACACACCGATACTATCCAAAAAATAGCCGTCACTTTCGGTACCCGTAGTAAACCCCTGCGCAACAGAACGCGTATCAAGAGTCAGAGCAACAGACGCGCCCTGCCCCAAATTCGACACCAACACACCCGGAGGCTGCGCCCCCACCCGCGGCGACACCAACAACGCCCCCGCCAACACCACCGCCAAAACCAACCCCGCACACCACCCCAGCCCACACCGCCGACGCATCACGCCCCACCCGCGCACAATCATCGAACGCCCACCCACTGGCGACCCGCACACAAGCAACCTGCGCTGCTGGGGGGGGGGGGGGGGGGGGGCAGGGGGGGGTTACGATGCGATAACCCTGTCAAGTGCATGAAGCTCATTAGATTCTCCGTTCGTCAAACAGTGGTTGGACAGCCGACAACAAATCTCGGTGATTGGGGTGGCGAACACCCACAAACATCAACACAAGCGTCAACAGAAACACAAGCGATTAGTGTAGCCACAGAACTTGCTCTTGCAGCAGGAATGGGGCGTGATCTCTGCGTCTTGCTTAACGCCTTTACCAATTCGGGAAATGCGCCTAGGTCTGCAAACGTTTGGGATTGAGGATGGGTTGTGAACATTGCAACATTGAGGCTAACGGGAATTTTCGCTTTCGCGTTCTTGACCAGCAATATTTTCAATTGTGGGGCGGTGACCCCGCACCACCAACCAAACGGATGCCAGCACTATGCCGATGATGCTCATCCAGATGTTGACACGTAACCCAGCGATTTCAGTGGCTGCATCAACTCGAACCGTCTCCAACCACAAACGAACCGATAGATAACCGAGCACGTAAACCGCTAGCAGACTCCCAGAGCGAAGTTTCTTGGTCTTGTCGACCCAAATCAAGAAGCCGACCAATCCAAAGTTCCACAAAGACTCATACAAGAATGTGGGATGAACGGTCTCGGCTGAATCGTTGACCTGCAGCGCCCAAGGTAGGTCGGTCGGGCCACCGTAGAGTTCTTGATTGAACCAGTTGCCCCAACGCCCAATCGCTTGAGCAAGCGGTAAACCCGGCACGATGGCATCAATCAGGTTTGGTCTATCCCATGACCTGCGGTGAATAATCCAAACCCCCATGAGGATACCTGCCGCCATCCCACCAGGGATTCCAAGTCCCCCAGTCCAGATTTTGAAGGGTTCGGCCCAACCATCGGAAAAACGCCAATCGGTGACCACATGATAAATGCGCGCCCCAACGAGGCCTGCTGGCACACACCACATGGCCAAAGCGGTGATGTCGTCTCGGTCTCCGCCGCGTGCGTGCCAGCGAGACCGAGATAACCAAACCGCCGCTACCACTCCAAGTGCAATCATCACTCCATAAGCACGAATCGTTAGAGGGCCGAGTTCAAATTCGCCCGCAGACGGGCTAGGGATCGAAGCAAAAACCATGACCGGCATAGCCTATTGCAATTTTTTCCCCACACGGTCTCAGCACAGCAAAGATTCCGCAAACAACCCGCAACTTGTGGGTCTTGTGGGTCTTGTGGGTCTTGTGGGTCTTGTGGGTCTTGTGGGGCGACCTCGCTCCCTTGATTGAATAAATCGTGCCCAAACTAACCGTCAGAGCCCAAAAAACTTTGAAGGATTGCCGGCACTTCGAGTGCGTCCGCCGCCGCCGAACGACGGCAGGCTTCTATTGATGGACGGTCGCGCCGCTTCACAACCCAAGGATCTATCCAGGGTATGTATGGATATCATTCATGGCGTGAATGAAACTGTGCAACCAAGGCTGGCTGCAACGACGCTGCAACAGCGACTTGTGGTGATGCCCGCAGTGGTAGTGACCGGGGCACATCAGACGGGCAAGAGCACGCTCGTTAGGGATTTGATTCCTGGGCCGAGGCGCTACTTCTCACTCGATGACATCGATGTTCTGGACTTGGCACGCCGGGATCCCGAGACGCTACTCGAAGGCGACGAGCCGGTGATCCTCGACGAGGTGCAACGCGAGCCGTCACTGCTGGTAGCGGTCAAACGCGCCATTGACCGCAGGCGTCGTTTGGGCCATTTCCTGCTGACGGGTTCGGCCAACCTTTTGTTGATGCATCGCGTCTCGGAGTCTCTGGCGGGTCGGGCAAGCTATCTGTCGCTGTGGCCGATGACCCGGCGAGAGCAACTGGGCCTCGGGCTAGGCGGTGTATGGGAACAACTGTTGGACACTCCAGATGCGCAGTGGCCCGACCTGCTCGCCGCCCAGAGTTGCGAGCCAGAGGATTGGCGTGCCCTGGCGCGGCGCGGCGGTATGCCGCCAACTGCGCTGCATTTGGAAACCGTCGAGCAGCGATCGATCTGGTTCGACGGTTATGAGCGAACCTACCTAGAACGCGACTTGCAGGAACTGTCGTCTATAGCGGCGCTGCCGGAGTTCCGGCGGCTGATGCGGGCTGTCTGCCTGCGGTTGGGCCAGACCGTCAACCAGACCACTCTCGGCCGAGTGTTGTCCCTCTCCCAGCCGACAGTACACCGCTACCTGAATCTGTTGGAGATCTCACAGTTGCTGGTGCGGGTCCCGGCATACTCACTCAACCGCACCAAGAGGCTTATCAAAGCGCCCAAGCTGTACTGGGCCGACACCGGCATGGCACTGCATCTCGCTCAACTAGACGAACCCACTGGAGCACACTTGGAGAACCTGATTCTTCATGACCTGCTTGCTTGGCGCGACACACGCTCGGAGCGAGCCGAGATACTGCATTGGCGCACTGCCGCAGGCACCGAGGTTGATTTTGTGGTGGAGACCGCAGACAGACTGCTGCCGATTGAAGTCAAGTCATCACTGCGTCCCCGTCTGCGCGACACGGCACCCATTCGCTCGTTTCGGGCCGAGTACGGCGCGAAGGCCAGATGCGGCCTGTTGTTGCACAGTGGAGACACCATCGAGTGGATCACTCCCGATGTGCTTTCAGCCCCTTGGTGGCGAGTACTGTAACGTAAGTTCCCAGAGCCTGTTCGCCTAGGCTGAGAAGGAACAAGCCAAATACGGAGGAGTCAGGGATGGAGCAAGAGAAGAAATTCGAGAGCAACGAGAAGCCTCTCTCGGATCTGTTGAAGATGGCTGCGTCTGGACGCCTTCAACTTCCGGATTTTCAACGCGGGTGGGTCTGGGATGACAACCACATCGTGAGCTTGTTGGCTTCCATATCCCTCTCCTACCCCATCGGTGCGGTGATGACCCTCCGTACCGGGAACCCCGACGTGAAGTTCCGGC
>JAHQYM010000181.1 GCA_024421095.1 Acidimicrobiia bacterium
GCCACATACCCGCCTGAAGCTGACGCTCTGCCAGAGATCGGCTATCAGCGGGCTCTGTCGGCCGAGACCGTAGCCTCATTCGCACCCACCGTATTGCTCGCCACCGACATCGCCGGGCCGCCCGAAGCGCTCGACGACATGCGGCGACTCGGCTACCCACTAATAATCCTGCCGAACGAATCCACCCCAACGGGTGCCGGCCAAAAAGTCAGGGCCGTAGCCGCGGCGCTAGGAGTCCCGCAGCGAGGAGCGGAACTCGCTGAAGCACTAGACGCAGCCATCGCGGAAGCAATCGTCCCTGAAAGCGCACCAGAAGACCGCCCACGGGTCGTGGCGCTATATGTGCGAGGTCCTGCAACGCAATTGGTATTGGGCAAATCACTCAACACCAACTGGCTGATCAAAGCAGCCGGCGGGGTGGACGTATCGGAATCTTTGGGAGTGGAAGACACCGCCCCGATCTCCGCAGAGGCAATCCTAGCCGCCGCCCCAGACGTGATCTTGGTACCACAAAGAGGCTTGGATTCGGTCGGCGGTGTGGAAGGGCTAGTGAAGATCGGTGGACTCGCCCAGACCCCGGCAGGTCTCAAGCAACAAGTTTTCGCTTATGACGACCAACTCCTCTTGGGCAACGGACCCCGCACCGCACAAATTCTCGAAGCGCTGCGAGACGACCTCAGTTCTGTGACCCCCGCGCAGCAGGCAACCAAAACACAACCGCCCCCACCAGACAATGAGCAAGGAGAACAACAATGAGTATTGTCCGTATCAACGCCATCACCGTCCCTGAAGATTCGGGTGACGAACTACTGCACCGTTTCAAAGCAAGACTCGGCGAGGTGGAGACCATGGCCGGATTCGAGGGGTTCGAACTTCTGCGACCGGCTGATGGTAACACTTGGTTTGTCTACACCCGCTGGTCTAGCGAAGAGGAGTTTCTGGCTTGGGTAAGGTCGGATGCCTTCACTAGGGGCCACGCCGAAGCTAGCAGAAGACCTGTAGCACATGGAGCCGAACTGATGAGTTTCGACATTGTGCTCGCCTCGGAACCGGTTGAAACCCGAGAGGATAACTGACTGAGATGCATCACCGGAAAAGAATGCAGCGCGGGCGCGGCGGGTTCCTAGCATCTGCTCGCACAACCTGCCAGTAGTTACTTTCACCCGCAAATCCACAGGCCTTGCGGGCCAAGGATCGGTTGCGGGCAAGAACGTCCACTTTGGCGAATCTAGTCTTCAGTATTGTCAAGGTTGACCGTATGTGACTGGTAACGTGGAATTGATGCTAACGAAACTCATCGTCCACAATTTCAAGCAACTAGAACACTCCGAGATAGAACTCGGCAATCCAGTTGTGTTTGTTGGCCCCAACGATTCTGGTAAAACCTCAGCGCTGCAAGCACTCGCTCTATGGGACTTGGGTTTAAGGCGATGGGTGGCGCGGCGTATCGAGACCGATCCGAAAAAACGATCGGGAGTCACTATAGGAAGGGGAGACTTAGTGGCTTTGCCGGTGCCGTCAGCACGCCAACTTTGGCGCGAATTGGCAGTGCGACAGCAAAACCGAACCCCTGAAACCGGGAAAAACCGCACCGAGAACATACGCATCGAAATCACGGTTGAAGGATATGACCTTAACGCCAAGAGCTACGAGCCAAGTGAAATCCGTTCTGCTTTAGACGTTGAGACTTCGCAACCACCGAACGGACCACAGTGGAAGTGCGGACTTGAATTCGACTTCGCTAACCCAGAAAGCTTCTACTGTCGGCCATTGCGGAGCGTTGAAGACGGGTCTGCGCGGATACCGATACCACCCGATGCGTTGAATTATAAAGTTGTTTTTCTCGGCCCGATGTCTGGTTTAGCAGCAAACGAAAGGCGTCTCGAAAAGGGTGCTATTGATGTCTTGCTTGGCGAAGGCCGCACAGCGGAAGTCTTGCGGAACCTTTGCTACGAAGTCCTTGTAGCGGAAAGCGGACAATCGCGTTGGGCCAATCTCGCTGAACGAATCGAGCAACTGTTCCATGTCAAACTGGACAATCCTCGCCACATCGCCGAGCGGGGCGAGATAGAGTTGACTTACCGGACACCCAAGAATTCTCGACTAGATCTAAGTTCGTCTGGTCGAGGTATGCACCAAACGCTACTGTTGTTGGCGTTCCTTGAACTCAATCCAGGTAGCGTGGTTTTGCTTGACGAACCGGATGCTCATATGGAAGTCCTGCGCCAGCAACAGGCATATAACCTGCTGAGCGAAAGCGCAGAGAAGAAGGGTACTCAGATAATAGTTGCATCGCATTCCGAGGTCATCCTTCGAGAAGCGGCCGCGCGCGGTACCGTCATTGCTTTTGTCGGTTCCCCCCACAAACTCAACAAACACGAAAATATTATGAAAGCGCTTAGCGAGATCGGTTTCGATGAGTATTACCAAGCCGAAACGACTGGGTTTGTTCTGTATTTGGAAGGCTCAACCGACCTAGCTATTCTGCGATCCTTCGCGAGACTATTGGATCACAACCAAGCAACCCGAGCGCTCGAGCGACCCTTTGTAAAGTATGTCGCCAACAATCTAAGTGCCGCGAGGCGACACTTTAGCGGACTGCGTGAAGCTAACCCAAACTTGGTCGGATTCGCGTTGTTTGACCGCCTTGACCGCGGCGCATCCAGACCGCCTGACGGCTTAGTGGAGACGCAATGGCAACGCCGTGAAATCGAGAACTATCTGCTGCCCTCGCGGTCACTTGAACGTTGGGCTCGCCGTCAAGCTCAGGAACACTATGGCTCCAACACGCTCTTCGCTCAATCCGAAGGCCAACGCTGGGCCGAACTAGCAACGAACGCTCTGGCAGACCACGTACCGCCGGCCGCATTACGGGACGAACACGCCGACTACTGGCGAGAGACGAAAATCAGCGACTCGCTACTCAAGACTGTTTTTCACGAGTTGTCGGAGCAACTACAAATCCCTTTGGTCTTGCGCAAAGGGTCTTACCATCAACTTGTTGATGTATTGGAAGCAGAAGAAGTTGACTCCGAAGTAATCAAGGTGTTGAACCTAATCGCGAAACAAGCAAAGCGTGCCATACCGGGGTCTAGGTTGAAAAGAGTTTCACGCAACCGCTTGTAGCACGATGGGTATGAGGATGTTAAGAGTTGATTTGGGTTTGGGCTTTGGTGAAGGCGCTTTGCAGTTGAGTACCGATGTCGGCGCTGAACTCGGCAAGTGCTTGGCGAGACAGACGGCCTTGCGGGGCGTAAATTGGCGCACCGATGACGATTGCGACTTTGGTTCTTTTGGGGAATTTCGCTCCAG
>JAHQYM010000182.1 GCA_024421095.1 Acidimicrobiia bacterium
AAGACACGGAAGCGATCCAAGAAGAAGCCACAACAATAGATACAACGCCCGTCACAACGGTTGCCACAACCCCCGTCACAACGATAGACACAACCCCCGCCACAACGATAGACACAACCCCCGCCACAACGGCTAGCAGTAAACCGCGAATCGCACCTCCAGTAGCGCCAACGTTAAAAGGGCAGCACGGGCGACGTTCAATTACGGTCAGTTGGTCACCAAACGATTCTGGATCTCCCGCAAGTAGATGGGAAATTGATGACAACAACCTTGGTGGCAGATCATCTACTAACGTAACAACCTACACTTGGAACAACGTCTCTGCTGGAGAATATACGATAAAGGTGCGCGGTTGCAACACCGCCGGATGCGGTACCTGGGCCGAGATTGTTGCTTCACCGTTCAATATTGTTTTGCGACAGATAAAGAACGATGTCGCTAGCGAAGGGAGATGTCAAGAAAGTTGCACTTGGTTGGAAGTGGGGGTTCAAGGATATCCACCAGGAAATTATGAAATAAAATGTATGTCATACAACTACTCAACACCAACTGCCCAGAGTTATGCAAGTGCGTCTATTTTGGTTGCCGATAACGGAACCGGGACCAATCGAAAAGCATGTTTGAATGGAGACTACTCAGATGTCGCCGAATTCAGTTCCCGCGTGTATGTAACCGTCGATGGCCATCCGTCTAATACAATTTCTCTGGAGCGTCCATGACGGTTCGCAGGATCCAACTCACTGGTGGCATTGAAGAAAGCATTGACCGCGATCTCATTATCGGTCGTGATCCAGGGCAAGTACCCTTATCATCCGATCAACGCGGCGTATTTCATGGAGTCGACGACAATACCGTTTCGCGTCGACAAGTCGAAATCCGACTCGAACGCAACCTTGTGTATGTTGTTTGCTGGGGAACGCCAACGTTGTTGAGGCGACAAGACGCTACTGTATCGGAACTTGTCCGCGGTGAACCAGAGTTATTTAATCCGGGCGATACGTTACATTACGGGAACGGACTATCGCTCAGGTATGTTCCAGATACGTCAGGACCTGCTAAACCCGCAAACGTTGACAATTCTACTATGGTCGCATCTCGGCATCGGGTTGGTGAGCGTGTTTCAAGGCTGAGTGTTGGGGTTCTTGCACTCGTCGCAATCCTTGTGTCTGTAGGATCGTTCTTGTTGTTTCAACCGCGAACGACGACTACTCAGGTCGAACCACCCAGTTCGACCACCGCGCCAGACCCGGTCCCTCCGGTTAGTGCAAAGAAGACTCCAGCAACTAGCACCACAGCCGTACGAGAACCCGCCAAGACTACTCAAGCTACGGTACGTCCGACGGCCACAGCACCAGCGACAATTCCCCCAGGTACCACAACGGCAGATCCACCAACCACCACCACCGAACAGGCCACCACAACTACCACCCCTACGACAACTACCACCACTACGACCACCACAATTCCGCCCACGACCACAGCTAAGACGACTGCTGCCAATGGACAGCCAACGCAGACTGAGCCATCAACGCTTACGGTGTCTTTGGATGCGTTGATGGTTGCGGAGGGTGTTGGGTCGGTGGATGTGACTGCGACGCTTGATCAGCCAGCAAAGTCGGCGACTACGGTGACGTTTGCTACCATGAATGACACGGCAGTTAAGGAAATGGATTTTACGGTGCCGCCTGCGTCCACGAAAGTTATTGCTGAACATGAAAGGTCTGCGGTATGGAGAGTCGAGATTCTTAACGATGATGTTGATGAGGTTTCTTCTTCGAAAGCGTTTACGGTTTATGCGACGGCAGGGAATCTCAGCGCAGAACCGGTAACGGTGACGATCAACGATGATGACACTGCGGGCGTGACGGTGGAACCAAAATTAGTGACGGTTGATGAGAGGGAATCGAAGTCGTATAAGGTGAAACTTGATTCGGAACCAACGGCGGAGGTGACGGTGACGGCTATGAGCCGTTCTCCTACAGATGTGACGGTCATGCCGAATGCGCTTACGTTTACCACGAGCGATTGGGACACTCCCCAGTCGGTCACTGTGACCGGCATGGTAGCGGCAGGGGATCCGGTCATAATCGCTCATCAGGTGTCAAGCACGGACCCAAATTATGATTCGCTCAGTGATGTCGAGGTGAGTGTAACGGTGAGCAAAGCCGAGTCAGAGGAATCTGGTGAAGGCGACGTTGAGGTTCCCGGCGAGAAGGATACCGAAGACTCAACCCAACCGGATTCTAATGAAGAGAACGAACTGGCCACGCAACTTTCACTGCTTCACCGATTGAGGATTTCCCAAACTGGGTATCACACATGGGTTAGATAACCGCATTGTGAGGGTATGGTGACTTCTCCCCATCCGTGAGGCTTGCGGGTGGGGAGAGCAGCGGTGAAAATGGAACGCAATGCCAGCCGTCA
Source organism: Acidimicrobiia bacterium (assembly GCA_024421095.1). Classification (GTDB taxonomy): domain Bacteria; phylum Actinomycetota; class Acidimicrobiia; order Acidimicrobiales; family Aldehydirespiratoraceae; genus VXYK01. The sequence continues at coordinate 2,425 of JAHQYM010000182.1, forward strand.
TTTATTGAAAGAACCCGCCCATGTCAGATATGCCTTCACCTCGAAAAGCAGGTGTCCGTAACTTCCCGTCGGAACGATCGCCAGCGGTGGGGCAGTGCCAAACCGTCTCCGCTTGGGGGGCATCGTCTGTGGTGGGATTGCGCCGCAAATCGAATCAAGACCGCTACTTCCAACAAGGAAACACATTCGCAGTTGCCGATGGTATGGGTGGATTGGTGGGAGGGGCGGAAGCATCCGCTGCGACGGTTCAGTCCATCAGACACAATGTTTCTGAGCTCTACATGAGAGACCCGCTCACGAAATGGGATTCTCTGATAAGGACCGTGAACCGAGAAACCCGCCAAACGATGCTTAATGCGAACTTTCAAAACGCTGGTAGCACGCTGACTGTAACAACGGTTGAACCCGAGCGAGTCGTGGTTGCACACGTCGGGGATTCCCGCCTTTATTCTTACCGGACCCAAACTGGCGAGCTGGTTCAACGCACAATTGACCATAACTTGCAAAACGAACTCGAATCGCAGGGTAGGAACCTTCAAGATGGAGCGGCGCATGGCATTCCGTTGGCAGCTCTAGTATCGTATATCGGCATGCCAGACGAGGAATTGAGAATTGATGTGTTCAGTTGGTCTCCCGAATACCACTCCCGCTTGTTGTTGTGCAGCGATGGTGTTCACGGTAGCTTATCGGACGAGGAGATCGCGGATGTGTTGGCCACGTTTCCATCCCTTCAAGCCGCTAAGGAGCTTACCCAGCGGGCCGATGCTGCTGGCGGACGCGATAATTCTACGGCACTTGTACTTGATCTGTGAGAAAGATAATGTGATGCCAGATTTACGGAGAGTAGATTATTGGGG
>JAHQYM010000183.1 GCA_024421095.1 Acidimicrobiia bacterium
TTACCGACACCGACACCGACACCGACACCACAGTCCGTGGACCGCAAACAGGCGTCACTCCACAGCCCGTTACAGTCACCGAACCGGACCCCGACCCTGACGACAACGAAGACTCCGACCCTGACCCTGACCCTGACCCTGATGCGGGTGATGGTGATGGTTCGGGTGAGGCTCCGCGGCAGGTCTGCCAACCACCGGGCCAGCCTGCGGGGTTCACCGACGTAACACCCGGTGATACTCACAGCGACTGCATCGAGGCGATCTACGCCGCTGGCATCACCAAAGGTTGTGGCACCAGCCCGTTGCGGTATTGCGGTGGTAGTGCGATCACCCGAGCTGAGATGGCATCGTTTCTTGCCCGCGCGTTGAAACTGCAACCACCCGCGCAGCCCGCCGGGTTCACAGATGTCGACCCGGCCGGCACTCACAGCACAAACATTGAGGCGATTTACGCTGCTGGTATCACCAAAGGCTGCGGCACCAACCCCCTGCGGTATTGCGGCGACGACTCGATCACCCGAGCTGAGATGGCATCGTTTCTCGCACGCGCGTTGAAACTGCAACCACCCACCCAGCCCGCCGGGTTCTTGAACCTAGACCCAGACGGCATCCACAGCGCAAACATCGAAGCGATCTACGCCGCTGGTATCACCAAAGGCTGCAACACCAGCCCCCTGCGTTACTGCGGCGACGACCCAGTCACCCGAGCCGAAATGGCCAGCTTCATCGCACGCGCCTTCAAACTCTAACCCCCAACCCGCCGCCAGCAAACAGACAACAGCACACAAAACCAACCCCGGTTCGCATTTCGGGTCCCGATGTGGATGATCGCCGCGGCCGCGGTCAAGGGATCGCCGTACAGATTGCAGGTGATCGGACACCGAGCATTGAATCTGTCTGACGCGCCCAAGACACGCTGCCGCCATCGACCCCGTCCTCGCCTAACTCAAAGATCGGTTTTGGTTGCTAGGGTCTACGTATGAGCATTCGAGTGCAAGTCTCCAACCTTGGACCGCTGAGGTCCGCAGAACAAGAGTTGGCAACACTTACGATTTTGGTGGGAGAAAACAACAGCGGCAAGACATTCATGGCCACCGTATGCCACCGAGTTATGGTAGCGCAATCTTCATTCTGGTTCCGGCCGCGTAAGCGCGACCAGACTCCCGCTGCAATCATCGATTGGCTTAAGCACCTAGCTCAGCTCACCGATGACGTGGCAGTTCCGCCTCTTGAAGTCGACCGACCTACTATTGACTGGGCAGAATCGTTCGCTTCTGAGTTTCTTGAGGAATACGGGCAGGCTGTCCGCGAGGGCCTAGCGTATGCCTACGGAATTGAAGCGAACGACCTGCGACGACGAACAAGCAGCCGGCGAGCGGCAGACTGTTTCCTCCGGATCAGCAGCACAGACCCATCTTGGACAATTCAAGTTAGGTTTGATCGAAAAGAAGTAAAAGTCGAGAATGTAGACGTTCTTGAGTGGATTAGAATAGCATTTCGGCGAAATGCTGCACACAATCGTTATGCAAGAGAATTCGGGGAAAGTGGTTTCAACGGTGCATCCGACGACGCGGTTCACTTGTCGCTAGGTTTCTATCGCACCCTAGCGTCAAATTTCTTCCAAAATTGGCCTCGCAATTCGATTCATCTCCCTGCAGGTCGTACTGGAATCATGCACAGCTATGATGTGCTAGCAGCCAACATTGTGCAGATGGCTTCTGAAGTTGGATTGCGTCCAATCGAGATTGCACCGTTGCACGGGACCACGGCTGATTTTTTGTCCTTTGTGATCCATCCCGCTCGCCGTGCTTTTCTTGGCCGGCGATCGCCCAAACTGGGGGAGATTACCAGTCAGTTGGAAAAGGAAATCAGAGCGGATGTGACATCAGTAAGAGATGCAGGACCTAAACAACGAATAGCCGTTAGAACCCCGGAAGGGTTTTTCCCGCTATCAATAACATCGTCAATGATATCAGAGTTGGCTCCGATAATTTTTGTGGCAAAGTATGCACTCGACTCAAGTTCTCATCTTACAATCGATGAACCAGAATCCCATCTGCATCCCGCGATGCAACGCCGATTAGCAGATTTCTTAGTTTCGTTAGCCAATCACGGAGTAGGTATCTTGATCACGACTCATTCGGACTATCTCACAAGCGAAATCACCAACGCTATAAGGAAAAGCCATATTGAACTACAGGGCCGACGAGCTAATGGCGGCTCGCGGACCGGGATAGAAATCTCGAAGGTGAAGGCCACAAGATTCAGTAGAAGCGGAAACCATTGTTTGACGGAACCGATTGAAATTGATCCTGTCGACGGGATAGATCAAACAACGTTCTCTACTGTCATGGAAGAACAGTACGAAGATTCGGTTCAGTTGATTGACGAGATTCAGACGAATTCGCGCCGAACAAGATCGAACTAACTCCGTTAGCCCACGAGAATCTCTTGTGACTAGATTCCTGCCCCACTCAACGTGTAACCGCAAACCATGCGTGGTGTGTCAGGTTCATGACAAACTGGTCTTAGACGGCGCTGAGTCAATGTCGGACATTGATCTGATAGATGGAAATTGCTCGATAACGGTTGAAATCGTGAGCGCTTATCTCTGCCTAGCTATCTTGAGACTCGATCGACATGACGCAAGATACCGAAAAATGCCGCCGACCCTTGGCGCAAGCTAAGCGACTCATCCAAAACAAACCTGGTCTGCTCAGAAAGAGTCGTTCGTTGCTATACGGCGGTACCAAGGTGAGCTTTTATCTTGCAGAGTGCCAACAGAAGTGGACTCAATGAAGACTGTTCCACTGATTGCGTGTCGCGGGATACGCTAGCTAAGGTGTGGTTACCGCCCGGCACCGCGGGCAGCGACCGGTGGATGCCGTCGAGGACCTGGATCTGGGTCTTTTTGTCGAATCTGAACTCCGATGGAGGCCGCCGTCACCCGACTGTGCGGCGCTTAGGAGGTGTCGATGCCGTCACCGGGTCGTGGCCGGTGGTTCGGGCTTGTTCTGGTTGAGTGTTGGGGAGCGTGTTCGGGGTGTTCGCTGCGGTTGGCTGTTGCGGCGCGGTGGTTGGGTGTGAGACTTTTTTGGTTTTGGGGTTGCGTGTGTTTGGTGGTTGGTGTAGGGTGCGTTTTGTTATGACCATTTTTGGAGGTGTACCCATGCGCGGCGAGAGTATCAACAGCAACGGCGAGGGCAGTGTTGGTGGTGGTGGCGGTGAACGTCTGGGCGTGCGACGTTTACTGA
>JAHQYM010000028.1 GCA_024421095.1 Acidimicrobiia bacterium
CGCCGAGGGAATTGGCCCAGGCCGGCCTGAAACTCCAATTCCCTTTGCGGTTGAGCGTTAGTTGGGTGAGTTGAACGTCTTGTCGAAGTTTGGTGTCAGAGCGGCGGCGCTGTGCCTGTCGGGTGGTCCTGGGGTAGTCGAATCACCTTTGCCCAGTCGCCTTTGGTGCAGGAACTGTTCGAGGTCGGGAGCGCGATTTGCGAGGTTCTAAGGAACCTCGTCTTTGCGGTCTGCGAAGCGGGGGTCGTCGTCGAGATATTTGGTTTATAACATTCACAATTCCAGCAGGGCCTCGACCCAAACCCAAGAACCCACAAACACCCCCCATCCCACATTTACGCGCAGGCTTAATGTTTCTAAGTTCTATCAAACTCAATTTAGAGAGGAGATCCGGTACAATGCCAAGCCGCAGGTCAGCGCCTGTTTTGGTGTCGCACCCCCTGCCATTATGGGGAATTGCGAAGAACGCTACCGGCAAGTATTCCCGCAAGCACATCACGCTCACTGCTTTGTTCTACAAATTCTCGACGGACGTAGCCGCGGAGCCGTGGACGGCAAGCATTTGCGCTAAGACGACCTGACTGCCGACTTGGTGCGAACCGGGCCGAGGCTGACCGTTCCTAGCCGCGGTAGCCCTGCCGATAGTTGCCAGACAATCGGTTATCGGTTACCTTTAGGCGGGATGCTACGCGCCCCCCTCACCGACCTGACCGCCGTATGAAACTGTTGGATGTATCAGCGCAGCCGTGCGCGCCGCTCATCAAGTGGCCGGGCGGTAAGCGCTCCGAACTGCCGGTCATCGCTCCGCTGGTGCCTGACCATGACCGGTACTTCGAACCGTTCTTCGGTGCAGGCAGTGTGTTCTTTGGTCTCATCGAATGCGACGCTTGGGGCAACGATCTACACGAAGACCTGATCTTGTTGCACGAACTGGTGGCAACCCAGGACGCAACGTTCCTTGCCGCTCTGCAGGACTTTCTCGCAGCGTGGGGCCGTTCGACGCTGGATCGGCGAGCCGACCTGTATTACGCCAGTCGGACCCGCTACAACGCTCGGCGAGGCCCCGACGCGCTCCGCGCAGCCGATTTCTTCGTGCTGCGAGAGCTTGCCTACGGCGGCATGTTCCGCTCGAACTTACGGGGCGAATTTAATGTTCCGTTCGGGCGGGCGTACGGACGCAACGACACGATCCTCCGCAAGGTCGCTCGGTTGACTTCGCCAGCGGTGCAAGCGAAGCTCGCTCGGGTCAGCCTGACATCGCTCGACTTCGCGGACTTTCTCGGCAAGCATGATTTCGGGCCGACCGATTTCATGTTCGTTGACCCGCCCTATGACACTGCGTTCTCGAACTATGTCGGCGGCAACTTCGACGCTGAGGAACAGCGCAGGCTCGCAGCCGAACTGCTGGCGTTCGCAGGCAAGTTCATGCTGGTGTGCAAGATCACGCCGCTGATCGAGGAACTGTATTTCGGTCACGGGTTGACGGTGCTGGAGTACGAGTGTCAGTATCGATTCAATATCAAGGGCAGGTTCTCTCGCGACAGTCGCCATGCGATGGTGATGAACTATTGAGCCTCGTTACCGAGAAACAACTAGTGGTGCCCGCTCTCGTGTTGCTGGACCAAACACCGGACGGCACGATCCAAACTGGGGCCTTGACGAACGGTTAGCGCGCGCTACTGAAACCATCAGGGCACGACCTAGACATCCTTGAAAATCGGAATGATGACCATTTCTCGCAGAAGGTACGCAATCTGAAATCGCACACGACACTGCTCAAACGCGGATACGTCGAGCATGTCTCTGGAGGGTTCCGCATCAGCGATCTAGGACGCGAGGTAGCTCGCTGTCAAGCGCCGAGCGTGGACGCTCTCACAGCGTTCCCACTGGACGCTACCGGTGACCATCTCGAAGCCTTAGACAGCGGTGCCGATCTTGTTGTCATAGACGAGACCATCACCGAAGGTCGACTATATACACGCACGACCACCTACCGGACACGCTCAAAGCAACTCCGTGATGCCGCGATAGACCACTACACGAAAGGTGGGAAACTCCCGTGCGCCGCGTGCATGCTCGACTTCAGCCGTGCATACGTAGGCATCGGTGACGGCTATATCCAGATTCATCACCTAGAACCCATCGCGTTCGGCGGTTATCGCGAACTCTCAATCACCGAGGCTGTGGACAAGGTGCGTCCGCTGTGCGCGAACTGTCATGTCATGGTGCATCGACAGAACCCGTGGCTGACCGTCGAGCGCTTGACGGACCTAACGCGTGTCACCTATGACTACGCGCAACCGTGAGTGGACAACCATGATTTTTCGTGCTGTATTTGCGTTTGTTCACCGAGGTGAGCGCCCACTTCCTCTTGCGCGTTGCAACGGGTCCGGTCACCGGAACCGCGAACTCCGTTTTCATCCGCACATCCATAGAGTTACTGAAGCAGACGAAACGGAACGGAGGCTCCCATTGTGACCTTTAACCTCAACGCTCGGAAAGAACTACTGTGCATGCGGCTCTGCAAAGACGTTGTTATTGAACAGCGTCCCGACAACGAACTGATGTTGCAGACCCATTTTACATTTCGCGATGGAGACCGGTACCCCTTCTAATTGGCGGAGAACCTAGCAGGTGGATTGCGTCTTTCCGATCGGGTCACACCTTGATGCATATCAGCTATGAGAATGATATTTTTTCCTCATTGTTCGTGACCGGCCTAAGGTTTCTGACATCTAGTGGCCCACTACCCCGTGAGACTATCACCACGGAACGCGTTAGTGGATTTGCGCTACTCGGCGCGGGCGGTTTGCTGTTCCTGCTCACCCTGCATGTGTTGTTGATCCTCTGGTTAGTCTGGGTCGCCACCCGCGCTGAAACTCGCGAATCTTTCGCCGTGCATTACCAACGCCTGAGACCAAAATCAAATCCCCGAACGGCGGGCGTTAGAGAATATTGTGGTCCGACTCTCAACATCTGACCAATGAACTAGGAGTTCAGTGCTAAGGTTACTGGATACCTAAGCGAAGTGCTTGGCGACAAAATGAAGGAGAAACTATGAAAGACCAGATATTAGCCAGACAGCAAATCCAAAACCCAGGTTTTATCTTGATGCTTACGCTGTTAGTGCCCGTATGCGGTGCCCAGTACTTCGTTACCGGGCAGCACGGAAAAGGTGTGCTGCATTTCTTCACCCTCGGTGGTCTCGGGATTTGGTGGTTCGTTTCGTTGTTCACACTGAAGCACAACATCGCAACCTACAACCAAAAAATAGTTGAAGCGGCGGAACGCCTAGAAACCCACCGCAAATAAAGTTGTGGGCAGTCCCAGCGCAATAACATCAAACTCGCCGCGATCGCCCAATGCAAGACGATCCAAATAAGACTATACCCAGATTATCGGCATTCATCCTGGTGGATAACAAGATCGCTAATGCTAGCGCTATCGCGAAACACGACGCAGGATGGTCGGAGAAGCTTCGAGATTGTTCAGTTGACTTTCAAGACGCAGCCTACTAACAGATTGCGCAACTATCGTACCGACGGTACGTCTGACCGGGTCCACGCGCTGCTTATTTGTTCCCAACTTGAAGGAGAGGCCAGCCTGAACGGAGCCATCAGGGTGGAAGGTAGCGTTGTTGTTTTTGAGCTAACAGACTTGTGAAGCAGTGGGTGCTGTTCGCAAAAACCAGCGCATTCCATCACGGCGGTGTCGGGTACAGCCACATAGACAAAACCGTCGATAAACAAATGACGCTTGCGGGATACACGGTAGCGCGCCAGACCGGTCAGACGCATTGTTTGGGTAGCCGTCGTTGTTGGATACTCCTAGTAATCGTTTTGAGACGAACCTCCGAACCGATAATCACGAAACCAACTCAGCCCCGACATTGCACGTAGCTTTGAAGCGCCACAACTACATCATTGTTCAAATTCTATTCCTAGACGGTCGTATTCCGGCAAAACGCTAAGCACACCACGAGCGGCGGCATGCGCCCCACATGTTGAGATATATACGTTGCGTGCAGCTAGAACGTAGAATGTTATGCATGGCATTCTACAAACTTGATATACCCGAAGGTCTCGGCAGCAAGTACGTAGCATCAATCAATAAGCAAGTTGAACGCCTAGATCTCGCTCGCGAAAGTCAGGACTTGTCGGATTTTGTTGGGCGTAGCAAGGAACTAGTTGAGTGCGTCGCGCGGGTTGTAATAGGTATTCGCAAGCTAACTCTCAGTGACAATGCTGATTTCGGCTCAGTTGTAACCCAAGCACACAAGGCCGTCGACCGACAACCAGGTAGAGGTCACGCTGGATCAGACCCCGCAGTAAAGAAGATGGCTCAAGCTGCTAAGAATCTTGTTTCAGAGTTGGGGAACTTGAGGAATAGTGTCGGGACGGGGCACGGGCGCGCAACACTCCCACCAGTTGTGGAAGAACAGGCACTCATTGCGGTTGACGCGACCGTAGTCTGGACGAGATGGATTCTGGGGCGGCTAGATAGCTATCTTCGTTCGGATGTGAAAGCGTTGATCGAAAGCTTGTGCAAATTTGATACTTTCGTAAAAGGCGAATTGACTAAGCGTCTTGATGAGATCAATTTGCTGAGCTTGTGGGACAAACGAGCTCAAGAACTAGGTGTGGCAATCGGCCGACGAAGCGCGAAGGGGACCTTCAACGTTCAAGAAGAAGGTGTTGATCGCGCTATTTCATCGCCCGAGCAATTCCCCACGGCGTATCGCGAAGGTTTGTTGACAGGACTACTCTTGACCGAGACAGGTATGCTCAACCCGGTACCATCTTCGGTTGAGTTAGTTGTTGAGTTACTTCTAGTTGACGAGAACCTTAATTCACGACTTGACAAGATCGCGCCACTCATAGAATTTTCTGGGTGGTTCGTGAAGAGCAGATCGTCTGTGCCGACACCACAAGAGATTACCGAAGCAGAATTCGCGGCAGCACAGGTTACCAAAGCAGCAATAGCGGCAACGAAAAAACTCCCGAAGGAAGCACGAAAGCGACGGATCAAGGCTTGGCAAAAGTCGCCGTCCGTGAACAGTTGGGAAATCGGAAGCCCGGAATCGCGATCAAGTCCGTTGCAAACAAACCGAAGAAAATAAGACCTCAATAGTCACACGAGTGCGTTGATTCACCCCGCCGACACATGGGTTTCATTGAGCATGTGACCGCTCGTGTGATGCTTTCTGCGATTAACGCACTGGTACACGATCTCGGACTTGCGCTCTGAGCCGAGAACGAATCTGGTTGTAGATGTCAGAACGAACTTGAGGGCCAACCTCAAGCGAGACCGCAAGCCCATAACGAACCGAAGATCTCAGCTTCCCAGCATCACTCCTGCAGTCAACCGCGATGGAGAGTTCCGTTCCTTTGACGTAAGTTGTCGCATCGGTTCCTTCAAGTACCTCATGCTGGACGGTGCCGTTGCGGACCGCGTGATGGTAGGCCTCGGTTCGTTTGACGTTAAGGTCGTCGCATGGCGGAGAGAACCACAATCGTGCCATGCGATATTTCTGCGACCGTACGTCCACTGGCGAGAGCCAACCCAGAGTTATTGTCAGACGGCGCCACTCGGTCGAGGCTGATAGCGAATCCGGTAAAGGAAAGCGAAAAGTATGGCGTTGGTCGCACACTATGGAACCTGCGCCGAGCAACACGACACGATTCTTTTCGGCCGATATCGCACGCGCGCTGCGAACAATGCCGTAACCGAGGATTTGAGTGAGTTGCTGACGCGCCTGTTTCTTAGGAAGTTCTAGGATCTTTTGCAATTTGTCCGATATCTCATACCACCCGGCCGCATGCACCAATAGGGTCTTGGCAAGTATTGGATGGTACTGCGGGTCCGGGAACGGGAACAAGCCCTTGTCCTGCTGAGGGGCCTCAAGGACATCAAAAATCTGGCTTAGAGCCCGAGTGGCAAGTGCGGTTGAGTTACTGGTGCCATTCGTAAAGTTGACAGCGTCGGTGTTGCCGGCCGCGCTAGGAGCAGCCACGCGAAGCCCCGGCCCAACTGACGGGCTCGGCAGTGGCTGTAGTTCCACTCGTCCGTTTTGCCCGGGAGGAGGTGTTTGGAATACCTGACGACCTCCAGGTAGAAGGACCTCGGGTTTTACCGAGCGCCGAAAACCGAATCCGACTGGTGAGTAGGAAGCGGGAAAGTTGTCTGGAATGACGTCCAGAACCGTGTCCGGTAGATCCAAATCCAATTCATCAGCGTGGACCGAACCGACTGTCAAGACGTTAACTGCCTCGGCTGGTGCGAGGAGCCTACGATGCAGCCCTTGACCAAACAGCGATTTGAGAGCATCCGACTGGCGCTCTAGGGTTTCCGCCAAAGCAACAGGGTCTTGAGCTTCGGCATCTATGGGCAAATGGAGTTGGCGTGTTCGTCCTTCCAACGAATCAGGAAGGTTGATTGTGGGCCGCACATCAACATTACCTCCACTGACAACGATGACGAGGTTGTACTTCTCGGCCAGCCAATCAAGCAGTCTTGCCAGCGGGCTGAGTCGGCGAATGAAAACCCTAGCTGGGTCCCCGAGAGCGAGACAGACAATCCGAACGCTCGGTGCTGCGGGCCGTGTATCTCCGTCGCCCTCAAAAATGCGACGGAAAGCTTGATGGATGACATCCACTATCAATTTATCTTTTGGTACCACTTCATCTGTAGGCTCTATCTCGTGCGGTTCAAATATCGGGCGGATGTAGATTCGTTGGCGAAGTGCGTTCCCCGGATTTGAAAGGTCTCCATGGGCAATCAGGGAAGCCATACCGCTGCCGTGAACCTGCTGGGCGAGTTCATACTTTGACGATTGGTCATCTGGGTCGTCTATAACCAATCGATCTTTGAGCGCGCTATGGTTAGCCATGGGAAAACCGTCGAGGAGTGCGATGCGCGGGCGACCAGCGGGAATGGTTTTGTCGAATCTGCATTCAACGTTTTCCGCGGGTTCCGGCGCTCCGAAAGTCATCGGAACGTTAGGGTTGAGAAACATTACCCGCTCAGTTGTCAAGAGCTTTATGGCAGATGGGCCTTCGGTGAGAACCCGTTGCACGTACGCCAACGGGATAGTAGCGAGAATACCATGGTAAGCTATTTCTGGTCGTTGAGCGGTCGCAACGATGCCACCACCGAGGTCGTTAACGATTGAAGTGACCTCATCCTGCGCTGTCGATCTAATGGATGCATCCCACCGATACCAAAGTTCAATTTCAACATGCTTCACTCCTTGGGTGCCCGTAACCTCTACATCTTCTTTCCACTGTTCAAGGAGTCCCGTATCGCGCACCCGGTCCTCGGGACCCCAGCGGCGAACTGAGCGCAACAACTTGAAAACTTGCTTCAAGGGTGCGAGTCCCCGCGCAAATTTGACGGATTGATCCACCTGCCAGCGTTCGAAGAGGCTCACCAACTCGTCAACGGCTCGCGCGTTAGTCAATACCATGTACAACGACTGCGGCACAGCTTTTTCGGTTGGTTCGCCCTTAGCTTCGTAGAAAAAATCTTCATCAAATGCCACCGCGTCTTCCTGAAGGTAGGAAAGGAACTCCAAACCCTCAATATGTGATACTGCACGGATAAAAGCCTCAACCGATCCCGCTAGGTCGAACACCGCCACAAGTTCTGGATCGGACATCGTGGTTGTCTCCGCAAGTTCTGCTCGGTCTTGTTCAAGAGTCTCACGCAAAGATTGGAACTGAGGAGTGAGCCGAGACCCCTGTCTCGAAGCGCTTGGACATTGGACCCGCCCAAACGGCGACCGGGAACCACTAGATGGGATGCTCCCTACCCGTGCCGGTGGGAACGCTAAAAATGGTCGGGGGGTGCTTATGGGTGAGCCTGTGTCCGCCATTGTTCGATTCTTGAGTTGGCGATCTTGGACGCATCGCCACTCGGTAGTTCTAGGACTAGGCGCCGTCTAATGTCTAAGGCGACTTGTTCAAGTTCCGCAAAACTAGCGCCACTGAGTTTATCGGCAAGTGCAAGCGGGGCTAGACCCAATTCTCCACCTAGCCGTTGCTTCATTCGCCCCAAGAACATCTCTGCTTCGGCCCGCGTGGGAACCTGAAGCTCAAGTCGTAACTGAAACCTCCGCCACGCGGCTCGATCAAGCAGTTCGGAATGATTGGTGGCGCAGACCACGATCACATGAGCAGGCAGCCGATCAATCTGCAAAAGTAACGTCGAAACGACTCGCTTGATTTCGCCCGTCTCGTGAATATCAGATCGCTCCTTTGCGATCGAGTCGAACTCGTCTAAGAAAAGGACACAGCGCCTCGTGCGCGCAAAATCGAAAATCGCATCAAGCCGTGATGCGGTCTCACCCAGAAAGCTAGCCACCACACCTTCGTAACGCACCACATAGAAAGGCAACATCGTTTCGCAGGCAATCGCCTCAGCAAGGCTTGTTTTGCCGTTCCCGGGCGGTCCATCCAACAGGACCCGGTTTCGGGGTTCAAGCCCGTAGCTTTGCAGCAGGTCAACCCGCTTGTGCTCCTCAATTAGTTCGTCGATCGCAGTTCGGATATGCGGTTTGAGTTGCAATGAACCAACTCTGCGCCTAGGAACCACATCAAGGAGAAGATCACCAACACGAGACGAGGCTTCGTCACGAGCAAGAAGATCGGATGAACCAACAGGAGTGATGATCTCCGAAAGCCGATCAGCGACTAGGTGGTGTTGCTTTGAACGCTCCTCGGCGATGATCGCTTCAACCAGCATGCGGAAACGTTGCTTGTCACCACAACGCTCCGACTCGACTAGATCAATCAACAAATCCGAGCGTGCCACGTCTCAATGCCTCCTTCGCATCCAACTCTATAAGAACGACCCAACAGGTAGGTACCCCAACACGCAAAACCCTGAACGCCGAACCTGCCGTAACTTTGCCGCAGATTTGAAACTGCAATCCGCGAGATCAGACTCTCAGCGCCGAGGGAACTGGCTCGGGTCGGCCTGAAACGCCAATTCCCCTTACGGCTGAGCATTAGTCGGGCGAGTTGAACCTCTTGTCGAAGTTTGGTGTTAGGCCGGCGGCGCGGTGTCTGTCGGGTGGTTCTGGGGTGGCCGAATCACCTTGGCCCAGCCGCATTTGGTGCAGGAACTGTTCAAGGTCGGGAGCGCGATTCGCGAGGTACTGGAGAACGTCGTCTTTGTGATCTGCGAATTGGGGGTCTTCGTCGAGGACTCCAGGGCTCTCAAGAAGATCGACGATGTTGGCGGCATCAGTTGATGCGGGGGTGATGCCGTAGCGTTGCATGTGGAACCGCAACCCGTCTTCGAGGGTGTACGGTCCGGCCCTGTCCAGGGCCATAAGGTCGATGTAGTCGCGAAGTTTCGGCCGGTACATGATGACGTCGAGCTTGGAGGCCAGCAGGTCTGCCACAGAGGCGACCGGGAGACCGTCTATCTTCGTGGGCTGTGCGAGGGTCTTGACATGGCCGGGGTTCGCCCCCCGGGACGGCATCTTGAACACCTGTACTTGCACGGTGTCGACTCTGGCGTGCAGCTGGTCGGAACCGCTTGCGTAGATGTCGACGGCACCCGCGGACTTCTCGAACTGATTGGCGAGTTCGTCGCCGGAGAAGCCGTCGACCGTCATGTAGTCGAGGTCGAACGACACGCGGTGGCGCAGATGGATGGTCAGCGCGGTGCCGCCCATCAAGGCACCCTCTAGCGGATCGGTCACCTCTTGCAGGATGGGCCAGACGGAGCGCATCTCAGCCGAGAGCACATCGGCCCATGCGTCGATCTCAGCCATCGGCGCGCCGGGCGATGGCCTTGTCGATTCTGGTTGCTATCTCGCCGGTGTTGCAACCGCGCATGTCACGGCATCTCCGTAGTGCGTCAATAGGGAGGCATCGCAACGCCCAGGAGCGTGCCACCGGATCCGGGCCGTCGAGTAGGGTGGTGGCCACGAAGAAGGCATCGTCGGGGAGCCTCAGGTCCTTGGCGCTCGCCCCGTTCCAGAACAGGCTCCAGAGCTCGGGCGGAACCCGGTCTGCGCAGGTATTGTCCTGCGGCGTCGGGGTTGGTGGTAGCAGGTAGGCCAATGCCGAGACGCAGTCTTCGCTAAGGTTAAGCGACCACAGGACGACCTTTCGTGAGCCGTAACCCCAGGGCAGGCTGGCCTTTTCTCGCCGGGCAAAACCCCTTTCGGCTAGGGCGTTTAAGCATCGTCGCGCATGGTCTTCGGACAGGCGGGACTCGGCGGCGACCTGGCTGAGCGTCGTGCCCCTGATCCTGCCGCGCAGTATCCCTAGCACAGTCCGCTGGCCCCTGCTCAAGCCATCGATAGGGTTTGCATTGGTGTCGAACGTGGCGGGCAATCGCCGCCGAAGTGCTTCGGACCGGTCGCTGGGTTGATTCATCAACGCCTTCAAACGGCCTTCCCCGGGGGGTAGCCCGGTCATCTCCAATGCGTCGGCCATGCGTCGGGCGGCAGGTGCGGACACATCAAGTTCGCGTGCCAACATCGCGGGGCGCAAGTCGGAGAGCCAAGCCGCGTTCACCCACTTTGCGGCATTGACTTTCGATCGGTGCATGGCCGTTCCCGTGGTGACCGTGAAGTCGTAGCGACAGGAGCGACACCTCCATTCCAACCGCTTCGCCCGGAACGCCGGCTCACGGCCCCGGCACCTCGGGCACACCACGCCAGCAGGCCAGCGAGCCTCGACAAGGCGATTCCAAGCGGTCGTCTCAGGAGGGATCCGCTCGGCTGCGGAAACGCAAGTGGTGTCCATGCCCGCACTCTATCAGAGTCGGGGAGTTATCATTCAAAACATCGGGACACCCGAGCGGTAAGTCCCCTCCATGCGGGGCTACGGCGTCGAAAGGCACTTCGCCGTGCGCCTGATTTCTGCAGGCACACCTCGTGCAGCATGCCCTCGCCCCCTCAACGAAGACCGCCGCCAAGGCGCGCAAGGCGCTCTGCACCTACTTGTTCACCATCTAAAGCCGAATTTTCGAAGTCGCTGCCACACCCCTTCCAACCCACGGAAAACTGATGATGCCACCAATGTTACACCTACCATCTACGGTCAATAGTGTTCACCAACAACAGGGCGCGGCACAGCGCCGACCCGCTCAACAACCCACCTATAAGGAGATGTCTGATCTATGACCACACAATTGACTACTGATCAATTGACTACTGCTCTACCTGATGAAGGCACGCCCGTCGCTTGTCACGAATCAAGTGATGACGACCACGGTATCCCCGCACCCAAACGCCCGGAAGGTTCGGTACCGCTCAACGGGTATCCGGATCAAACGGCTACCACCGTTTTCGGCGATGCCGGCGAGCTTGGTGCAACCACCGTTGAACGCATACCGACCGAGCCACAAATTTCCACCGTTTTCGGCGATGCCCGCGAGCTTGGGGTGCCAGTGATTGAACTGCCCGAAAGCCATGTACTCAACACCCGTTTGCAGATGAGCGCCACTGAACTGCTAGAAGCTATCCCCAAGTCAGCGATACCCGCAGTGTTTTTTGATCCGCAGTACCGAGGCGTGCTTGATCAACTCTCCTACGGCAATGAAGGCCAAAAGAGAGGCCGCCAACGCGCCGCGCTGGCGCAGATGCAAGAGGAAGACATCACCGAAATCATCACGGCCATTGACCGAGTCCTGATTGCTTCGGGGCACCTTTTCTTGTGGATGGACAAGTTCCATCTGTGTACTGGGTTTACGCCCTGGCTGAACGGCACCAGCTTAGAGGTTGTTGATTTGGTGACTTGGCACAAAATGCGGATTGGAATGGGTTACCGAACTCGCCGCTGCTCGGAGTACTTGGTTGTGCTGCAAAAAACGCCGCGCCGCGCCAAGGGTGTGTGGAGCGTTCACAACATTCCAGACGTTTGGCAGGAACAAACCGAACGCAACGGCGGTCATCCGCACTGCAAACCGCTTGAGTTGCAAAGCGAACTTATCACCGCAGTTACCAACCCAGGCGACATTGTGGTTGACCCAGCGGCTGGTTCGTTCTCCGTTATGGAAGCTGCGCAACAGCGGGGCCGCAACTTTCTTGGCTGCGATTTGGTCGTCTGACGGTCAGTCAAGAGCCGTGCATACCACACGGTGTCAGGCTACGCTTCCCCCACCGACCCACTAGATGACTTTGATTGGGTGAGGGAGTGGTTGATTGAAGAGGTATCCCTTTTCGTTGAACGGAATTGAGTCTGGTTGGGTGTTCCCTGCGAAATCCGTTGCCTTAGTCATGATCGTGTAGTCACCAGGATTTGGAGACCAGTTGAACTCGAATCGAACCCAAGAGTACCGTGCAATCGGTTTTTGTAGTGTGGCTTGATGCCATGTTTTGCCTTCGTCGGTGCTCCATTGCACTTGACTCAGGGGGTCAGGAGAGTGTGCGAAACCGTGGATGAGGTGCTTTCCAGCAGATAATCGGGTTGGCCACGGTAACGCCAGCGCGCTTTTTATTGTTTGCTCAGTTATCGGAGCCCCTTTAGCCCTCCCATCTGGCTTGTAGTTATCGTTGATCAACACATATGAATCTGTGTTGTTGCGTGTATGAATGGGCTTCGTCGACACAAATATTTGGCTGACCCACTTGATCCACGAGCTACCTATCCAACCAGGTACCACCGCTCGTATTGGATACCCGTGATCGGGAGGAAGCGGTTTTCCGTTGAGTTCGTAGGCGAGCAGAGTACTGGGATCGGTAGCCTTGGCGATAGGTAGCGACCGTCTAAACCCTTGCTCTGGTGATTCTTTATCGTTGCCGACCAGCAAAACGCTGTGAGCACGCGACAAATCCACACCACCAAGTGCGAGTACCGATTTGAGACTCGCACCGGTCCATTCGCCGTTGCTGATGGCACCTCTTTCCCATTGGGTACCTTCGGCTCTTTGGCCGTTGAGTAAATTGAACATGGCACGGTGGTTACCGGCGCATTCGAGGTATGCAACTACGGTCGTTCTGGGTAGCTCAAGAATGTCGCGGTAGGTCAACGTGGCTTGCTGGTCAATGGCATCACCGGTAATGACGAGTTCATATGTTGCGGTATTGAGTTTGAGGCTGCTTGAGTTATTACGCACAAAAAAGTAGCGGTCAGCGGTGATGGTCTCGTCTAGAAGCTCTAAACGGGTTTCAAGCCCGCCTTGGCGTTCGATAAACGGGCTTGGATCCTTGAAAATGCGTGGTGAAGCGTTGGTCGGTAACTTCGGGTCGCTGCAAGCGGCGATTATCGCGGCTGCGCCTCCAACTGCTAGCAATTTCAAGTAGCGACGTCTGCTGATCCCTTTGGTGCATGCCAGTTTCCATAAGGGATTGTCGACGATATGCGCTTCGTTCATTGTTGTATTTGTAGCATTAGCCGAACTGAAATGTGAGAGTCTGCGCGTAAACGTGGAGGCGTGGAGGTCGGGGTGGTTGTGGTTGGTTGGCGGATCGTGATTTCAGGAGACCTCCGACAGCGCGAAGAGCCGCTCAATTCCGTGCAGATGTGGGTGTTAGTGCGGGCGTGTTTCACGCTGACTGCTTAGGATGGGTTAGAGCGCGTGATTACGGGTAAAGTCTTGGGTATGGCAGAAAAGATATCAATGCAAAATGACGGCGCTCTCGCTGTCCCCGACAATCCGATTATTCCTTTTATTGAAGGTGACGGCACTGGGGTCGATATCTGGCCCGCAGCACGTTTGGTGCTTGATGCCGCCGCCGCCAAATACGGCAAGACTATTGCTTGGCGTGAAGTTTTGGCTGGCGAAAAGGCCTTCAACGAAACGGGTGATTGGTTACCTCAAGCCACGATTGAGCATTTTGACGAATACCTCATAGGTATCAAAGGCCCGCTCACCACACCAATCGGTGGGGGATTCCGTAGCCTCAATGTGGCCATCCGTCAGATCATGGATCTTTATGTATGCCTGCGGCCGGTGCGCTGGTTTAACGGTGTGCCGTCACCCGTCAAAGAACCGCAACTTGTAGACATGGTGATATTCCGAGAGAACACTGAAGACATTTACGCTGGCCTTGAAGTCCAGTCGGGCACCCCTGAAGCCCGCAAAATGATGGATTTGCTGCACGATGCCTTTGGTTGGGAAATCCGTGAAGACAGCGGTATCGGCGTGAAACCAATTTCCAAGACCGGTTCGCAACGTTTGCAGCGGGCAGCCATTGAGTATGCGTTGCGCCGCAAGCGTAAGCGTGTCCACTGGGTACACAAGGGCAACATCATGAAGTTCACTGAAGGCGCTTTCCAGAAATGGGGTTATGAGCTAGTTCGTGAAGAGTTCTCTGATGTGGCGGTGGGTTGGAACGACTGCGGCGGTGATGCTGGAGACAAGATACTGGTGCAAGATGCCATCGCCGACATTGCCTTGCAACAAGTACTAACACGCCCCGCCGAGTTTGATGTGATCGCAACCATGAACCTCAACGGCGACTACCTATCGGATGCTCTCGCCGCTCAGGTCGGCGGTATAGGCATCGCCCCGGGTGCCAACATCAACTACGTAACCGGGCATGGTGTGTTTGAGGCCACCCACGGCACCGCCCCCAAATACGCAGGCCAAGACAAGGTCAATCCCTCTTCGGTGCTGCTGTCGGGGGTAATGATGTTTGAGCACCTCGGCTGGCAAAACGCGGCAGACGACATCGTCACCGCAATCGAAAAAACCATCGCCGACAAAGTTGTTACCTATGACTTCGCACGGCTCATGGACGGCGCAACCGAAGTGAAATGTTCGGAATTCGCGGCGGCCATCGTCGACCGCCTCTAACCCAAGATCGCAAACCACAATGACGCATGGTTCGGTAAGCGTGTGAAAACGGAGTTGGGTAACGATGTTCACATTTGGAGGCGTGGGGGGCGTTTGATCGCTCGTTCGTTACGTGCCCATCCGTGGCCTCACGCTGTGGCTATGGTTGGTGCGTTGCTATTTGTGGTGGCTGCTGTTGGTGGTGCTTGGGTGTTGCGTGATGTCACCGATGACCTGATTGTGCCGGTATTTGAAAGTGGTGCCCTAGAAGGGTCTGGTTCTCGCAGCGGTGTGTCTGGTGGAGCGGTTTGGTGGGCCGTGGCGGCGTTGCTTGGTGTGTCGTTTTTGCGTGGTGCGAGCGTGGTCACCCGCCGCTATTTCCTGTCTATGGCTGAGTACCGCACCCAGCGGGATTGGCGGCGTGGGCTGCTCTGGCATTACCTTGATGTTCCATTGCGGTTTCATCGTTTGAAACCCACCGGTGAGTTACTAGCCCACGCCGACATAGACGTGCAGATGGCCACCGTGGTGCTCAAGCCTTTGGCGTTTTCGGTGAGCGTGTTGTTTTTGGTGTTGGTCTCGGTTGTGAGCATCTTTTTGATCCATCCCCTGCTGGCGATTATCGCCGCGATCCTGTTTCCGACTCTGGTCATCGTCAGCCAGAAATACACCGCTTTGGTGGAAGAGCCGGCGGCATTGGCTCAGGAGCGTGTTGGTGAAGTGGCGGCTATTGCCCATGAGAGTTTTGATGGTGCGGTGGTGGTAAAGACCTTAGGTCGTGAAGCGGCTGAGGTGGATCGCATGCTTAAAGCTTCAGATAGGTTGCGGCAATGGCGGGTGAGAGTCGGCCGTTTGCGGGCGAACTTTGAACCCTTGATTGATGCGTTGCCCAACATTGGCATTGTTGCTTTGATTTTGCTTGGCACCTGGTTGGTGTCTCGCACCGCTGCGAGTGCCGGCGATCTAGTATTGGCGGCGATTTTGTTTGGTTTGTTGGCGACCCCTCTGCGTGTGTTGGGCTTCTTTCTTGAGGAGTTGCCCCGTTCAGTGGTGGCATTGGAGCGGGTCGACAAAGTGATGGCCTTTCCAAAAGAAGACCGCAGTGGTACGGCGCATTTGCCTTCACAAACGGTTGGTGTTGTGGTTGATAATTTGAGCGTCTCCTATGGCGAAAAGTTCGCCGTGGCTAATGCTTCGTTTGTGGTTGAACCGTCTGAAACGTTGGCTTTGGTCGGCCAAACAGGGTCGGGCAAATCCACGCTGTGTGAAGCCATAGCGGGGTTGCTAGAACCTTCGCAAGGACGAGTTTGTATTGGAGGGGAACCAGTTGACGAGATTGCGCCGGCGCACTTGGCGAACGGCGTTGCTTTGGCTTTTCAGGAGGCGTTTTTATTTGCCGCGTCGGTTTCCGAGAATGTGCAGATGGGTCGGGAGGGGGTGGATGTCGAACAGTCGCTGCGCCTTGCCGAAGCAGATGGGTTTGTGTCTGCTCTGCCAGATGGATCGGCTACGGTGGTTGGGGAGCGTGGTCTGACCTTATCGGGTGGGCAACGCCAACGTGTGGCTTTGGCTCGGGCTTTAGCGGGTTCTCCGCGGTTGTTGTTGCTAGACGACGCCACGAGCGCAGTCGACCCGTTAGTTGAGGCTCGCATTCTCAACAACTTGAGTCGCCATCTTGATACCACGATTATTGTGGTGGCTCAACGCATTTCTACGATTATGTTGGCCGATCGGGTGCTGTATTTGGAAGCCGGAGAGGTGGTAGCGGTTGGTAGCCACGAAGAACTACTGATGCGTGAAGATTACCGCAATTTGGTAATGTCGTACGAGCAGACGGAAATCCTGTGAACGCCGCAAGTTCGGGCGATTCAAGCGGTGAGGCTTTGAGTGGTGGGCCTCCAAGCGGTGTGCCACCGGGCGGTGTGCCACCGAGCGTTGAGCTACCTGCGATGAAATCGGGTGTTGAGCAAGCGATTGAGTTGCTTGACGCTGAGGAGCTTCCTAATGTTGGGGCTTTTACTGTGCTGCGTCGAGGTTTGGCGATCAGCCCTGAACTGAAGACTGGTATTCGTGTAACGATTTTGATGGCTTTGGCTGCGGCGGTCGGTGAGTTGGTGGTACCTATTTTGGTGCAACAGGTTTTGGACAAAGGCCTTTTGGGTGAAGCGGGTTACAGGCCCGGATTCGTACTGCTCGCGAGTGCCTTAGCGATGGTTGTTGTGGTGGGAGTGCTGATTGTTGACCGTCTCACGCAAATCCGTCTGGTCATCACCGCGGAGTCGTTGCTTTTGGGTTTGCGTGTTCGTGCTTTTGAGCATATTCACAAGTTGAGTATGGCTGACCACACTGGCAGTAGGCGGGGAGTGCTGGTGAGCAGGGTCACCTCGGATGTGGAGGCGTTGGCTCAGTTCACTCAGTGGGGAGCGTTGAGTTGGATCGTCAATGGTGCCATTGTGGTCGGCACGTTGACAGTGATGGCGTTCTATAACTGGCAATTGACATTGCTGGTTGTGGCTTGCCATGTGCCGCTGTATCCGTTTCTTCGTTGGGTTCAGGTGCGGCAATTTGCTGCTTATGCGCGGGTGAGGAACCGTGTGTCGGATACTTTGGGTGAGACTTCTGAAGCGGTGTCCGGCGCGCCGGTGATTCGTGCTTACGGTTACGGTCCGGTGCTGCGCAAGCGTCTTGGTCGGGTGGTCGACCGCCAATACAAAGCTCAGCTCCGTTCACATATTTGGTTCGCAGGAATGTTGCCGGTGATCGACTTCTTTTCGTCTTTGTCTTTAGCCGCGACGGTGGGTGTTGGGGTGTGGTGGAGCGGTGCCATAGATGTTGGGGTGGGAGAGTTGATTGCGTTCCTGTTTCTGGTTAATTTGTTGGTTCATCCCATCGCTGAGATTGGCGAGGTGATGGACCAAACTCAGACGGCGTTGGCGGGTTGGTGGAAAATACTTGCGGTGTTGGATGTGCCGATTGAGGTGGTCGAGCCCGAGGATGGTGTTGACTTGCCCGCGGAGCCATTGGCGGTGGCGGTGGCTGCTGTGAGTTTCCGTTATCGCAGCGGTGAACAGGTGTTGCATAATGTTGATTTGGCGATTGAGGCAGAGAGCAATGTTGCAATTGTGGGTGAAACTGGCAGCGGCAAAACTACTTTGGCGCGTCTCATCACGCGCCTGGCCGACCCAACCGAGGGCAAGATCCTCGTTGGGGGAGTGGACTTGGCAACTGTTGATCCGGCATCAAGGCGCCGTTGTATCCGCATGGTGCCTCAAGACGGTTTTCTGTTCGACACTTCGATTGGCGAGAACATTCGTTACGGTCGTCCCGATGCCTCGATTGAAGATGCGGCTTCCGCTATTGAAGCTTTGGGTTTGACGGATTGGTTGGCTCGGGTGCCTGGAGGGCTTGATGCCGTTGTTGGTGAACGGGGTGGTCGGTTGTCGGTTGGTGAGCGGCAGTTGGTGGCGTTGGCAAGGGCGCAGGTTGCTGACCCTGGTTTGTTGTTGCTTGACGAGGCCACTTCAGCGGTAGACCCCGAAACGGAGGAGGCGTTGGCTGCCGCTTTGAGCCGTTTGGCTGTTGGTCGCACGATGGTTTCGATTGCACATCGCCTGTCTACTGCTGAGCGTGCCGATTTGGTCGTAGTGTTTGATAGCGGCAGGATAGTCGAGCAGGGTACCCATGACCAGTTGACCGTTGCGGGTGGTGTCTATGCGGCGCTCTACGAATCTTGGATTGGCAACACTCGTGCCCAATCCGGCAACACACGTACCCAATCCGCCCAATCTAATGGATTGTTCGCTTAATGCCGCGGTTGCTGGTAGGGTGATGCGTGTGAATGACCCTGTTCGCGTAGCTGTCAGTGGTGCAGCAGGCCAAATCGGTTACAGTTTGTTGTTTAGGATTGCGAGCGGCTCAATGTTGGGGCCAGACCAGCCGGTGATCCTGCAATTGTTGGAGATCCCGCCCGCTATGAAAGCGCTTGAGGGTGTGGCTATGGAGTTGAACGACGGTGCCTTCCCGTTGCTTGCAGGCATCCGTCAAAGTAATGATCCGAACGTTGCTTTTGAGGGTGCCAACATTGCTTTGCTGGTGGGGTCACGCCCGCGTTCGAAAGGTATGGAACGCAAGGATTTGTTGGAAGCGAACGGCGCGATTTTCACGCTGCAAGGCAAAGCGATCAATCAACACGCTGCCGATGATGTTCGGGTGCTCGTGGTGGGCAATCCCGCCAACACCAACGCTTTGATCGCGATGCATAATGCGCCCGATGTTCCGGCGCAACGGTTCGCGGCGATGACCCGCCTTGACCATAATCGAGCTATCGCTCAGTTGGCTCACAAGTTGGATGTGTCGGTGAACGTCATCAAGAAAATGACTATTTGGGGTAATCATTCGGCTACGCAATATCCAGACATTTCTTATTGCACCGTGAATGGGGCTTCGGCTGCCGATGCGCTGGCTGCGGTGGGTGGCGAAACGTGGTTATCGGAGACTTTCATTCCGTCAGTGCAGCAACGTGGCGCGGCGATTATTGAGGCTCGGGGTTTGTCTTCGGCTGCGTCGGCTGCATCCGCTGTTGTCGATCATATGCGTGACCTGATGTTGGGCACCGCTGACGGTGATTGGGTGTCGATGGCCGTTCCATCTGATGGTTCTTATGGCGTTGCGGAAGGATTGATTTGTTCATTTCCGGTGACTTGCGAAGCGGGCAGTTATACGGTTTTGCAGGGGCTTGATGTTGATGACTTTTCTCGGACCCGTATTGATGTGTCGGTTGCTGAGTTGGCTGAGGAGCGAGCCACAGTGCGTGAGTTGGGTTTGGTCTAGCTTCGCTTTCTAGCGGAGATGAACTGGTCGCTGCCTAACGAAGATGAACCGGCGTGGTCACTTCGGCGTAGAAATCGCTGCCCTTATCGTCAATCACAATGAACGCCGGGAAGTTCTCCACCTTGATCTTCCAGATGGCCTCCATACCCAGTTCTGGATATTCAAGGACTTCCACGGAGCGGATCGAATCGGCGGCCAAGCGAGCAGCAGCGCCACCTATAGAACCGAGATAAAACCCACCGTAACGGGCGCACGCTTCGGTCACCTCCGCTGATCGGTTGCCCTTTGCGAGCATCACCATCGAACCACCCGCCGCTTGAAACTGTGCCACGTAAGAATCCATGCGCCCAGCGGTGGTCGGCCCGAATGAACCCGATGCGTAACCGGCTGGCGTTTTCGCTGGTCCCGCATAATAGATCGCATGGTCACGCAAATATTGTGGCATGGGTTCACCGTTGCGAAGCCGTGCGGCGATCTTGGCGTGGGCGATATCCCGCCCCACCACAAGGGATCCGTTTAGTGACAAGCGGGTCTTGACTGGGCATTGGCTCAGTTGGTTGCGGATTGTCGCCATCGGTTCGTCTAAGTTGATTGTCACCACGTTGCTTGATAGATCGGCGTTGTCCACATCGGGCAAGAACCGTGCCGGGTCGGTTTCTAGTTGTTCAAGAAATATCCCCTCGCTGGTGATCTTGGCTTTCGCTTGGCGGTCTGCGGAGCAACTGACCGCGATCCCTACTGGGTTTGAAGCACCGTGGCGGGGCAAGCGAATCACCCGCACATCGTGGCAGAAGTACTTGCCCCCAAATTGTGCTCCGATACCGAACTCTCGGGTTTGTTCTAGTATCTTGGCTTCCCATTCACGGTCTCGGTAACCGTGGCCGGTAGCGGCGTTGCCTGAGGTGGGCAAGGTATCAAGGTAATGGGCCGAGGCTAGTTTGGCGGTCTTCAAGTTGAACTCAGCTGAAGTGCCTCCAACCACAACCGCTAGGTGGTAAGGCGGGCAGGCTGAGGTGCCTACTGCACGCAACGATTCGTCTAGGAAGCTGAGCAAAGATTCCGTGTTGAGCAGCGCTTTGGTTTTCTGGAACAGGAAGGACTTGTTGGCCGAGCCACCACCCTTGGCGATGAACAAGAATTCGTAGGTGTTGCCCGGTTTGGAATAAATTTCGATCTGTGCGGGGAGGTTGTTGCCAGTGTTTTGTTCTTTGAACATTGATACGGGGGCTAGTTGGGAATAACGCAGGTTGGTTTCGGTGTAAGTATCGAACACGCCTTTAGAGATTGCCTCGCCGTCATCTCCGTAGGTGACTACTTGGTCGCCTTTTTTGCCCATCACGACAGCGGTTCCGGTGTCTTGGCACATTGGCAGCACACCAGCGGCAGCGATGTTGGCGTTGAGCAGAAGTTCGGTAGCCACAAACTTGTCGTTTGCGGTGGCTTCAGGGTCTTTGAGGATTTTGGCTAACTGTTCGAGGTGTTCGCTGCGCAGGTAATGGGCTATGTCGTGCATGGCCTCACGGGTAAGATTGCGGATAGCTTCCGGCTCAACTTTTAGGAACGTGCGGCGGTCGGCTTCGAACGTGGCGATCCCTTGCGTTGAGATTAGACGGTATTCGGTGGTGTCGGGACCGAGCGGCAACAGATCGGAGTATGCAAACTCAGCCACGGGATTTCAGGTTTCGGTGATGGGCGTGCCCGGGTAGGGGGCGGGGTCGCCTGCTGCGGGAATGGCGGGGCGGTTCCAGTGGGTCAACTCGGCAATAGCGTCAGCTACTTCACGCCATTGGTCGGGGTTCCAACCTTCCGCTTTAGCGGTCACTGTTGCGTCTTGGCGAACCAACAAGAAAGCGGGAGCGGTTTGCACTCCGAGACCGAATGCGACTTGCCTTGCCGGGTCAATGAAGGTGAGCATCTGTTCGGCGTATGGCCCTAGGAAGCGTTGGGCATCTTCGTTTGTGCAGGTGAGCAGCCAGCAGGTGCGGCATCCGGCCTCACGAAAGTTCTCCAAGATACGTTTGGAGGTGTCTAGTATCCAGGCGCTTTCGTGGGTGTAGGGGTCGAGTACCACGCAGGCCAGCGGAAACGTCGTGAGCCAATCTGCGAGTGGACGGCTGTTGCCGTTGAGCGGGTCAAGTTGAAGCTCAAATGTTGTTGCCACACCGCAACTTTACCGCCTGAGCAACCCGAACCGCACGCCACCGCTTCGCGCAATCACCTGCGCTCGGCTGCTCCCGTCACGGAGCCGAGCCAGATGGACTTGCCGGTGGTGGCCAAGGTGGTTTTGTGGGTTTCGTAGGACGGAATGAGGCGGGCGACTATCGACCAGAACTCGGGAGTGTGGTTGGCTTCACGGAGATGGGCCAACTCATGCACAAGGATGTAGTCGATAAGGCTAGGGGGAAGTTGGAGGGTGGCGATCCACGCGGCGATTCATCAAATGCTGAAAACATCACCGTCGCCCCGGGCCGAAGAGTGGGCCATACATGATTACGAAGGTTTCGGGCACAACAATATCGCAGCCGAAGACATTATAACCATCGCTCGAATAGCCGTGAAGATCATCGAGTCCCGCCTGACCTGAGACACCCATCTCGGGACTGAACGGGAATCATGCTCCCCGACAACACCTGTCGAGGAATCCTCGCAGCCATGCCGATCCACCAGCCTGAGCATCCCAGCGACCTACGCTGGGGTATGCTTGTGTGGTTCCAAACCGGAAATCAATGGCATACTTGATGTCGTACAGTCGTGACAGGGGGCATGTGGTGGCACCTGATGTGGGGCTCGCACTAGACGCGCTAACGAAGATTCCCGAAGAACATGTCGTCTCACTCGCAATCGACGGATCGAAAATGCACGCCACATTCGAACTCTGTGCCGACGAACACGAGCGCAGATTGGAGGAAGGTGTAGGAGCCATCACCTCAGATAGAACGAGAAAGTAGCGCGCTTGTCGTGGAGGCCCCACTCGGTGAATGCATTCATGAGAGAAGTCCCGCGTCTCGAAGTTCGGAACGGACCTTTGGAATACGGTTGCGGTAGCGACTCCAGTTCTGGGTCTCGTACTGAACGCGACCAACGACCACACTTGGATGCACCTTATATCGCAACGAGGCTTCAAGAATCGCTGGCACCGAATCTGATTTGATCTGGAACCCGCTTGGGAAGAGCCACGCTGAAGCTTGCTCGTCGGCTGCTACCTCGTCTGGATCGTCTCGAGGCTCTCTCAGATCGTCGTCAAGAATTGTGGGCGTGCGTGAATCAATATGACCAAGTGTCAAATGGGCACACTCATGGATCAGAGTGAATAGGAGACTGTCGAAACGGTCTCCCCGGGTGGTCAGCCCAATGACTGGACGGCCGTCGGGAAGAAGAGTTACGGCACCATCTAGCTTGCCACCTCGAAGACCTTGGGCGAACACCAGACAGACACCGCAATCACCGAAAAGAGCTGGTAGTTCCGGGAGTCCTCCTGGGCCGTCCACGAGCAGCCTGGGAAGGCGCTCCGCGAGCGCCCCTAGCGCGTTCACGTCATACTCGGCGACGGTCTGAGTCTCAGCAACTCGCCGCACATGGCCGAGCCACGCCGACTGCTCAATGCTGATCGGGTCGGTGGAATTCGAACGCCTCGCC
>JAHQYM010000029.1 GCA_024421095.1 Acidimicrobiia bacterium
CTCCGACAACACCTCGCCCAACACCTCGGCCACCAACGCCAAAACCGCATCGCCACCCCGTCAACGACATGTCCACCACACGAAACCCCAGACCAGAACCACAACAACGTCAAACGCTACAGATAACGGCCAACAACCTCGCCAAACGCGTCAAACGCGGCGCCTTCGGGTTCACCAACTTCAACAACCACCGCATCCGCACCCTGCTGTATGCCGGGAAACCCAACTGGGCGCTCCCCGAAACCCTGACTCCGACCCAAAACGCGAAGCGCCAGAAAAGTATTGAAAAAGTTTCGCGTTTTCTCGTTGACAAAACTTCCTAGTAAGATATAATACTTCCTGCGAAGGTTCGTAAGAAGGTTCGTAAGAAGGTTCTTAGGAAGGTAAGGAGCAAGGCAGTACGCACATGGCTAGCAAGATCGCCACCGAATCCTTATTGCTTATACCCACAAGTCCTTGTTGTGGTGTCCCCCAAGTAACCGCGACAATGTCAAGTTCGGGCCGAAGGCAGACAACCCAAACATCGGGCGCACCCCCTACTTCCATCTGGCGTTAACCAGATGGTCGCGCACGTCTGCCTCGGCACGAACTTGGCGAACAAACAAGCGCATTGCTCAGCCAACGTTTTCAACTCAGGCAAGCATAGAGCCACAAATTGCGCTATCTATTAGCCTGTGATTGAAACGTTAAAGGAAACTTGGTCGGAGTTCACCGCGCCGGGTTCCCCTTTCGCTTGGTCAAACCAAATGGTGCGGGGAATACCGATGCGAGTGTTCGACAAGGCCCCCGAAAACATGCGACTCATTTGGGAGAACTCGGCCCAATTCGCCGAACGCCCATACATCAGCTTTGAAGACGAGAGCATCAACTACACCGACACGCACGCCATGGTTCGCTCGCTAGCTCATTATCTCGCCTTTGAAACAGATGTTGGTGCCGGCGACCGGGTGGCGATCGCCATGCGCAACTATCCAGAATGGATCATTGCCTATTGGGCGACCATCGTGATCGGTGCAAGTGCCGTAGGGATCAACGCTTGGTGGACCCCAGCCGAAATCAAATACGCCCTCAATGATTCACAACCGAAGGTACTGTTCGCTGACGATGAACGCCTGCGGCGCGTGCTTGAGATTCTACCCGAGGTGAGACAGATATCGCCAATGCGTGTAGTTGCGGTTCGTAGCGATCGCCAACTTCCAACCGACGCAACAAACTGGGAAGACCATGTTGACACAACGGGCGCGCCCAGTGAGCTTCCACCCGCCAATATCGCTGCCGACGACGACATGAGCATCCACTACACATCTGGCACAACTGGATTTCCGAAAGGCGCGCAACTAACGCATCGCGGATCGGTTCACAATGTGTTGCACATCGCCTTTGCCAACGCGGTTGTCACGGCAGCAACCGAAAAATTGGCTGCGGCTTCGGGGGCAGCAACCGAAACCGCCGCGTCGGGCAGTGTGTCAGAAGGGGGCAGACCAGTGATGATGGTGCCCACGCCACTGTTCCATGTAACCGCCAGCAACTGCATGCTTCACCCAGCAACCCTCACTGGTGGCCAAATCGTGTTACTACATCATTGGGATCCGGCGCGGGCGCTTGAGTTGATTGAACGCAGACGTGTGCGCACATTTGTGGGAGTGCCAACCATGGCTCGAGAGTTGGTGACACACCCCGATTGGCATCTTCGCGACACGTCTAGCCTGACATCCTTAGGCGGAGGCGGCGCGGCCATTCAACCAGATTTGGTCGCCAAGATAGACGCGGCAGACGGACGCGTGCAGCCCTCCACCGGTTACGGTCTTACCGAAACACACGGCGTTGTCACCACCGTCAGCAACGCCTTCTTCGCCGCACGCCCAACTTCGGCGGGCTTCGTGATGCCGACATTCGAGTACAAAGTTATTGATGAAGACGGCCACAAACTACCTCTCGGAGCACGCGGCGAACTTTGCGTTAAGGGGCCAGCGGTTATCAAGGGTTACATCAACTGTCCTGAAGAAACCGCTGAGGTTATCAAAGATGGATGGTTCGGCACCGGCGACATTGTTTATCTTGACGAAGACGAATTTGTGCATATCGTCGACCGCGCCAAAGACATGGTGCTACGCGGCGGTGAAAATGTTTATTGCGCTGAGGTTGAAGCAGCGATTTACCAACATCGTGACGTGGCCGAAGCGGTAGTTTTTAGTGTCCCAGATGAACGTCTTGGTGAAACCGTTGGTGCCGCCATCCATCTGACCCCAAACGCCACACTAAACAACACTGAACTAAACGCACATTTAGCACCACTGATCGCCAAGTTTAAACAACCCGAGCACGTTTGGTTTGTGAATGAACGGTTACCCCAAAACGCCAACGGCAAATTTCTAAAGCGCCAAATCAGAGAAAAACTAATCGCCACCCTCCCCATTTGACCACCCAAAACCGGCTCTTCGCGTTTGAGGTCGGAGTGAGGAAGTCGATGAGCATCCAGTCGGGTTTGGCGGCATCAAGCAACGCCAAGAATCGGTAAATCGGGGCGGCTACTCGCGGACCGCGGGATCGAGCACCATCAGGTCGAAGACGCTCTCCAAGGCCTCGTCCGCAGACTCAGCGACCATCGGTACCGGTGCGCTCAGCTGAACGATGTTCTGGTGATCCGCGTGAAGACGCCACAACCAGTCCTCCGTTAACTCAACATCGGGCCCGAACAAGGACTGCGCTGCTGCTTCGAAGTTGTCGATGTCAACTCCAACACGATCGATGAACGACCAAACCGCATCGAGCGAGGCGTTCTCATCGATCGCGCGCGCACGCTTGGGGTTCTCGATTTGTCGCACTTGCCACTCCGATGACTCCTCACTGCCGACGATCGCTCCGACGTTCACGAATTCGCCACGCGCCGGGTCCGGCACGAAACGGATAAGCGAGTAGATGTACCTCATGGCGCTCCTCTCATTGATTCTAGTCTGGCAGCAACCTCAGGGGCTCTGCTCTCAAGAAACCAGCCGACTCTCTCTAGCTCCAAGTCGCTCACCGGCCACGACTTGGGAATTCCGTTGAGTTTAGCGGCAAGTTCGTCGCGTTTGAGCGCCCAGAGTCGCTGGACACACGTTGCGATCCCCGCCGGGTCGAGGCCCTTTGATGGCCAACTCGCCTTTCGGGGCTCGCGCACTCGGTTGACCAACGCATCAACGTCCCAAGTCGGGCCTGTCTCCGGCAGGTACCAGCCGTGGTCATGGCTGTACAGCTTGCGGTCCTCTGGCTCGGCATAAAGCCACTGTTCGTCACCACCCCAACACCAAAACCAAAAGAGAAGCCCTTTGATGATCGAGCGTGCGCCGGTAAGAATTTGTGGAACAAAGCTGCTGGCAGCCGCACACGCATCCTCCTGGCTCTCAAGTTCTCCGACTTGTGGTACGATGACACCGTGCATTCAACATGACCCAACCGTCCCATCAGCGAGCCGACTCCAGACCTCGCAACCCGTCACCAAGATCAGGTCTGTCACACCCCTCGATACGATTAATGAGATGAAGCGCAAGATATCGCTCCGAGTTCACAAACAAACAAGAACCCCCGATCGCGGGCCAGTATTCCATCACTTAACTCTATCCATCGAGTTTAATGTGGAGATTGTTTCATCGGCGACACCGCAGTGTACCTGTATACCGCAGTGTACCTGCATAAGGGCGTTACACGATCGCCCCGAAACTGCGACGCGCCCGTCGTCGAAGCGCTTACCCCCATTCGCTTCCACTTTCCGGTACAGCGTAATCTCCGGGCGTTGCATACACGGGACAACTAACCCTCTATCGCCCACGTTCATCACTAGCATACGGGACGGGAACTAGCAATGAACACAATCACTGAAGAAAGGGCACCTCACCGGTCTCGCCCCGCGCTTGGGCAACAACGCACTTTCAGGGGAGTGCGCGCCCAAGCCACAGGACATCCGCAACTCACTTCTCACCGCGGTCGGCCACCGTCGGCCTACTCCGCGGTGTCGCTGTTCAGTGGTTGTGGTGGCTTGGACTTCGGTGCTGAGCAAACAGGACGGATAAAGACGATTTGGGCTATAGACAATGACCCAGCGGCGGTAAGAACATACCGCCATAATCTTGGCGACCACATATGGCAAATGGACATCGCTGAAGTGGAATTCCCAGACGTTCCCGCTGATATCCTCCTCGCTGGCCCGCCTTGCCAGGACTTCTCGTCGCTGTGGAACCATGACGGCGCCAAGACATCCCGAGGCAATCTCTTTCGTGAGATTGCACGCTTCTTGGACCAGCGACACCCCAAGGCGTTCGTTGTTGAGAATGTACCGGGTCTAATGTCTGCGAACCGGGGGGAAGCGTGGTTGCTGGTCCGGCATGCACTACGTTCCCCCAGCAGGTTCTTGTACGATTCTCCCGGACCCCGTTATGAGATCAGTGCTGAATTGGTCGACTTCGCGGACCTCGGCGTACCCCAACACCGACCGCGCCTTGTTGTCATGGGCATACGCAGCGACCTCGGAGTGCGACCGCCAGCCATCCCGCGCCCCACCGCGGATGCCCATGTTGTTGTTGCGAAGGCGCTCGATTCCATTCCCATACCTGACGATGCTCCAAACCACGACATCGGATCAGATTCCGATGTCGTGATCGAACGCCTGAAACTAATCGGACCAGGCGAGAACTATCGCGTGATCCCTCCCGATCATCCTCTGGCCGTGAAGGGACTGATCAGCCACGTCTATCGCAGGCTCAACCCCGACCGTCCTGCCTACACCATTATCGCTAGTGGGGGCGGAGGAACGCATGGCTATCACCACCGCGAGCCGAGACGTTTGTCGAATCGGGAGCGCGCTCGGTTGCAGACATTCCCCGATTCGTTCATTTTCCACGGTGCGGAGCGGAGAAGCAACTATGCACAGGTTCGTCGCCAGATAGGCAATGCCGTACCACCTGAGGCAGGTCGCGTAATTGTGGATGCACTCGTGGATGCACTGCGCCGAGCGGGGGTTCGGGGGACACTCGCTCGCGAAATAGAGCAGTCTCGCCGACTCGTCGCCCGGCTAGCAACGAGGCAGCAGAGTGCCTGATACGGCAACTGTTGTCGACGCTCTTGGGAGCCTTGTTGTCTTTGGTCCTAACCAGGCGGGGGCATACCGTGAACTCGCGGCAGGAGTTTCTAAGCAACTCGGCGAAGATGTGCCGACCCGACTGACGCAATGGCTAGTCAACTGGGCAGAGTCACCAGGCGCAGGTCTAGTGATTCTCACCGGCAACGCTGGTACCGGCAAGACGGCAGCTACCGAGCACTTCTGTCGCGCGCTTGGGGAGACACTTCCAGACACCGATGCGATGACCGAACTCGCAGGAGCGTACATCGTGAAGGATGCATCCGGTATCGGCTCGCGACAGGAGCGTGCAGCGATGTTCATGCGCGCAATGAAAAAGCGGCATGAGGGCAAAGTCCTGCTTTGTGTCAACGAGGGAATCTTGCGCGACGCGGCAGAGGACCTCTCATCCACTACCCCCTTGATTCGCTCCGGGTTGGATGCCGCGCTGAGCAACGGCGCACACACCAATGACGGGATCACCGTGTTGAATCTGAACCGTCAGCGCCTTACGGGTAAAATTATGTGGAACCAACTCGTTGACTACGTCACCCAGGAAGAACTCTGGAGTGGATGCAAAGACTGCCCAGGAGATGAGGACGAAAATGCTTGTCCGATGCGCGCGAACGCTTCGGCGCTTCGGCAGCCATACGCACGACACGTTCTGAGACGACTTCTTCAAGTGTGTAGCGGCGAGATGACCCCGACGATTCGAGAATTGCTATCGCTTATTGCATACGCGGTGGTCGGCACCGGACAGATTGAAAGCCACACCCACACATGGACATGTCGAGAAATTGTGCAAAGGTACCGCGACCGGGGTCACACAGAATTTACTGCTGACTCCGCCTTCTTTAACCTTGTCCTAGGTGAAGGAATTGACGACGAGACGCGAGAACGCTCGCCACTTCTGGATGCCCTCCGTAGACTCGCCTGCGGATCCTCTTCAGATCTCCAAGTAGACGGTTGGCTCCGCGACCCTACGCAAATGCCAGAGGAGTCGCGTGCGCTATCTGGTCCGCCCCCACTCGACAAGACGCAACCTCTGTCCGGCTCGAAGTCACACTTGGATCGTGTTAGGACCGAGATCGGCGAGCGCTCTTTCGCAGAGATCGGCGAAATTGCAGCAATCAGTGAAGACCACAACCAAGTGCAGGCATGCATAAAAGCCCTCGTTAAAGGCAGCCCTGCCGCGGTCACGTCGTGGCGACGGAGGATCCTCTTTGAGGCAGCAGCTGAACTCAACGGGCCAGACCATGCCGTCGCCCGCCTTACCTCGCTCACGTTCGCCACGGAACTCCTGGTACTCGCAGAGACAGTTGCAAAAGGTGGTCGCCCCCTCGACAGCCTGATCGAACTCGTGAGTGGCCTTAACTTCCTCGCCACAGGGCAACCAACTTCTGCTGACGGGCTGATCGTTCCCGATCCCGCCTCTCTCTTCGCACGCAGACCCGGGGCATTCCGACCCGCACTTCCTGCATTCGTCGCGGCTCGCATTCCGGTCGCCAGACTCCGCCTTGGGGTGCCGGATCGTGGGATTGTTGAGGATTTTATCGATGTTGACCATGTTGAGGTGACACTTTCGATCGACTCAATACCAGAGCCACGGCTGACCATCGGACCACGGTTGTTCCAAGCTATTTCCGAAGCACGAATATACCGCGGACCCGTCGGGCACGGCGCGGCCGAAATGACCGATCTCCGGTCCTTCTACGGGCGATTGGCCGATCTGGACGATTTGGAGAGAGAGCGTTATCCCCTCGTTGCCGATCCGAGCCAGACAGGATTCGTGCAAGTCCAACCACCGATACCGCAGCAATGAGTGAGAAAGCCCTTGACCCCGGCGTGATTGCTTCCAAGCTGATGCGAGTCAGACCCGACCGCGACCAGCGGGCATCCCAGGTCTGCTTAGAATTCTTACTGACGCTCGTCGCGAACTCATACACCGCACCGTCACACGAAAACGAACTCAGAAGCCCCAAAGTACGCCGGTTCGCATTGCGCTCTTTGGTGTTGGGCAGAAATTTTTTGGAAGGCTACGACGAGTTGATCCCGGGATCTTCAATCAGTGCCGAAGAATACGGTCGGAGGCTCACCAGCGGGGAAGAGGTTCTCGGTTCATCGCACTTGGACCGAGCACAGGTCGCATTACGTAGTCTCGTCGACCCCAGCACTGAGACCGGCACGGAACCCGGCCAGTACTTGCTAATGCCGTTCCACGAATCAATGCTGTGGTACGACGCTCGCCGTGGTAACCGGCGTTTCACTGTAAGGAAAGTGCGGATGCGCGGCACCGGGGTGACTCTGGGCCGCGCGCTTCTTGATCCTCCCCCTAACACGCACGAAGAGACCAGACGGTTCGCTCGCGAGGCCATCGACGGGATCCGGGGGGTTCTGAATCTAGACTCTTCGCTATCAACGATCGCTCAAGGTGTTGAAGATATCCTTCCGGACAGCTTCCACGAACCTGCCACCCTAGAAGAAGACGAGAGGCGTTCATGGAGACTTGGCGCGAATCCCGATTTGCTAGAACTGTACGAACGGATTTGCCGACACACAGCCGGTGTTGTAACTCAAGGAGGGGCGAGCGGCCCGGATCGAATGTGGCAGTTGCGCACAGTCCTCGCGCTCGACTTGGCCACGGACATGCTGCAACGATGCTGGTCAGCGGTCGATGAGCCGCAAAAGCGTCGACATCTTCTCTTGGCTCTGCCGGGGCCAAACCGGCCCAGCGACCGTGTCCGGCTGCGATCCGAACGAAGCTGGAACGATGCACGCTCTTGTTTCAACTGGGCGACCATTCGCACAATTGAGAACACACTGCGAGAACTCCACGATCAGGGTGGAATCGACTGGTCTCAAGCCATTGGCGCGCGAACCGAGCGACGTCTCAAACCCCGCGTTATCCAACCCTACGAGAGCGGAATCCGAGATTTTCGCAAGCTAGCACAACTTACGTTCGAGAACGCCAATTACCACAGGGCAATCGACGGATTCAGGGTCCTGCTCGAGACCATCGGAATGAGTGCAGGAGGCACCCGTTACCGATACATGTCAGCAACACCGGATCTGCTGGCTGCCTGGGTAGGAGCCCTGTCACGTGAAATGCCCATGACCTCGGACGAATTCTTTCGTCGGGTAAGACTGGAGTGGAACATCATCGTGTCTCCATCAGCCGCAGCCGGAACAGCGCTCGCGGACGACCTAGACGGCGATGAGCTAACCCTTAACCTTCGACGCTTCGAACGATTGCTGATTGAGTGTGGACTCGCCTCCGGACTCTCTGACCGAACGGTGCTTGTGGGCGAGCGCGCAGCGAGGAGAGGAACATGAGCGATCGACTTGCACTCGCGTTAATCGAGCACATGCGCCGGATCGATGCCACAGCCAAGTTTCTTGTCATTGAAGCAGTGCCCTCGTCGCTGGCGCAATCTCTCCACTCGCACTGGGATGACAACGATCCCAACTTACCCCGGTTGGCTATCGCGACATCGGACGATGCTTCTAGTGTCGGAAACCACGGGCTCCGAGGGGATTCTGTCGCAACACTAAGAAACAAGAGCCCTAAGGGGGTTTGCATTGTCGTATGCGAAAATGCACAACTTGCCGAACGCCAGTCGATCATCAACTTCACGCCCGTTTCCCCTGCTGACCTATTAGAGAGCAAAGACCGGCTACTGCTCCTCGGTGAAGTCCGTTCACGGGTTCAGCCGGATGGATACATGGCTGCGTTGCGTGAGGCCATCGCGACAATGCCTCCGTCGCTGCGCCCTAGCGCGTCTGTAGTCGCTGAGTACTTTGACCGAGTGGCATCCGGGGAGAACGCACTCACGGCACTCCCGTATATCGGTGCATTTCGAGACGCGCGTCGACCGGCCGACATTCGCGGTGAACGCATCCGCGAAAATCTGATCCTAGCCTCTCGACGTTCTAGTGGTGACGTCATCTCGTCAGAGGACTTCTCGCGTATCCGATCACGCGCCGAGCGAGTCCTTAGCCGCGCAACAAGTGGTCCGACCACAGCCGACGATTTCATGGAAATGCTTGAGCATGGAGATGACAGAATCCTTGTAGCCGTCAGCTATGACGAAGCCCGCGAGATCCTTACCGAGACGAGCAAGGGACTGGCAGCACAAACCATTGAAGCGCTTCAGGACTACTCGAGAACGCTTCAACCTGACAGATTGGAGCAGTTTCCTATTGATCGCTACATCGCAGAGGCCAACAAACTGGAGGAAACCGAAGTCCGTCGGCCCGCAGCGCGAATCCTTCTCGAGTTTGACGCTTTCGAGGAAGATGCCGTGTTTGAGCCACCACTGCGACGTCGCATTTCGGCTCTGTTGAGGGAGCGCCGAATCGACTCGACGCCCGGTTCGTGTCCTGAAGTAGATCTGGCGAAGGCTATTGCAGCTATCGGAGGGGCTCCCAACTCTTTGAGTGTGGTTGAGCCGGAACTGGATGATGATCCGACTGGAGCACGGCAGGCTCGTCACCAACTGACGCTCGCTATCGCAAGGATGCGACTGGCACCAGTCCTGCGTTCTTTCGTATCCCAAGGCTGCGAGATCGATCCAGTACTAACCGATGATGTTCTGAGGGCCAACACCATTACGGCTCGCCAATGGTTCGTGGAAGCCTGTCTCGACCGCAACAAATTGTCAACGCTTAAGGTTCGCGTTGCAGGGATCAACGATTCCGTAGAAGTGACTTGGGCTCCTGACCATGATGATGCAGCGTTGCTGCGGTGCGTTCTAGAATTCTCCGAGCAATCCGCTTTGACCCTCACTTCATGCACATACCCAGATGCCCGTTTTGTCGCGTCGTCTGATGGAATTGGTCGGGAGCCATTGTCGAACGCGACCGAGCCACTAGCTCGTCAGTTGAAGCAGCTTTGTAACAACATTCTCAAGGACGGCCTCTCAGCTGAGGACCTACGTAACTGGGTCACCGAGTGGACAAGATGCGTCGAAGATAACCACGCATTCGACGGCAAGGCCGATGCGGAAGCACTGAGCATTGCGGGATGCATCGCTCGGACCCCGGAAACCGTCTCTAACCGCACCACATATGGTATGTCGGGTGTTGCACCACTAAAGGCCGAGTGGCTCGCAGACTATCTGGAGACAGCGGCAGACCTGCTCCGCAAGCAACTCGTCGATGCGCCCCCCGATCCACCACTCACCGAGATGGCGTACGATGTCGGGTGCCAGGCCCTTCAAGAGGTCACCGCTGCCCACTGCCCTGCCTTCCTGCGACTGAACGACAGCGATACCCCACTTCTACCCACAAAGGAATCGCGCGTTTGGTCAGTCTTCGGTGGTGATGCCGAACTGCTGAACTTCGAGTCACACGCAATGAATGCCGTTACTCGGGTTATCGGACGTTTGGTAAGGCTTCAACCGGAGGTGGCGGGACACTTGCGAT
Organism: Acidimicrobiia bacterium; assembly: GCA_024421095.1. Classification (GTDB taxonomy): domain Bacteria; phylum Actinomycetota; class Acidimicrobiia; order Acidimicrobiales; family Aldehydirespiratoraceae; genus VXYK01. The sequence goes on from JAHQYM010000029.1 coordinate 10,517, forward strand.
GCCTCGCATTTGGCCCGGGTGCGGCATCCCTAATGCTTCAACAAGCCATAAAGCTAGTTGGATCAAAACTCGGTGATGTCACAATCCGCGTAATTGAGCTTTTTGTCGTGGGAGACAGTTCGCTTCACGATGACACCCTTCGCAATGCACTAGCGCACGCTGACGACGAACTCCCTGCCAACGAACTAGGCGAGCTACGCCTACGGTACTTCGACAACCTCCCTGGTGCTTTAGACGAACTCGGACGGCATTACGCTACGGTCCACTTTGCGTTATTCACCGGCCTCACAGCCGGAGACCGCACTCCACAGATAGACCACGTTGACATTGAGCTGCGCGATGTCGCAAATGATCCTGAAGTTCTGTTCAGCCCGCGGCTTTCTCAGCGTCCCAGATACGAACAACGTGCCGTCCTTGCACCCCCAAGCCCTTCAAAGGCCACCTTGGCCTGGCTGCGCCTAGCAAACACCATCGACGATGTCTGGCCTGAAGACGGCGCACGAATCAATGTCCCAGAACTCCGTATACGCGCCACAGGATCACGAGATGACCTTCGCCTTTTGCACGAGATAGCAACCTGGGTTGCCACATTGGATCGATATGCAACTCGCGACAGCTTGGAACGCGCGCTAAGGGGCGAAGTCGCGATCCTGCATCAAGAGCGACGCCTCGGCTCTGATTCACCACTGGGATTGGTTGTCAGCCAGCGGTCAGGAGGTCCCGTTGACCGGGCCATCGGAAGAAGCCTCCGTCATGCGGGTATCGTTCAGAACACCACGGACTCCACCTCGATCGGCGAGCAACTGCGCCAGGTTGCAACCCAGGGATACGGTGTGCTTGCACTTGAAGCGGCCACCTCAGGAACCGGAATCAACGAACTCGTGGGCCACGTTGTCGGCTTCTCGATGCTGGGGACAGAATCGACACCATGGCCCCTACCTCCAGGCTGCCGACTACTGCTCCTCAGCCTTGACGAACACGCAGAATGGTTCATTGGACAACAACGGGCCGATCTGCTCGCCGTAGCGGTAGACACGCAAGATTGTGGGCTTCACGGTGCCATCATTGAGGTCAAGGCACGTCGCTCAGATGCGAGGCGCGCTGACGCTGAAGCTCTGGACCAAATCCGCCGCTCTCTTGTCGCGACCAGCTTTGCCGCGCAGCCCGTGCAAGGTGATATCGCATCCCGAGTATGGCTGAACCGAATATCCGAGGCATTGTATGCCGTCGCGCGTGAGTCAAATATTCGGCTCGACGCTCAAGAACTCGAAGCCATCGAAGCATTCCGCGCAGGAACAGGCACTCTTGAATGGGCGGGGCTAGGTCTAGTGTTTGGTCCAGAATTGATCGACGACCGACGGGTATACCATCACAAGATTGGGAGTGACCAAGTCCCTATAGCCATGCGATCGATCAGACTGACCGAAGATCGGCTCTGGGCGGCCGTCGGAACCGACCTACGTAACCTCCGAACTATGCAGGCTACCGAACAGCCGCTTGGCGGCGGTCGCGTCAAGCGCCGACCCGAAACCGGCGTTGCACGACCTGCACACGAAACCAAAAACGAACCAGAAGGTGACGCAACGAATGAAAACGCAGTGTCGCAGCATTCGGAACAGGCATACAGCCAACAAGGCGATGAACAACCAATTGACGCAGACGATGCAACTACACAGACATCGACATCAATGCCGGTCTCGAACCGCACCCCGCACCCGATCCTCGGCTACGACACATATTCAGGCGTGCCAATCGAATGGCGCGTAACCGGCACCGGCGCATTGGCAAACGGGCATGTTCAAATCTGGGGCTCGTCGGGGGCAGGGAAGACTGAGTTCGTTAAGATGCTGCTCGCCCAACTCTCAGAGACCGGAACTAAATTCGGTATCGCCGACTTCAAGAACGATTATGGGGCCGATGGGCAACAGGGCTTTCCTGCCTCAGTGGGGGCTACGTTCTATGACCTGTGGGGCCAACCAGGAGCGCCTTACAACCCCCTAGCATTCGCTGCGGGTGAAGATCGGGACACCCGCATCATCGAACTTCGCGACGCTATCGAAGAGGCCACTTCCTCATACCAACGAATCGGAACTCGCCAGAAGCGCTCAGTCGAAGACGCGCTCAGAGCGACCTACAGCAACGCACAAGCGGAGGGCAGGTTTCCAACTATGCTCGATCTCAGCAATAGCCTTCCCGACTCTGTACGTCACATTCTCGGCGATCTCACTCAGTACCAAATCTTCACCGACGGCCCACCCTTAGGAGAAGTGATCTCGGAGAACACCGTTTTTGGGCTGAACAGAATCCCCGGAAATGGCCAGACGACGATATTAGCTGGTGCATTCCTGCTTTCTTCTATCGGCCTTGCGATCCAAGGTATGGAACCAGTTGCCAACACCATCCGCTATGCAATCGTCGTAGACGAGGCCCACCGTGTTGCCCGGATCCGAGCTATCGATTTGATGGTCAAGGAGGGCCGATCGAAGGGGTTAGCCGTGATTCTCGCGACGCAATCCCCCGGAGATCTGCTTGAGACAGTCGACACCAACGCCCAGACGAGGATCTGCTTTCGGCTGTCCGACGCGAACATAGCAACCCAAGCAGCACGCAAGCTCGACTCAAACGACAGAACCCTCGCGCAACGCATCAGGACACTTGAGACAGGAGAGGCCCTTGTGTCGATGGAAGGGCGACACCCGCTCTCAGTGCGTATGCTTCAGCACTACCGTGACGAAATCTCACTCGACGCACGTCGCAACATCTAAATCGGTGTGTGTATCCAACCCGAAATCAGAGTTCCATTGACCTATCAGTGATGGAGAAAAACCACTAGCGTCGCGGGGGTTACTGAAACCCGAATTGCGGAGTTTGCCCAAGACCACATACGAACTACCAGAAATTACCGGCTCTCCTCCCGAATTCTCGGTCAGACGGGACAGCCAGTTTCGGATCTGCTGTCTATGAGATTCGTCGTCACGCTGCACCAACCACGGCCATCGAAACAGGATCGTGTCCGTCTGCGAACAATTATGTAGTTGATTCTGCACCGCCTCAGTCAAAATTTCAAGTTCTGACGTCTTAGGAGGGTTCGTTGACCGATCCCGAGAGCAAAGATCAACGAAGGTCATTTCTAGGTCGGTACAAGGCGTACGCACTTCGACGGAGTCTGCCCCAACGTTGTCTTCGTCGGGCTCATCAACCCTGACGCGCAGGTAATACATGACCCTTGATGCCATGTTGTAGCGTTATCCGGCTAACGCTTCGTCGAACGTTAATTCAAGTTGAGCATTTTCATGATCGGGAATGCGATGTTCAAGGCCGAGTGAGACCCAACCAAGTGTTCCCTGAACGGGCAGCGACTCGACGGTTGACATACGCGGCTCCTCGAAACCAGGACCCCATTCCAACCACGACGCGGAACCAACGCAGTCACCGCTAGTGACAAAACAAATAGTACTCGCACCCCCAACACCACGAATGCCCTCGGTGTACTGATTAGCAATGCGTCGCACAAGATCAAGCCCAATCCCACGACCCGCAGCGCGCCTTGGCAAGTTTCCCATAACCGCGTCGCGCAACGCACCCTCGGCATCACGTTTCTTGTCTTGATATAGTTCGTTAACCCTTTGCGGTAATCCCGCTCCATTGTCTAAGACGGTGAAGTGCAACCGATTGTGACTGTCGCGCCCCCCACCGAGCGTTACGTAGACCTGACCCAGAGAACACCCTTCTCGATTGGAGCGCAAACTCGCATGGTCAGGGACATTGACCACAATTTGGTAGAAAATCTCGAAGCAGTCCGTGAGCGTTGCCACCATTTCCGAGCCGGGTTTTACCCCCATTCGACTGCTCAACCATCTGCCCGCAATACGCCCAAGTTCTTGGCGAAGTGAACTCGCATAGTAGTTATGAGGATGCATCACAGATAATAGATAGCGTTGAAAAGCAGACCTTATCACCCACGAATCCTGCTCAGGATCTTTAATCTCCACCAACGCGCGCCGACGCATTTGGGAATCATTGGGATGAAACGGGTTCGTCCACGCTTCGGAGATTTGGCCCCACTGTTCGGGAATTTCTTTCTCCCACCGAACTCCCTTACGGTTCGCCAACGCAAAGAAAAACCCGCCTCGCGCCAGTTGCAAATTCAAACCCCTTGATTCAGGAATACGAACCTTCAACGGAACTTCTCTATAGCGCCCGACCAACAAGTTGGACAATACCATCACCGACGGTATCGAAAGCCTCACCGCCGAAGGGTTAGCGTTACCAGCAATCGCCTCATCAGCAAGATCCAAGACACACTCCGAACCTCGAATTTCGGCTTGTTCAAACAGTGTCGCAAAACCCGCCAAGCTAGGTACGTCAAATGTGGTAAGGCTGCTAGCTGCGGTGTGGTTCAACGCCAATGCCTTTCTGTTGATCTTCGCATGTCTCTGTCTGGAGTCACGAAAGTTTGATATTGCGTTTTCGTTTCCCACCGGTGACCCTACACGTTGGACGGTTACGGCACGCGGCTTAAACGTAAATCGCCTAAAAATGTGGCCCCGCAAACTTCGGAACGCAGGCCCGATTGGTGCATTTGCGAGAGTGTGCGGCGGTAGGGTTGGTTGGGTGCGTATCTTGGTCACAAACGACGATGGCATCGACTCGATTGGGTTACATGTGCTTGCTAGGGCGATGCAGCCTTTTGGGGAGGTGATCATTGTCGCTCCCGATGGTGAATACTCGGGTTACAGCGCCGCTATCGGTTCGATCTGGCATATGACACCTGAGGTGCATCAAGCGACCGTACCGGGAATTAGCGAAGCGTGGGCGGTGTCAGCGCCACCCGCTTTGTGTGCCATGTTTGGATACCTAGACGCTTTTGGAAGTATCGATCTGGTTGTCTCGGGAATCAACCCGGGAGCAAACTTAGGCCGCAGTGTCTACCATTCCGGGACTGTCGGAGCTTGCCTCACGGCTCGCAATGGTGGGATCAGCGGAGTGGCGGTAAGTCAATCAATAGACGATTGGGGGGTCGAAGGTCAAGGCTTGGAAGCGATGCTCGCCAACCAGAACTGGCAAAGCGCCGCTGATGTAGCCGCAGTCGTGGTTGAAAAGTTGGTTGATGACCTGCCCACCGAGCCAATCGTGGTCAACATCAATGTTCCAAATCAACCCTTGGGTGCTATTCGGGGGTGGAAACGGACAAGGGTCTGTGCCGCACCGCCTCGCTCCATAGAAAAGGCGAAGCTAGTTGCCAAACCGGGACACGCCGGCACCTTCACGGTTGACATGATCTGGGGAGACCCGATCAGTAGCCAAATTGAGGACGACACAGGCGCGGTGATGGCCGGTTACGCTTCTGTCACTTGGCTCAATCGGCTTTCTGCGGCAACCCCAGAGACCCCAATAGCTTCGCGGGCCGAGTCTGCCCTTGATGCCTTTTTTAGCTAACCACACATGCTCACCGCTTCGGGTTTGGCCAAGTCTTTTGGCCCGCGTGAACTGTTTCGAGATGTCACATTATTGCTTTCGGCTGGACGCAGGACTGCCTTAGTTGGAGGCAACGGCACCGGCAAAACGACCCTGATCGAAATCCTCACGGGCAGCGAGAAACCCGACAGAGGATCGGTCACAAAACCTCGCCAGATGACTTTGGGGTATTTACCCCAAGACCTAGTGGGCGACACCAAACGCACAGTCATTTCTGAGGTTGTGAGCGGAGCCGGAGAGTTAGCAACACTCGCCGACCGCCTCACAGAACTAGAAGCCGCCCTGAGCGACCCACACCAAAACCAAGACCAACACAAAATCCTTGAAGCCTACGGTGAAACCCAAAGCCGTTTCGCAGCTTTGGGTGGTTACGCCTTAGAAGCGGAAGCCAAAAAGGTGCTCGCAGGTCTCGGTTTCGCCGAATCGGATAGCGGGCGTGGAGTCAATGAACTGTCGGGCGGTTGGCGCATGCGTGTGGCATTGGCTCGGCTGCTGTTGGCCAAACCCGATGTGTTGATACTTGATGAACCGACTAATCACCTAGATGTCGACTCGGTTGCTTGGCTGGAGCAGCAGCTTACCGCTTGGAGTGGAGCGTTGTTGTTCGTCAGCCACGACCGAGACTTCATCGATGCCGTAGCCAACCGAGTTGTAGAACTTGCCGAACGGACCGCTTTTGAATACGTAGGTGGTTTCGCTGAATTCGTTGTGGCTCGTGAAGAGCGTCTCACCCGCATTGAAGCAGCCGCCGCGGGCCAAGCCCGTGAAATAGCCAAAGTAGAGCGATTCGTAAACCGTTTTCGCTACAAGGCTACGAAAGCTCGGCAAGTGCAGAGCCGCTTGAAAACGCTCAAGAAACTGGAAATGATCAAGGTGCCCGACCGTAAAGAAATAGTGGCCCGGTTCGCGTTCCCGGAACCACCTCGGTCTTCTAGAGTGGTGGCGGAGTTCCACAAAGCGGCGGCTGGGTACGGACAGAACATGGTGGTGTCGAATGTGTCGCTCACGGTTGAAAGAGGGCAAACGGTTGCGTTGATCGGGCCTAACGGCGGAGGCAAAACCACACTACTCAAGTTGATCCTCGGTGAAATAGCGGCGGGCGCTGGAACCGCGCAACTCGGCAAAAACGTCAGCGTTGCAGCGTTTTCTCAACACCAAGCGGACGAACTAGACGGCACCAGAACGGTGATTGAGTTGTTTGCCGCGGGAATCGATCCTCAGAAACGTAACCTGCGTACGGTTTTGGGCTCTTTTGGTTTCGGTGGGGATGCCGCAGAACGGCTTGTGGGTGACCTTTCGGGGGGTGAGCGCACTCGTTTGGCGTTGGCCCGAACCATGATCGAACCAGCTAATTTGTTGGTGCTTGACGAACCTACCAACCATCTTGACCTACCAAGTTGCGATGTATTAGAGGATGCACTCGTGGCTTATCCAGGCACAGTATTACTGGTCACTCATGACCGTCATTTGATCCGTAATGTCGCGGACGCGGTGATAGAAGTTCGTGGCGGCAAAGCAACCTGGCACTCTGGTGTTCCAGAGGAAGTGCTGACACCACCAGACCCCACACGTTTCTCCTCTGTTGCCGCGCCGTACGACAAGGCACCGAATGTGCGCACCGAAAAGCGCCGGGCAACTGCACATGCTCGTCAAGTTTCGTCCGATCTTCGCAAACGGGTGGCTCGCCTAGAACGCAACTTGGTTAAGGCTGATCAAGTGGTAGCGAATTTGGAAAAGCAACTGTCAGACCCGACAGTGTGCAACGATCCGGCTGAACTGCAACGTTTAGCCAACCGCTACGAAACCGCCAAAGCTCAAGCCGCCGCCTTGTTGCACGACTGGAGCGAAGCCGCCGAACAACTCGAAGCGGCCACGTAAACCCCCAGCGCGATTTCAGCGGGCATTGTATGGTGAGGTGCATGAACGGGTCGGAAATGCCGATTTGGTCGCCATCTAAGGAAAGAGCGCAAACGACTAACCTAGCCCGCTTTGCTGCCCAACAGGGTTTTTCTACATATGGCGAGTTGCATGCTTGGTCGGTGACGCAACCCGCTGAGTTTTGGGCTGCGGTGTGGTCTGAACTCGGCGTTATCGGCGAACCCGGCGAACGCATAGTCGAACCTGCGGAGCCATTTTGGATGACTCAGTTTTTCCGGGATGCATCTCTGAACGTTGCCGAAAACTTGCTGGGTTCGCTACCCGATAACGAACCAGCAATCGTGTCGTTTACTGAAGACCCCAACTATCACAGAGAAGTCAGCGGCGAGGAACTTCGTTTGCTAGTAGGACAGCTGCAAGTCGCCATGCTGCAATGCGGCATCGGCGAGGGTGATTGCGTGACCGCATGGCTTCCACACATCATTGAAACTGTGGCAGTAATGCTGGCGGCCACTGGACTGGGAGCGGTCTTTTCGGCAACCTCACCCGATTTTGGTGTGGACGGGGTTGTCGACCGGTTCGGCCAGATCAAACCGAAACTCCTGTTTGTGTGCGATGCCTACAGATACGGAGGCAAAGTTCATGAAAGGCTCCCGCTTCTCAGTGATATCAGCACGGCTTTGCCCTCTCTAAAACAAATCGTAGTGATACCGCATTTAGGCAACGATAAACATAGCGATGTCGCCAAAACAATTAGTTTCCACAATTTCCTGGAGGGCATTGAGCCCACACAACCAACGTACGCGCGCCGCAGTTTTAGCCATCCTTGGTACGTGCTGTTTTCTTCCGGCACCACCGGGAAACCGAAATGCATCGTGCATCGCAGCGGCGGAGTTTTGCTGAAACACCTCGTTGAACATCAACTACATTGCGATGTCCGCCCAAATGACCGGGTGTTCTATTACACGACCGCTGGTTGGATGATGTGGAACTGGCAGATCTCCAGTTTGGCTTCTGGAGCGACTTTGGTGCTCTATGACGGTGCCCCGACGTTCCCGTCAGGCAATCGTCTTTTTGATTTAGCCGACCAAGCGAAAATAACCCTCTTTGGCACCTCCGCCAAGTTCATCGAAACATTGCCGCGCTTAGACTTGCGGCCTATCGAAACCCACGACCTAAAAAGCATCCGCACGATGACTTCAACTGGTTCGACACTAACACCTGAAGGGTTCCGCACTGTTTACGAACGTGTGAAAACAGACCTGCATTTGGCCTCCATCTCTGGTGGCACCGACCTATGCGGGTGCTTAGTGGCAGGAGACCCAACCAGCGCGGTTTATCCCGGGGAGATACAACGCCCCGCGCTGGGACTAGACGTTGATGTGGTAGACGAGCAAGGTCAACCACTTGCGAGCGGAGTTCGCGGCGAACTGATCTGTCGCAACGCCTTCCCGTCCATGCCGCTGGGGTTTTGGGACGACCCCAACGAGGAGCGTTACAGGACTGCCTACTACGAACGGATTCCAGGCGTTTGGCATCAAGGGGATTTCGCGGCTCGCACCACCAACGAAGGGTTTACCATTTTCGGCCGCTCCGACGCAACCTTGAATCCTAGTGGCGTGCGTATCGGCACCGCCGAGATATACCGACAACTTGAGAAACTGTCAGAGGTGACCGACAGCGTGGCGATTGGCCAAACGCATAACCACGACACACGAATTGTTTTGTTTGTAGTGCTCGGCGAAGGGCTTTCTTTGGACGAAACGCTCACCGCGAAAATCAAGGCAACCATACGTAGCGGGGCAACCTCGCGGCATGTGCCAGCGGTTATTGGCCAAGTTGGTGACATTCCACGAACCCGCAGTGGCAAGATCGTGGAGTTGGCGGTAAGCGCGGTGGCGCATGGGAAGGAAGTTACCAACACCGCAACCTTAGAAAACCCGCAGGCTTTAGCTGAGTTCGTAAACCATCCCGCCCTGCGCGCCTAACTAGCGCTCAGCTTCGCGAGGTGACGCGTGCGGCGTATCTGATGAAAGGTTTCCGCAACAAAAATAGCCAAGGCGACCCAAATCAAAACGAAGCCCACCGCTACCCCACCGCTCCAAGGTTCGTTCCACAACCACACAGCCAACACGAACTGAAGGGTGGGTGCCAAAAACTGCATCATGCCGACGATCCAAAGTTCCATCAAACGTGCAGCTGCCGAAAACAACAACAACGGTGCAATCGTCATGGCGCCAGCACCAATCAACCAGATATCAAGCCCTAGATCGTGCAAACCAAATACTCCCTCCCCAACAACCGCTCGATAAACAATCAAGCCAAGCACAACAGGAAAGAGCATCAACATTTCGATGGTCAAACCGTCCATCGTGCCGACTGAAGACAACTTGCGAAACAACCCATAAAGAGCGAAGGAACCCGCCAAATAAAGGGCATTCCACGGCACCGAACCCACATCGAGCGCCAATACCAACACCCCGCAAGCAGCGAGAAACACGGTAAACAATGAAGCTCGGCGGAGGCGTTCCCTAAGCACCACCACACCAAGCAAAACGCTCATGAGAGGGTTGATGAAATACCCGAGGCTCGCCTCAAGCACACGATCGGTGGTCACCACCAAAATAAATACGATCCAGTTCGTACCCAACAATAAAGCAGTAAACAAAAACTTCGAGAAGTCTCGCGGTTTTGCCACCAACGTACGCAAACGTGATAACGATCCCCGAGTTATCTGCCAAACAATAAGCAGCACAGCAGCGGCCGCAGAGCGCCACAAAATCACATCAAACAGCGAAACCTCGGGTTCTATACGCCAAAATATCGGGGACAGCCCCCACAACAGGTACGCAGCAACACCCAATACTGCACCACGATTCATCAACATAAGCTACAACCTGTCTTTCGCAAAGCATCTCCGCGGCAAATTATTGAACAGAACGATTGGCGAATGCGTTTTCTAAGCAACGCAAAAGTTCTCCATCTGGCACACTTGACACATGACCTCTACCGACACCATTACTCCAACCGAACAACTTGTGACAAACCCAGTCACAACTGATGGCGACCATGACCGTTTTGCACACTACGCACCAGCCAAAGACGTGACCCGCGCGGCGGTGGAAGGCACACCCATAGTAGCAATTTGCGGGAAAGTATGGGTTCCAACCCGCGATCCCCAGAAATATCCGATCTGCAAGACTTGCGCTGAAATCAAAGCTCGACTTGATGCCAAACATTCCAACTAACCGTCCACCAACTAGAGCATGGGATCACACATTCAAGGAGTAGCAATTCTGATCTTAGTGGTTGCGGCTTTGTGGGGTTTGGCAAGACTAGCAGGCCCTGTACTAGCTGAAGCCCTTGGTGAACAAGGCGCGATAATCGCCAAAAGCCCAGAAGAAACCAACGAACCCTTAGAGCGTGACGCGGCACTTGAAGCGAGCGAAGCTCCGTTGACTGTTGACGAGATTACCAACTTGCAATGGCTTCTCGCGGTTGAGGGATACCTCAACGCCAAGACCGACGTCGATGGCCTTTTGGGCCCCGTGACCGAAGCAGCAATCACCGAAGCAAAAGCCACATTGGCGATACCCACCGCGAACCATCGCGTACTGCTTTCGTTACTCGAAGGCCGCAACGCCGCATTACTTAACGAAAGCAACACCAACGCCACCACCACCGAGCCTCCACAATGACTACCGGCGCACACCGCCGCGCCCACCATCGCAAAATTGCTGACGTGCGAGTTTCTTCACTTGCTTGTGGCTCCGCTAACCGCACGCGCGGCCGCTAAACCCCAAAATCCGGACTAAACCGCGTCACTCTCGCACCCGACTGATCTCGTTTGGCTGGCCTTGAAGTTCTAGCTCGCAACCCATTAATCGAAACTACCCAAGCCGCACCCGAAACTCCGCCTGCCCAAATCGAGTTGTTGGCAATCACTGGGACACGACCCGTGAAACTAGGGAGGCTTGGTAGCAAATTTCGCGTAATCGTAAAGAAATTGCCTACCAAAACGTGCCTCAGGTAGCTACAACTTCGATGCAACTTGCACCGTCCGCGCCGAGTTGAATTGCGTGAACAGCGGAGGTCTATGGGTAACCAGCGAGGGCCAAGAAGAAGGCGGCAACGGCAGTTGCACCACCGCGCAGCAGCGGTGCGAAGCCAGCGGAGGCAACTACGGTAGCTTCCACGATGGGACGGTTGCCAAGGTCTGCCTCAACACTGCAAGCGAATGCCAAGCCAGCGGCGGTGCCCATCTGCTGCTCGGGAAAAACACCGAAGACCCGGTGTGCTCATACACCGAGCAAGGTTGTGAGCGCTTCGCTGGCGGAACCTGGAACACCGGTCGCTGCACCCTATAACCGAAACACCAACCGGGCTGCACCCAAGAGACCGAGCGCAAACGTCTAGGCTGCTGGTGTTTTTCTACCAAAATCGCCAAAACCGGACGACTCACAGCAGACGCCGCGCAGAATCGCGATCATCGGTGTCGGCGTCTCCGGGCTGGGCGCTGCATGGGCGCTGAACCACAGTCCCGACCGCCGAGATCGAACTTCGGGAGTTCGAGGCGACCGAACGAATCGGCGGGAACGCGATCACCGCCGACATGCCACAGGATGACGGCAGTTCGATTCCCTTCGACATCTCGGTCACCGCCTACATCCCGTCGGTGTACCAGCACATTCTGTTGTTGTTGGACCGGTTCGACATCGACCTGGTCGAGACCAGATTCAGCTACAGCGTCAAATACGGGGGGCGGATCTACGCCCACGACTTCGATGATGCTGATAATGGACCTTTGCTGCTGATCTGTCAATCGCAATGTCGTGCAGCCTCGGCGCCGGTTCAAGCAAGGTCCAGGGGGTAGTCGGTGAGCAGCTCGGGGCCTGATTCGGTGACTACAATCATGTCCTCCAGCTTGACTCCCTCGCCGCTGCCGCGCCGGCCCACGAACGACTCAATGCTGAACACGTTGCCCACCTCGACCACGCCGTCGAACCCCCGGTCGTCCCACTGCTCACGGGTGAACAGCGACGGGTACTCGTCGCACAAGCCGGTCCCGTGGGCCAGGACCGTGTAGCCGTTGAACTCGTCGACATCGGGATAGCTCAGACGGTTGTTATCTCGCGGTAGGTTGCGCCAGCCACGAACAGGGGCCGGTTCGACACACATCCCGAAAGCGCCCACCATGTCGGTGTCGAAAGCCATCAGCTCGCCGGCCTCGACCTCCTTGATGCTCGCCTCCTGATACCACGGGTTGGTTCGAGCACCCGAAGCCAACAGCCGGG
>JAHQYM010000184.1 GCA_024421095.1 Acidimicrobiia bacterium
GCGCCGCCCGAAGTGCTGAGCGATTGAGCAGAGTGCCATGAACTTGGCGGTGTTACCGGCGCGCATCTCCGGGCCGTTGTCAGACACTGCCAGCAGCAGCGGGATCTCGTTGTTGTCGGGCAGGTCTGCGTTGGGGTCATCAAGGCGGGCGGCGACGTCGTCGGTGAGTAGCCCTTCGTTTTGGAGTGCTTTTGCGAACAGTACCCGAGCAGCAACCGAGTCCGGTGTTGTTGTGACATGACTGGCGATCCATTTACGGGACACCACATCAACGATAACGTAGGCGTGCTTGGCTTGTCGGCATGTCGAGAACACGGTGCCATCCCAGCACCACAGTTGGTTGGGTCGCCACACACACCAGTTCGGCCAAGGTATTTTGGCTGAACGGACCGGGCGGGGCGTGCCGGCCAGCGCGAGGCCGTGACCTGCCAGTACGCGCTCCAAAGTCGACGCAGACACCCGCACGCGACCCAAATGCGAACCGCGGTGCGCGAGTTCGCGACGCGACCGGTCAACGTCGCCCCACTCGTCGAAGAGACGCACGATCTCGTCGCTTTCTGAGTTCAACAATCTGTGGATCGGATGTCCCACCGGGCGGGAATCATCAAGTGTGCCCTGGGCGCGGCGCAGGGTCCAGCGCCACGCCCTGCGGCGGTCCACACCCAGCACCATACAAACCCTGCTGTGCGTCCAACCGGCGTCGATGGCATCGTCGATCAACCCCAACAACACAGCTTTGGCGGTCCCATCAACGCGGGTGGGGACAACACCGCTCATCGGTAACCCGTTTTTCCCCGCAGCAGTGCCAGTTCCACATCACCAACAAGATCTCGACTGTGCCGTACCCGCTGGTAACCCGTTTTTCCCCGCAGCACCGCCAACTCCACAGCTTGCTCGACCACTGTACGCCCCAACCGTTCCACCTCGGAACGCAACGCTGCGGCCTCCGATACCTCCGCTCGGGACTGACCCGACCGGCCTGGTTTCGACGCACCCAACGCCGCTACCGCACCATCTCGCGCCACAGCCCGCAACCGAACGATCAGCGACCGGTCCACACCAGCCACAGCAACTGCTTCGGCTTGGGGGATCTGCCCGGTGAGTATTCGGACCCCCAAATCGTATTTCTGCTCCGCAGTCAAAAACTTCTTGTAACTTCTTTGCTGAGAACCCATCGGACGCAGCCTCCTTTTCTAAGACCACCAAACCCGGCCGAACTAGCGTAAAGAATCCCAGAATCTGTCGCGCGAAGTCAGACGCAACCCAAGAACACGCCGAGATCACCGAAGTCACCAAAAACGTCGACTTGTCGGACCGACCCAAACATACCCGCATGATCGCCCACCGCGAGAACCTCCACCCCGGCGCGCAACTCACCTTCAGCGACTCCCGCGGGCATCGCCTTCAAGTACTCATCGGTGACCTCACCGACACCGACACTGCCTACATCGAAGCGCTCCACCGCGCTCGAGGCCGCGCCGAGCATCAAATCCGTCACAACAAAACCACCTGACTCGCCAAACTACCATCAGGCTCGTTCGCGACCAACTCCGCCTGGCTACAACTATCAATGACCGCGCACGACGTGCTCGCCTCGACCCGCCTACTCGCCCTCGACGGAGACCTCGCCAGAGCCGAACCCAAACGACTCCTCTGGTGCCTGCTGCACACCCTAGCCCGGCTCACAACCACCAGCCGCCGCCGCTACACCAGACTCGCCGACGACTGGCCATGGACCCCACACCTCATCGCCGCGTTCGAACAAATACACAACCTCCCCCAACTCACCTGAACACACCCCCCACCGCAGCACACACTCAACACCCCAGCCAACCCCCACCAACCGCTTATTGAAAAATCCGGGCTAGCTGTTTCGGCCTGGGACCTGCCCTCCAAAACAACTGACAAAATAACTGCGCGACGTTTCGACATGACACCACAATCGCCGCTCCCAAACCTTGCACATGTCTTGACACATCCCTCGCACATGTCCTGACACACAACACTAACTAATCGCCGACTGTTAGGGCCGGCATGTCACAACCGCCGATGGAGGTCACCAACCCACAAAAACGCGCTTCGAGCCCGTCTCAAAGACGACTCGACCCGCGCTCTCAACATTTTGGGGGCATCTACATGCACTTCAACTATACGGTCCGGGGCAGATGCAACTACACCGGCGTCCACTAGAAGCTCCCGGCACCTGTCTGGATTATGGACATTCCCAACCAACGATTCCAGCAAATCCTTGATCCTCACCCAAGGGCCCTTGGCTACCCCAACCCCACACTGACGCGCGGACACAGAAATTGTGGCCCGTTGTCGCGAAGGTCTTCTTCAATCGCTAGGATCTCCACATGGCAACAGAAAAGACGACTCTCGTCGAGGACCTCACCTTGCTGTGGGAGCTTAGCAGTCTCAGCGCGGAAGACTTCGATATACTCTTCACGCAAGTCTCTGAAGCTCCTCCGTCACCACGTCTTGGCGTTCTCACGGATGCAGTTGCCCAAGAACATCAAGATCTGATATATGCTCTTGTGAGTCTAGAGAACCATTTCTCTTTAGACGAAGCCGGACTCAGCGAGTTGCTGCGCAGCCATTTCGAACAGATAACTGAATTACCACAAGATCAGATTTTGGAAGAACAAATAGCGCAAGTTATCGATCGTTCTCTTAGGCTCTGTAACACTAGACCAATACGGATTCATTCGTCTTCGGCACGCTTGAGGAGAGAACACGAACATACGTTTCTTGATGCAAGTATAGTGACGGATTTACGTCCGATCATAGACACAGACCCAGAGACTGGTAATCCGCGAGTTGTCGCTTTGCTACGGCGACATAATCTTCATCTGATTACAAATGATTATGAAAGAAAATCCCGTAAACACTATCTCGTTCTCGACGATGAAGACCTGAGATACTTAGTGACCTTGTTCGAAGAGACGCTTGATCTAATTCCAACGCTCGGCCAGTTCACAGAACAGGACGGCATGTTAGACCTCAACCTCACGTGAACTTCACAATGTCGACTACGCTGGTAGCGCTCATCCTGACAAGTAGAGTCGAGTTCCGATCTCACGAACAGTTGAAGTCGCTGATTCAAAGCAAGACGACATTAATAGCTCTGGAAACAAGCAATGCCTGACACTATTACCGACGCGCAGAAACTCATTGCTTTGGCAAATCGCACGCCAACTCTAGGGCAAGGCGAAC
>JAHQYM010000030.1 GCA_024421095.1 Acidimicrobiia bacterium
GCCAGTTGTTCCGCCAGGAGCATGGCTGGTTGGCGACCTACGGAAGGGATAACCGCTGAAAGCATCTAAGCGGGAAGCCTTTTCCAAGATGAGATCTCTCACCGGGTTAACCGGGTAAGGCCCGTGGTAGAACACCACGTTGATAGGCCGGAAGTGTACGCACAGCAATGTGTTTAGCTGACCGGTACTAATCGGCCGAGGGCTTGGTTCTACATTTCAAATGTTGATAGTTCGTGCTCGCTATGGAGTTCTCAAGAGGAACTCAACGGTTTTCGGTGGCGATAGCGACAGGGTCACACCCGTTCCCATTCCGAACACGGAAGTTAAGCCTGTCAGCGCCGATGGTACTTGGGTGGTCACACCCTGGGAGAGTAGGACGCCGCCGGATTTCTTCTCCCCTCTTGCGTTGTTCTTGTTTCTGCTGCCTAGAGTCTTCACATGGGTTCTGGGTCGTCTGAGTCGATGCACAAAATGTCGGACCCAGAGGCTCTTGAACGCACAGCCCGAGCAGCTTTGCGCCGCGCTCGTTCTCAACCGCCGCCGTTGCGCAAACGGAAACCCTTGGGGCGACGCAACCAACACGAGCAGGACCCTGCTGTGGTTCTGAAACGAACGGTCGGCACGCCACGAGACCGCACGCTACTAAACCGCCTAAATAGAGCCGCACGCGCTTTTGAAGCTGAACGTTTTGCTGATGCTCGCCGAGAGTTGCAACCAGTGGTACGTGAAGCACCCGAGTTGCTAGCTGGCCGGGAGTTGATGGGCATTACTTTGTATCGTTTGAGGCGTTGGCGAGAAGCGATTGAACAGTTGGAAAAGTTCCGTGAGCTGTCGTCTTCTGCCGAACAGCATCCGGTTTTAGCAGACTGCCACCGCGCTTTAGGGCGGTGGGCGGATGTGGAAGCGCTATGGCGTGAACTTGGCGAAGAATCACCGAGCGCCGAGTTAGTCAACGAAGGCAGGATAGTGCTCGCCGGTTCCAAAGCTGACCGAGGCGACCTGAGCGGAGCTATCGCCACGCTCGAACAAGGCTGGAAACAACCTAAACAACCCCGTGAAGATCAACTGCGGCGCGCCTATGCTTTGGCGGACTTGTATGACCGCGCCGGCAAAACCGTGCGTGCTCGTGAACTGTTCAAATGGGTGTCCCATCACGACCCCGAATTAGCTGATGCCACAATCAGGGAAAAGGCGTTGAGTTAGTCCAAACCCAAGTTCAAAGACCTGCATTGGTTCGCTACACTTACAACAGACAAGGGAGTGCCGTGATAGACACAAAAGAGTTCTTACCCGATGTACGTGAGGTTGAGCGAATCATTGTTCGTTTCGCTGGTGATTCTGGCGACGGCATGCAACTCACCGGAGACCGCTTCACCTCCGCAAGCGCATTGTTTGGCAACGATTTGGCCACTTTGCCGGAGTTCCCCGCAGAGATTCGGGCTCCGGCTGGCACCTTAGCTGGAGTGTCGGCCTTTCAAGTCCATATCTCCGACCACGACATCACCACCCCCGGCGATGCACCCAACGTGCTGGTCACAATGAACCCGGCAGCGATGATGGCAGAGTTGCCGCGTCTGGAATCTGGTGGGACAGTCATCGCCAACAGCGACGCATTCAATCAACGCAACCTCGCCAAAGCCGGTTACCAAACCAATCCACTAGAAGACGGCTCGCTCGATGGTTACACGCTGATTAGCGCACCGATGACAGATCTAACCACCCAAGTGTGTAAAGACCTCGGGGTCAAACCGCGTGACGCGCAACGCTCTAAGAACTTCTTCGCTTTGGGCTTGGTTTCGTGGTTGTTCAGCCGTCCCACTTACCCGACGCTGCAATGGATACGTGAGAAGTTCGCTGGCAAAGACGCGATCATCGCAGCCAACGAAGCGGCTTTCAAAGCCGGCCACGCTTTCGGTGAAACCGCGGAGCTATCAGCAAGCCGTTTAGCGGTGCGGCCAGCCCGTTTCGACCCTGGCACTTACACCAACATTAACGGCAACACAGCACTGTCTTGGGGGTTAATTGCGGCATCTCAAAAGGCCGACATTCCGATATTTTTGGGTTCATACCCGATCACCCCAGCTAGCGATATCTTGCACGAACTCGCCAAACACAAGAACTTCGGCGTGCGCACATTGCAAGCCGAAGACGAAATCGCGGCCATAGGCGCAGCTCTCGGAGCGTCTTATGGTGGACATTTGGGGGTCACCACAACGAGCGGGCCGGGGCTGGCACTGAAGGGTGAAACTTTGGGTTTAGCGGTGAGCCTGGAGTTGCCTTTAGTGGTGATCGACATTCAGCGGGGCGGCCCCTCCACGGGATTACCAACCAAAACCGAAGCCGCCGATTTGCTGATGGCGCATTATGGACGGCATGGGGAAGCGCCACTGCCTATCGTGGCCGCTAATTCCCCGTCAGATTGTTTCGCTGCAGCGTTTGAAGCAGTTCGAATCGCGGTGCGTTATCGCACACCCGTGATCTTGTTGTCCGACGGCTATTTGGCTAACGGTACCGAACCGTGGCGTTTGCCTCAAATTGCTGACCTACCAAACATTTCTGCCGATTTCGCTACCTCGCCTAACGCGCTCAACGAAGACGGCGAAGAGGTATTTTGGCCGTATATGCGCAACAATGACCTAGCACGGCCTTGGGCTGTGCCGGGGACGGCTGGGCTCATGCACCGCATCGGTGGCATTGAGAAAGAGGACGGCACCGGCAACATAAGTTACGACCCC
This sequence comes from Acidimicrobiia bacterium, assembly GCA_024421095.1. Lineage (GTDB taxonomy): Bacteria > Actinomycetota > Acidimicrobiia > Acidimicrobiales > Aldehydirespiratoraceae > VXYK01. The sequence continues at coordinate 2,736 of JAHQYM010000030.1, forward strand.
GAAAACCATCAACGCATGGTCACCATTCGCGACGCAAGAATCAAAAAAATTGCCGATTCTTATCCGCCTACCACCATTGAAGGCGACCTCGATGCCGATCTCTTGGTCGTGAGTTGGGGTTCGACCTGGGGAGCGATCACGAGTGCTGTGGGCCGTATGCGTCGCAGCGGACAAAAAGTGGCTCGAGTGCATCTCACCAACATTTATCCGCTCCCCAATGACCTCGGGGGCATCTTACGCGGCTATCAGCGTGTGGTTGTCCCAGAAATGAATCTGGGCCAACTCTCCAAGATCCTGCGAGCGGAATACTTGGTTGATGCCCGCCCGATCAGCAAGGTAGAAGGTCAACCGTTTACGGCTGCTGAACTGCATCATAATCTCTTGGAGATGAACCGATGACCAACACGATCCACACCACCGCAGTTACCACCAAAAAAGATTGGACCAGCGACCAAGAGGTGCGTTGGTGCCCAGGTTGTGGCGACTATTCGATACTGACCGCGATGCAGTTGCTGATGCCCGAGACAGGTGTGCGCCGTGAAGACACCGTGTTTGTTTCCGGCATCGGTTGCGCCGCTCGCTTCCCGTATTACATGAACACGTATGGGCTTCACACCATCCACGGGCGCTCGCCCGCAATCGCAACTGGTTTAGCCATGGCCCGCCGTGACCTGCATGTTTGGGTAGTTGGTGGGGATGGTGACATGCTATCGATTGGCGGTAACCATCTAATCCATGCGCTGCGTCGGAATGTTGACTTGACAATCTTGTTGTTCAACAACCAGATTTATGGCCTCACCAAAGGCCAGTATTCGCCGACTAGTGAGGTTGGCAAGGTCACCAAGTCCACACCTTTGGGGTCACTCGACACGCCCTTTAATCCGATTTCGGTGGCTTTGGGGGCCGAAGCCTCGTTCGTGGCCCGCACCCACGACATGGATCGAGCACACATGCAGGAAGTCTTTCGCCGCGCGCATAATCATCGTGGTGCTGCCATCGTGGAGGTGTACCAGAACTGCAACGTTTTCAACGATGGGGCTTTCGCGGCTCTTACCAAAAAAGATGCTCGGGCGGACATGCTCATTCCGTTAGAACATGGCAAGCCTGTTCGCTTCGGAGCAAATCAGGAGCGTGGCGTGGTGCTTGATGATGGGGTGGCACGGGTTGTGTCGGTTGCTGATGTTGGGGTGGATGCGCTGCATGTGCATGATGAAACTGCCGCCGACTTGTCGGTGGCTTTTGCCTTGAGCCGCTTAGCTGACGACCGCTCAAGCCCTACACCGATTGGCGTTTATTGCGCCGTGGACCGTCTCGAATATGCCGGCGCGGTGGACGCTCAAATCGCCACCGCGCAAGCTGACCGTGGCCCCGGCAACCTTGCTGAATTGTTTACGAGTTTGCCGACTTGGGAAGTCAACTGAACGGCTTGGCGCGGTACTGATGGTTTGATGGTTCGCCGCCGCTTAGATGTTGAGTTGGTGAGGCGTGGTTTAGCGGATAGTCGCGGGCGTGCCCATCAGGCGATAATGCAACGCCGTGTTACTGTGAGCGGGGCACTAGCAGAAAAAGCTGCACGTCTAGTTGATGGAAGTGAAGCGATTGAAGTGCGGGTTGAACCATTGGGGTCGGCGAGCGTTGAGCGTTTCGTGTCTCGGGGTGGAGCTAAACTCGCTGCGGCACTCGACCGTTTCGCCATTGATTGTGGTGGTAATAGCGTTATTGATGCCGGGTCTTCAACCGGTGGTTTCACCGATTGCGTGCTGGCGCGGGGGGCTCGTTCGGTTGTGGCTATCGATGTGGGACGCAACCAACTACACGAGAAACTACGTGCTAATCCCCTAGTTTCTGTTTATGAGCGCACCAATATCCGCTATGTGCAACCAGATGATGTCGGTGGGGTGGTTGATTTGTTGGTGGCTGACCTGTCGTTCATCTCGCTGCGTACGGTTGCCGCGGCGCTAGTTCGGCTGGTGCGTTCCGAAGGCGAGTTGGTGGTGTTGGTGAAACCACAATTTGAAGCGGGACGAGAGCAGGCCAGTAAGGGGCGTGGGGTTATTCGTGACCCGGCCATCTGGCGCTACACTCTTGGCGAGGTGTGTAACACCTTCGTAGGCCAAAACACGGTTGTCACCGGGGCAATGGCTTCTCCCCTAACCGGAACTGACGGCAATGTTGAGTTTCTACTACACGCCCGTGCTGGCGAATTTGCTCGTCCCGCCGACGCTGATAATGTCACCATGCTCGACGCAGCTGTAGCCGAAGCCATCAAGCAGCATGGACGGTCGTCGTGAGTGCCGTCGGTTTGATTGTGCATCGGGGGCGATCCCAGGCCGCGGTGCATGCTCGTGAATTGGCTAGTTGGCTAGATGCACAGGGGCACACGGTACGGGTACCGCAAGAAGATTTGTTGGCTTTGGGTTTTGCCTCTCAAGTTGCTACTGCGGCGCAGTTTCATCAAGGTCTTGATCTGGTTGTTTCTTTGGGTGGCGATGGTTCGATATTGCGGGCTGTGGAGTTGTTGGCCGGTAACGCCGTGCCGATTTTGGGTGTGAACCACGGCCGGCTCGGTTATCTCACTGAAGTTGCTCCGAACGAAGCGCAGGCAGCTATTACTCGAGCGTTAAGTGGCGACTACGACATTGAAGAACGGATGCTGTTGCGTACGGATTTGCTGTTGGCGGGCAAAACTACTTCGCATCTAGCTCTCAACGAGACGGTTATTGAACGCACCGCTCACAACAACACCGTACGGATTGCGGTCGCCATAGACGGCGAGTTTTTCACTACCTATGCGGCTGATGGTCTCATTGTGGCAAGCCCGACAGGCTCAACTGCTTACGCTTTCGCGGCGCGGGGGCCGATTATCGACCCCACGCAGCGCGCTTTGCTGTTCGCGCCAGTAGCTCCCCACATGGCCTTCGACCGCACTCTGGTGTTCGCTGCGACAACTCGCCTGCGTTTGTCTGTTGACGGCCATCGACAAGCTGGCGTGTCAATTGATGGCCGAAGAGTGATGGTGATTAATGATGGCGATACGGTAGAATGCAGCGCGGCGGACCAAACGGTTCAACTCATAACATTCGGGCCAAGGCGGTTCCACCAAGTGTTAAAGGCGAAATTCGGGCTGAATGACCGCTAAATCGGAGCCTATGCCGGCCAGCCGGCAAAGAGGGAGTTGCTGTGTTGCATGAACTGGTGGTGAGAAACCTCGGTGTGATTGATGAAGCGACCTTGCTGCTAGGCAGCAAAATGACCGCGGTTACGGGCGAGACCGGTGCCGGCAAAACTTTGATCGTCACCGCGATCGACCTTCTGACGGGTGGTAGAGCAGATGCTTCGCTGGTTTTTCCGGGAGCGTCCGAAGCCGAGATTGAAGGTCGTTTCGTCACTGCTGACGCTGAGGTGGTGGTGCGACGGGTTATTCCACGTGAGGGTCGCTCAAGAGCTTACATCAACGGGAGTTTGGCCACGGTCAGCGCCTTGTCGGAGTTGGGTACTAACTTTGTTGACCTGCACGGGCAACATTCGCATCAGTCGCTCTTGCGAGGGCCGGTACAAAGAGCGGCGTTGGATCGTTTCGCTAATATTGACACGTCACCGTTGGCAGCGCTTCAAGACGATTTACGTGCTCTTGAAACTTCCTTAGCTGAGTTGGGTGGCGATGAACGAGACCGTGCCCGCGAAATCGATTTGCTCACCTATCAACTCAACGAAATTGCCGCAGCGAACCTGGTTGATGCCACCGAAGATGAGCAACTCGACCAACTTGAAGACACTTTGGCTGCGGTTAGTGAACATCGCCTCGCGGCTGCGAAAGTTGTTCAACAACTTGATGCCGATTCGGGGGCATCTGAAGCTTTGAGCGCCGCTCTCGCCGAGGTTCAAGGCCGCAAACCGTTCGCTGACCTTGAACAACGACTGCTGTCGGTGATCGCTGAGACTACCGATATTGCAACCGAAGCTCGTGGTCGCCTTGAGACTATCCAAGACGACCCCCAACAGTTGACTCAGGTACGCGAACGCCGTGCGTTGTTGCGTGAGTTGCGCCGCAAATACGGTTCTGACCTTACCGAGGTTATTGCGTATGGCCGTATGGTCGCACAGCGCTTGGCCGAACTGAACGCCCACGATGAGCGAGCCGCCGCTTTGCAGCAACGAAAGGTGTCGGTGGCGGAACAACTGGCCACGGAGCAGGCGAAGGTGCGGGCCAACCGTTGCCGTGCTGCCCCGGAACTAGCGGCAGTTACCGAGGCGAACCTCGCGGCTTTAGCGATGCCCGCTGCCAAACTTGAGGTACGAACCAATGGGCGCGCTGGTGAGGATGTTTCGTTGTGGCTCGCCGCCAACGCCGGGCATGAACTTTTGCCTTTGGCTAAAGTGGCTTCTGGTGGCGAGTTGGCCCGTGCGATGTTGGCTTTGCGGCTGGTGTTGACGGTCGGGCCGCCTACTTTGGTTTTTGATGAGGTGGACGCCGGAATCGGTGGCCAAGCAGCCAACGCCGTGGCTGAGTCTTTGGCTTCGTTGGCAGAAGATCACCAAGTATTAGTGGTGACACATTTGGCGCAGATAGCAGCGTTGGCAGATCAGCACCTGTGCGTTGCTAAAGCTGAGGTTGACGGTGCAACCGTGAGTGTTGCACAATTGCTCAACCACGACACCCGAGTTGTGGAACTGAGCCGTATGTTGTCGGGTTCGCCCGATTCTCAAGCAGCGCAAGAACACGCTCAAGAACTACTAACCCGCCAAACATAGTGCTCAAGCTATTTGCGGTTGGTTTGATTTTGGTACTGTCGCCACCATTGGTCGAGGCGGGACAAGACCTCTGCTTCGTCCAATAAACCCTCAGTTCGTTTTAGCTCAAGAAGCCATTTGAGCGCGGCACCAACGTGATGGCCTGGGCCGACCCCTAAGTGTTGCATAACTGCTTTACCGTCAAGTTGCGGGCGTTCGGCTGCTTTACGGTCTTGCACCGCTAGATCAGCTATCCGTGCTTCGAGTTCGTCTATCAAACGATGCAACTCGGCTAGTTTCTGTCGATTGCGGGTGGTGCAATCAGCACGCACCAGATTATTGAGGCGCCCCAACAATGGCCCAGCCTCGCGGGCGTAACGCCGCACGGCCGCATCCGACCAACCATCGGAATAGCCTTTGAAACGTCCGCTCAGCCTGACCAACTCGCTTACCTGATCAACAAATTGTTGGGGGTAACCAAGTTCGGTTAGACGGTGCCTGGTCATTCGGGCGCCAACAGCTTCGTGATGCCTAAAGGTCACCCCCCCATGATCGAATCTGCGTGTGGCTGGTTTGGCTATGTCATGAAAGAGTGCGGCTAGGCGCACGGATTCGTCTGCTGGGGTCTTCGCAACTACCGCAATCGTGTGAGCCAAAACATCTTTATGTCGATGTATGGGGTCTTGCTCCATGGCGAGCAGCGGTATTTCGGGAACCAGCTCGGCAATCTGCCCGCTGTCGACTGCTGCCCAGAGTGCGTTGGCCACATCCGCATCCATGACGATGGCGGTGAGTTGTGCTGCGCGGTTTGTGCTTGGAGACGATGCTTCGAGTGTGTTCATGGGTTTCAAAGTCTACGTTCAAGCGGTCGCTCAATGTCCCCTTGACATCCGACTTGCCACTCTAGGGCGCGGTAGGAACCCATTGCCGTTGGATCGCATAAGGTTTCGGCTTCACGGATGCGGCTGCGGGCACGCAGAGCGGTTAGGTCGCCAATGTGGGCGGTAGCTTGCCATTGTTGTTTTCCTGCTGCAACTAGGTCATCGATGCCATGCGCTTGCAAGAATTCAGCTTGAGTGCGGTTGCAATCGGCTTTGCACACCAACTCTAGTTGGTCTACGGCGACATCTGCGGTGATATCAGATCCGCTTGGATCGTTGAGCCAACTTTGCGGGCGGCCAGGTTGATGGCCACGAAATGTACGCACCCAATCGCCACGTGCGGCGAGTTCTGCGCTGCTAGCGCCGTAGTCAAACACCACCACTCGACCGTAGCGCAGCGAGTTCAGAGCAGCGTTTAACCAGTCTTGTGCAGCGCTCTGCCAGACGACTTGCAACGGTTCAGCATCTACCGTGCTTAGCAATGCGTTGAGTGCCTCTACGATCCGCAAATGGTGCTCATCGATCTTTAGGGGTACCTCGACGGTGACGAACTCATGGCGTTGCTTCGCAACGTCGACCCGTACCTCAAACCATTGTTGGGCACGGCGTTGGTAAATGTCGAACGGCAAGTTGTCTAATAGTTCGTTTGCTAATACCACGCCAAACTCACACCGTTCCGCTGGTGGTTGTGCTGTGGAAGCCAACGAGGGGTGCTCAAGATGTGTGGCGCGTTGTGCCGCGGCGAGCTCGATAGCGTTCCACTGCAAGGCACCGCAGCGCAGCAACTCTGGTTCTGCCGCGAAGACGCTACGAGCGAGGGTGCCCGGGCCCGCGCCCCACTCCAAGACGGTGAATGGCTGGGGACACCCCAAGTCCTTCCACCATGAATCTAAAGCACGGGCCAAAACCGCACCAAACAGAGGGCCAACTTCAGGGGCAGTCAAAAAGTCGCCGCGTCTGCCCGCCGATCCTCGGAGTTGATAAAAACCTTGGTGCTCGTCATAAAGTGCTGCAGCAACATATTCAGACACCAGAATTGGCCCGGATTCGGCAATCCTTTGCGTCAAGCGCTCAACGAGTTTCAGGTCTGCTACCCGCCGGCTAATAAACTCACCTCGGTGAAACGACCTAGCACATCGCCGGGGAAGATGCCCATTACCACAGTGATCACCGCAGTTATGGTGAGAGCCACACCTAACGGCAATGGCACCGACACCGGCTTAAGGTCACCATCGGGGGCTTCTTCGGCCCACATCATGAAGCCGATGCGGGCGTAATAGTACAGCGCGATAACCGAGTTGAGTGCTACAAAAATGCCTAACACTAAGCCCGCGGTGGTGTCTGCCTCAATAACCGCTTCCATTACTCTAAACTTTGCTAACCACCCAGCCAATGGCGGAATTCCCGCTAAAGAGAACAAGAAAATGGTCATCGCAACGGTCAACCCGGGTGCATAACGAAACAATCCTCGATAACTCGTTATCAGTCCCGATCGTGTTTTGCGAGCAACCGCGATCACTACCGCGAAAGCACCCAGGTTCATTGCCGCATAAATCACTAGGTAGGTGACAGATGCGGTAAGTGCTTTGTCGGGAACATCGCTGGCTACTGCCAACGGCGCAAGCATGTAACCCGCTTGGGCCACCCCAGAATATGCCAGCAACCGCACAATATTTTTTTGACGTAAAGCCATCAGGTTGCCAGCCGTCATTGAAGCTGCGGCTAACGCCCAAATGAGCGGTTCGAAAATATCATTGCGTCCAAAAAAGCCCACAAACAATAGGTTCATCAAGGCCACAAAACCAGCCGCTTTCGAGGCCACCGAGATAAATGCTGTGACTGGTGTAGGTGCCCCCTCGTAGGTGTCGGGAGCCCAAGTGTGAAATGGGAACGCCGAGACTTTGAACGCGAAACCCACGACCACGAAAATGATACCTAACACCACTAACGCAGACGGTGTTGCGGTAGCGCTCACCGCTTCGTTCACGTCAGTCAATAACGTTGAACCGGTAGCGCCGTAGAGCAGCGACATACCATAGAGCATTACCGCTGAAGCGAAGACACCCATCAGATAGTATTTGAGACCCGCTTCGTTGCTCTTGAGATCACGCTTTCGCCATGTGGACAACATGTACAACGGTATTGACAACAGTTCTAGCGCCACGAAAATGCTAATCAAATCACGAGCCGATGCCATCAAAATCATGCCCAGAATCGAACTCAACAACAGCCCGTAGTATTCGTTTTCCCAGTAGTCCCCTTCAGCAATATAGTGGGATGAAATCAATACGATCACATAACCTGTCAACACGAACATTGCTTTGATGATCAAACTGTAATCATCAACCACAAACCCACCGTCGAACATGGAACGATCTTCACCAGACAGAGCCAGCGTGATTATCGGCACCATCGTTGCCAACAATGCCAAAGACGTGAGTGGTGCAGCTAGCTTACGCCCGCGCTCAAGCCAACCAATATCGATCATGGTGATAAGCGCGCCAAAGCCCAATAGTGTTAGTTCGGGTGCCGCAGCGTGCCAGTCGATTGCTGGCCGATTGAAATCGGTTACCGCCAAAAACGGTTCAATACTACTGAGCACTATCAGCCTCCGCCTGCTGCTGACGTTGCCGTTTGCACACCTTCACATCCGGTCATAATGCAGTTGTCTAGTGACTGCACCACTGCTGGGTCGGTTACTTCAAAAATCAATCCAGGCGCAACACCAAACAAGACGATGCCGACTAACAGCGGTGTCCAAGCAATCCATTCGGTGGGCGACACGTCAGTTATGTTTGGGTCATCGGCAAACTCGATAGACGGTTCACCCATCGCAGTACGTTGCAATAACCAGAGCAGATATCCAGCGGCGAGTACTGTGCCAATAGCGGCCACCACCATGTAGCCACGGAAGGTTCCTTCGGGCACGCCAGCAGCCGGATTATATGCGGCCAAGATCGCTGGGAACTCTCCCCAAAACCCGGCCAAACCAGGTAAGCCCAGAGATGCCATCGATACGAAACCCAGGATCCAACCCATTCGTGGGGCTTGGACAAGCATTCCACCCAGCCTTTTGATTTCTAAGGTGTGATAACGCTCTTTCACTGAACCGGCAATGAAGAACAACATCCCAGTGATCAACCCGTGAGCCACCATTCCAAAGATGGCCGCGTTGATGCCGAAGTCGGTCAGGGTGGCAATACCAAGCATCACAAAACCCATGTGCGCAACCGAGGAGAAAGCAATTAAGCGCTTCATGTCAGTTTGCGCTAAACAACCAAGTGCGCCATAGATTATCCCGATGACTGCTAGCAAACCGATCCACGGTGCCCACGCTTCAGCAGCTTCGGGAAGCATCGGGATAGCGATACGAATAAACCCGTAAGTCCCAAGCTTCAAAAGCACTGCCGCCAAAATTACTGAGCCTTGCGTCGGTGCTTCGGTGTGCGCGTCGGGAAGCCAAGTGTGGAACGGGAACATCGGGACTTTTACGCCAAAACCGATAAACATCCCGGCGAAAATTAGTAACTGCGTGCCTCTCGCAATGCCCGCCCCAGCATTCTCGGTTAACACCAACATGTTGAACGTGCCTTCGTCGGTAAGGAAATACAAAGCCAAGAACGACAACAGCATCAACGCCGAACCAAATAACGTAAACAAAAAGAACTTCAACGATGCATAACGTCTATTTGCTCCACCCCAAACTGCAATCATGAAGAACATCGGCAACAGTACCACTTCAAAGAAAACAAAGAATAGAACCAAATCTTGAGCAACGAAAGTGCCAATCATCCCGGTTTCCAAAATCAAAGACAGGATCAGAAACGCTTTGGCGTTACCCGGTTCAGGTATGTGGTGCCAAGAATACACGAACACCAAGGGCATGATCAAAGCTGTTAGCGCAATCAAAGGCAGCGACATACCGTCAACACCGATGGTGTAACCAGCCCCGATCACTTCGATCCACTGAGTGTCAACGAAGTACTGTAGTGACGCGGCGTTGCTGTAATCGAAATCCCATAACAAGAAGACTGCAAGCCCGAGGGTAAGCAGCGAAGTGATTAGCGCTGCCTGCTTATGGGAACGTTCATCTTTTTCGGGTATCAACACCATTAGCAACGCGCCGGCGAGCGGAGTGAATACTAGGGCTGTTAGAAGCCAGTTGTTTTCGGCAATTGTGTTCATGTGCATAAGGTCCTGGATTAGAAAGCGAAGATGATTATGAAAGCGCCGGCAAGCACCGCTGCCATCGCGAAAAGGATTGCTGCGTAGTTTTGCACTTTGCCAGAATTGATCTGACGTAGTTCCTCGCCGGTAGCGTCTGAAACTCTGCCTGAACCGTCAACAAAGGCATCGATAACACCTTGATCGACTAGATCGTACATGCTGCGGCCCATCTTGACGGCGGTCTCGCCAGTTGTGTTGACCGCGTTGTCGATCATGTGTTGATTGACCCAGTATGCTGCTCGTGCTAGCGGCCCTTTGGTGGCGGCGACAATACCCCGTTCATAAATATGGTCTAGGTAGTACTTGTTGACCAGGGTTTTGTGGCCAGCGCCCGCTAGCGCATTGGATTCCGTCAAACCCTCTGGCAATTCGGTTAGTGATTGCTGAGTTGTTTTGGCCAAGCGATCAACCTTAACGAAGTAATAATAAAACGCTGCCACTGCCCCGAATAAAGCCACAACACTCGCCACCACAGCTAAAGACCAGCTTGGTGTGGCGTGAGCAATTTTCGGGAAATACGAGGAACCCACCGGTTCAATGAAATGACCGAAGCGTTCTGTCCAACTATTGTTCACTAGTTGAAAGCCTGGTGGCAGGTTCGCCAACCCAGCCACAATTGCTAACCCAGAGAGTATGTATAACGGCACCAAAATTCGAGGCCCAGATTCGTGGGGCTCGTGGTGCTGCCCATGCCCGCCGCGATAAGTGCCGTGGAAAGTCAAATACACGCAACGTGTCATGTAGGCGGCGGTTAGCGCAGCGCCAAACATGCCCATCAGCAAATGGAAAGTGTAGGTGCCATTACCACCGGTGCCACCGAAAAGGCCCCAGCCACCAGTTCCAGCAAGGATTTCGTCTTTAGACCAGAAACCCGCCAACGGAAATAATCCGGCGAGAGCCAACGAACCGATAATGAAGGTCACGTACGTCTTGGGCATGAACTTACGTAAACCTCCCATGTCTTTTTTCATGTCAAACGAATGCACGGCGTGGGCCACCGAACCCGAACCCAAGAACAGATTGGCTTTGAAAAATGCGTGGGTGAAAAGGTGAAACACCGCAGCGGTCCAAGCGCCCACACCTAACGCCATAACCATATAACCCAGTTGCGAAACTGTCGAATAAGCCAAAACCTTTTTGATATCGTTTTGCACGAAAGCCAACAACCCACCAAACACCAAGGTCACCGCTCCGATAGTGGCCATCACGTTGATACTTGAACCACCAATTTGCATACCTTCAAAAAACACGGGATACAAGCGAGCAATCATAAACACACCCGCAACAACCATCGTTGCCGCGTGAATCAACGCCGAAACTGGAGTTGGGCCCGCCATCGCATCAGGCAACCAGGTGTGCAATATAAACTGACCCGACTTAGACATAACGGCAGCCATAAGACACAACGAGGCCACCACCAATGCGCTGTGAGAAACGCCGCCTTGCACAATCGCTTCGTTGATCTTTATGGTGTCGAAGGTCTTGCCGCCGCCCGCAGCAAAGAACAATGTAATCACGCCAATGAGCAAGCCAACGTCACCCACCCGATTGGTAAGGAACGCCTTCAGCGCAGCATCAGAATTTGGTTTTTGTTCCCACCAATGCCCAATCAAAACAAACGAACAAACGCCAACCAACTCCCAACCAACGATCATTTGCAGAATATTGTCGCTGAGAACAAAAAACAGCATCGCCGCGGTAAACAAAGACAAGAACGCGAAAAAGTGGGTATAACGCTTATCGTCACTCACATAATCGGTGCTATAAACATGGACTAGAAGTGACACCAGCGAAACCATCACCAGCATCATCACCGATAAACCATCAACTAAAATGCCCGCACTGAACTCGATACCGCCAGATTGCAACCACTGAGTCGAGTTTTGAACTGCCACATAACTTTCGCCAGCTACCGCTTCCACACCTGCGTCTGTGGTGTTGTGTAACACAAAATTGTCACGATGGTCGAGCCAAGCGACACCCGCGCAGGCCGCCAAAATCAACGACAAAGCCACCGCTGCGATACCCAACTCGGCACCCTTATAACGCAAACGTTTACCGAAGAAAAGAATGCACACAAACGAAAGCGCTGGCAACAAAGGCACCAACCAAGCGTTTTCGAGAAACCAGTTAGCACTTTGCGTGACTGTAGATGATGTAGGCACCGAACTAGGTGCCAAGGTCGCAAACACTGTAGGCACAGATCAGCCTTTCAAAAGATCGGCCTCAGAGAGGTCGATGCTGCGACGATTACGGTAAATCAACAAGACGATTGCCAAACCAATACCAACTTCAGCGGCGGCCACGGCAATAGTAAACAAGGCAAAAACCTCGCCACCCACATCAGCGGTAAGCGCACCAAAAGCGACTAAGTTAATGTTGACAGCGTTCAAAATTAGCTCAATCGACATCAACACGAGCACACCGTTCTTGCGGGCGAGAACGCCATAAACACCAATACAAAACAACACGGCAGAGAGCAAAAGAAACTGATTCAACAGCATGAACTAAACCCTCAATCCTTTCGTGCCACAACAATGGCACCAATCAAGGCAGCCAACAACAACACCGAAACAGCTTCAAAAGCCACAATATGCTTAGAGAAAATCGCATCCGAAACCGTGCTAACCGATTGCGGTTGTTCAACTACCAATCGATTGTCCTCAAACGTGTCGATCAAAGCAGTTGCCATAACCGCAAAGAGCAATAATCCAACAAACGCGGCCATACCGCGTTTTTCCTTAGCCACAGATTCATCGTCACCAAGAGAGGCGCGGGTAAGCATCACCCCAAACAAGAACAGCACCACCACGGCACCGATATAAACCAAAACCTGCGTTACGGCCACAAACTCAGAACCCAGCAGAATGAACTGTGCAGCAACACCAGCCAAAACCAGCACTAACCACAAAGCAGCATGCACAACATTGCTAGTGGTGACCACACGCAAGGCCGCATAAATCATCGCGATAGCAATAAACGCAAAGAAAACGTTTTGAGCGACAACGATGTCGGCATCAGCAGAAAGCGCCGCGAGGAAACTCATGTGGGCGGCACCTTCAACTTCTTTTGCTGCGACCCTGCCTCGTAGTCCTCAAAGTCGGGCACCGTTTCCATCCACTCCGACAACCGCTCTTTGTCGTGCAACAAATCGGCTATACGTGGTTCGGAATATTCGTATTCGGGGCTCCAAAACAAAGCTTCAAACGGGCACACCTCAACGCAGATTCCACAAAACATGCAAAGTGCATAATCAATGTCGAAGCGATCGAGGATGTTCTGCTGACGGGGCTTTCCACCTGGACGTCTAGGCGGTGCCTTCTCCTTATGCCCCTCAATATAGATACACCAATCGGGGCATTCACGAGCGCAAAGCATGCACGCCGTGCAGTTCTCCTCATGCAGTGCTATCACGCCACGCGCCCGTGTTGGTGGTGCCTCTTTTTCATGTGGATACTGCACCGTTTCAGCACCCTTAACAGGCGAAGGCAGTGGCTTGGTGATGCCACCGGGAAAGATGGTGCGCAGCATCGTGGAACCGGTGACCCCTAAACCCTTGATAAGACCTGGAACAAGCGACATAGGAACCTACCGACCTAAAACGTGACCTTGAGAACGCCGGTGACCACAATGTTGGCCAACGCCAGAGGGATAAGAAACTTCCACGCCAAACGTTGCAGTTGATCTTCGCGGAAACGAGGCATCGTGAAACGAGTCCAAAAAATCAGGAAAGTCAAAACCACAATCTTTACCAGCATCACCAAGGGGCCCAACACGTTCATAATATCAGCATCAGGAGCAATACCGGGAACATACCAACCGCCCAAAAACAACACCGAGGCTACCGCTGCGAACACACCCGCAGTAGCGAATTCGCCAATGAAGAACATCAAGAAACGCATCCCTGAATACTCAGTCATATACCCTGTGACCAATTCGGACTCGGCCACTGGCATATCAAACGGTGCCTGCGCCAACTCCGCCTGCATAGCAATCAAGAAAATAACAAAAGCAACACCCTGGGTAAGAATATACGGATTCCCGAGAGCCCCGAAACCAAATATTTCACCGTTGGCTTGAGCATAAACGATGTCGGCCATGTTCATCGTGCCTGCCTGAATAACCACCCCAACAACCGCCAGAATCAACGGAAGTTCATAAGCAATCAACTGACCAGTAGCACGCAAACCACCAAGCAACGAATACTTATTCGATGACCCCCAACCAGCCATCAAAATACCCAGGACTGAAACAGAAGACACCGCTAATCCCAAATAAATCCCCAATTCACTGTTAATGAACAAAGCATCTGGGCCAGCCGGTACCACCACAACCAACAGAAACGTGGACGCTAGCACCACGAAAGGTGCAGCAGCAAACACGAAACGATCTGCGTTACGCGGGAAAATATCTTCTTTTTGAATATGTTTGCCAACCTCAGCAAGCAACTGCAAAGACCCGTAGGGGCCAGCTTCCATCGGACCCAAACGACTTTGCATAAACGACACCGCTTTAAACAAATGCATATACACCAGCGCTCCCGCAACCAACAACACTGAAGCTAAACCAATGCCCACACGGATACCGGTCTGTTGCCAATACGCCAGCTCTGCGAGAAGTAAAGTAGCGTTCATCGGTCAATATCTCCGAGAATAAAATAAAGACTACCCAAAATAGTAATGATATCAGGCACGTACACACCTGTTAACAACCACGGAGTGATCGACATATTGTTGAACGAAGCCGAACGAATTTTCACCCTAAACGGTGCCAAACCACCCTTAGAAACCACATAATAACCCATAACTCCAAGCGGATTCTCGGTCTCAACGAATGCTTCGCCAGCAGGTACTTTGATAATCCGTGGTACCTTAGCCATAATCGAACCGCTAGGAATGCCATCAAGCAGCTGATCAATCATCTTCGTCGATTCACGCACTTCCTGCAAACGCACCCAAAACCGACTAAACGAATCACCATCGGGATGAGTCCAGACCCGCCAATCAAGTTCCTTATGCACCAAACCACCAAGACCGGTTGTGCCATCACGGCGCACATCCCAATCAACCCCAGAACCACGAATATTCGCACCCGAGAGACCATAAGACAAACCTATATCGGCAGGAACCACGCCAATACCACGAGTGCGTGCCTGGAAGATTTCGTTCCCCATCACCAAGTCTTCAATCTCATCGCAAAATGCCCGCATCTTTTTCATGGCCTGCTTAGTTTCAACAATCCAACCTCGCGGCAGATCGTCTTTCAGGCCACCAATACGGTCGAAGTTCGGATGAAAACGGCCGCCCGTAGCCGCTTCGATCTGATTCAACACATGCTCACGGTCTCGGAATGCAAAGAAAACTGGGGTTACCGCCCCCACTTGAACTGCCATATCGCCCAAAAACAAGACAACATTAGCAATCCGGCTCATCTCGAACAGTAACGTGCGAATCCACTGAGCTCGAGGTGGCGCTTCCACTTCCATCAACTGCTCCGCCGCAAGAATAAAGGGCACTTCATTCGCGAAACTACCCAACCAATCAATCCGATTGATAAGCGTCGTCACCTGAGGATAAGTGCGAACTTCGCTAAGTTTTTCGTAACCACGATGCATGTATCCCATCACCGGATCGGCTGCTATTACCTGTTCACCGTCAAGTTTCGCAACAATCCGCAGCGTGCCATGAGTGGCCGGGTGCTGCGGCCCGATATTCAGAGTCATGCCCTCGGTCTCAATTTCAAGGTTCACTCGAGCATCAGCCGCTTGTGCGGAAATGTACTTAAGTTGTTCGCGGTTGGTCACGGTGGTCATCAACCATCAACCTCAGCGTCATCGGTGGGCATCAACTCAACGTCCACAATGCCCGGCCACGGTTTGATACGGCGAGCCAACAACGGGTAATCCTTACGCAACGGATAACCCTCAAACGCACCCGGAAGGTAAATGTGACGCAAACCCGGATGCCCCTCAAAGTGGATCCCAAACATCTCCCAAGCTTCACGCTCATGCCAATTAGCACCAGCATAGACCGGCACCCAACTCGGCACCGTCAAAGACACCTCGTCTACATCGGCCTTAATAGTGATAGCGCGATGCGTCACCACATCATTCACTCGAGCGAACACTTGGAAACGAGAATTGCCGCCGGCGAACCCCTGTTCCATCGCTTCTGAACTGCTCGCATTGCCCGCCGTGTCGGCGGCGGTTGCGTCTTGTGCGGCGGTTGCGTCTTGTGCATCAGTTTGCTCGGCACGCTCCAAGCTAAGGTCAACCTGGCTGTCCATGTCACGGCCTAAAGCAGGCAACCAATCAATTGCGCTCAAAAAATTGAAATACGCAAAACCCATACCGTCCTTCAAGAATGCGGCAGTTTCAGCCCACGCCTCAGCGTCCACACGAACCGTTATGTCTACCCCCGCAGCAATGTGTGAACCAACCAAAGCATCGCCCAACTCGTCAGTGAGTTCGCCAAGCATCGCCGCACGCACGGCATCGGTGTTGTCCTCGTCTGTCGCCGCGTCAGGGGTGTCGACTGCGTCAATTGTTTCAGTTGACGACAATCGGATCACCTCTATCACCGCGCCAACGCTCTGCCATGTCTTCATTTTGGATACGTTCTTGGAGCAACACGATGCCCTCAAGCAAAGCTTCAGGACGGGGCGGGCAGCCCGGTACATAAACGTCCACCGGAATTATCTGATCCACACCCTTAGTCACCGAATAAGAATCCCAGTAAGGGCCACCACAATTAGCGCACGACCCCATCGAAATCACGTATTTCGGCTCGGGAATTTGCTCGTAAAGACGCCGCACCGCGGGAGCCATCTTGTCGGTAACCGTTCCCGAAACGATCAACAAATCGGACTGCCTCGGGCTCGCCGGCAAGGGAATTACTCCAAGCCGCATCACGTCGTATCGGGGTGAACCGAAGGCCGCTCCCATCTCAATCGCGCAACACGCAAGCCCCCACTGATATGCCCACAGACTGTATTTGCGGCTCATGTTGAGCAGCGAAGTCAACGGCTTCGGTACCTTGCCCGCTTCAACTAAACCCATCGCAGCATCCCCTTGCGCCAAGCGTAAAGCAGCCCCAAGAGCAAGATATATATGAAAATCGCCATCTCAATGAGACCAAACATTCCGTAAGATTCGAGGCGCATCGCCCACGGGAAAATGAACACGGCTTCCACGTCAAACATCACAAAAAGCAACGCGAAAACGTAGTAGCGGATGTTGGTTTGGCTCCACATATCGCCTGTTGGGTCAACGCCCGACTCGTAGGTCGTGAGCTTTTGCGGGGTCGGGTTAGTGGGTCTAAATATGCGACCCAAGCCGAGGAAGGTGGCAACAAGGGCGACCCCGGCGAGGCCAAAGATGCCAACTGTTAGATAGCTACGAAGAAAGTCTGACACGAAGCGTAAGCCTACCGAATATGGCGCGCCAACAAACCACCCAAACACCGAACCTTGAACAGAATTGTCACGCAGTAAGGCGTTCGGGTGCCGCAGTGTAAGTTCGGCGGGTGCAAGAGCGAGCCTGCGCGCAAATTTGGGATGGGGTGTTTGGGGGTTCTTGAGTTCGGGTCGAAGCCCTGCTGGTATTGGTGATTGATGCAAACCAGATATCTAGGAGGGTCCCGATTGACTGGTGCCGATGACGCCACTGTCTCAGTCGAAGACTGCCGTTCGTTGCTACGCAACCTTGCACGGTTGGGTGGTCTGGTCACCGGACCGCAGCGTCAATGGTGGCCGGGGTTTCAGCGGACAGTTCCACAACTGTGCCGACGGACTCTGGATGTGGCGGCGTGAGGCAGTCGCACTCGACGGCACCATGAAAGCGGTGCTCCACACCTGGTGCCGGGGTGAAGAGCGGGTTGGGGCGACCCACGGCAACCTGAGCTTCACCCCGGGATCAACAACAATGTGACGGGGACTTAGACCGAAATATTGCTGACATCTACAATATCTTGGTCTAGACACCAACCCATGAGCAACGTAATGATGCGCCTGAGTGCCGAAGACTTCACCCGTGACCCCCATGCCGTTAAGTACGGAGACCAACTCCAAGAGCACCGTAGCGCCTTCGAGCGTCTTTTTTATTGCTCAACGACCCGGCGAACGAACAGCGATTGATCGACGCTGAGTCGTTTGACAAACCTGCTCTAGCCGGTGTCGTGCGGTTCATTGAATCCGACCCGAAGATCGCCTCAGCAGTGGAATCAAATCGCTTCCGACAGACCGTCGGCGTGGCCGTCAAGCTGAAAATGGAGAAACTAGGGTGGGAGAAGACTGGCAAGAAAGGGACCGTTACAGGAGCGCGTCACTTCGTCAGTGCAGAGCGTTACACGAAACGACCCGCCACCGAGTCTGCGTACGCGACAGCCGCGCTGAACGCGCTCAAGGTTGTGTCCCAGATCGGCGATGACCGAGAAAGAGAAGAGACGGGGCGCTACCTCATGGAAGCACTTGCAACAACGAGGCGCGAGTCAGGGCGCGTGTTCTGACATGTTGCTAGTCCTTGACAGCGCGGCGCCGCCGGCTATGGGCAATTAACGATCCGCTCGGCGCCACCGGCGCGGCCCTGATTGAGACAGTCTTCAACGACACCCGCTCGGTGACCGTCACCATCGGTTGACTCAGAGCCCGAGGAAGCGGGCTCGTTGCGCGTGACAAGTGACCACGCGGAGCTAAGCGTCGGCCGATTGAGCGGTACCATCGCAGCAAATCGGCCAAAAAACCAGCGGCAGATCGGTCAAAACTAGGTTGGCAGTTGTACTGTGAAGCTGTGGTTGAGCGTCTCTACCCGAGAATTGTCGCCCTTCGCGTTTGAGGTCGGAGTCGGGGGGTGAGGGTCCGCGCCCGAACGCGAGAGATCCGCTGGGGGTGCATGCCGGTGCCCTCAATTTTCTCGGTGCGTGCGGCCAACGGCAACCGTCACCGGTCACTTGCTCGGCCAGCAGGGACAGGACAGTTCACTTTCATGTCAGCGCCCAAATTGTCGTCAGCCGTTGACATGCAGATTGCTTGCTTTTATGCTGATTGCATGACCTCGCTGCAGATCCGAAACGTACCTGACGAACTCCACCGCCAACTTAAGGCCCGTGCCGCCATTGAGGGGCACTCACTCTCGGAGTACGCGCTGAGCGAATTGCTTCGTGCAATGCAACGTCCGACAAGGAGGGAACTGATCGAACGGGTCGCAGCATTCGAGCGCATCTCCGTGAGAGAATCGGCCGTTGACGCAATCCGCGCTGAACGCGAAGCACGTTACACACAACACGCCTGGTATCGTTGAGGACAGACTCACACCTGGTCGCCGAGTGACCGCCGCCGAGTTCTGGGGTTGCCCTCATCGCTGCAGATCCGACACCAACCGCTCGGCCGCTTTCAGGTCAAGGGGACTGGTCAGGGTTGTCACGGGGTTGAAAGGTCCAACGCGCGCACTAGGAACGATGCCATCTCGGCGCGGGTTACGGGGTCGTTGGGGCAGTAGCGCAACGGGTCGCTACTACAACCTTCGGTTATGCCCGCGGCGTAGAGCGCGTCGATGTTGGCGGCGTGGGTGCTTGCAGAATCAACATCGGTGAACCCGGCCGGTTGCGCGGGTTCCAGATCGAGGGCGCGCACTAGGAAGGTTGCCATCTCGGCGCGGGTGAGGGGATCGTTGGGGCAGTAGCGCAACGGGTCGCTACTACAACCTTCGGTTATGTCAGCGGCGTATAGTGCGTCGATGTTGGGGGCGTGGCTGCTTGC
Source organism: Acidimicrobiia bacterium (assembly GCA_024421095.1). Classification (GTDB taxonomy): domain Bacteria; phylum Actinomycetota; class Acidimicrobiia; order Acidimicrobiales; family Aldehydirespiratoraceae; genus VXYK01. The sequence continues at coordinate 22,328 of JAHQYM010000030.1, forward strand.
AGAATCAACATCGGTGAACCCGGCCGGTTGCGCGGGTTCCAGATCGAGGGCGCGCACTAGGAACGATGCCATCTGAGCGCGGGTTAGGGGGTCGTTGGGGCAGTAGCGCAACGGGTCGCTACTACAACCTTCGGTTATGTCAGCGGCGTATAGTGCGTCGATGTTGGGGGCGTGGCTGCTTGCAGAATCAACATCGGTGAACCCCGCGGTTTGCACAGCCCCGTCGCCGGAGTCAGCGTCAGTTTCGTCGGTGCCAGCGTCGGTGCTGGTTTCGGTCTCGTCCGTGCCGTTGTCGTCAGCACCGTCGGTGTCGGTCTCGTCCGTCTCGTCGGTGTCGGTGTCGTCGGGGTCAGTCCCATCGCCGTCAGTCCCGTCGGTGTCGGGGGGTGCGGTTGTGGTTGGGGGCACGGTTGGGGTTGGGGTGAAAGTTGGGGTGAATGTTGGCGTGTTGCGGGTTGGTTGGAGGTTGCTGGGCGGGGATATGAAGACGTAGGAGTGTCGGTAGGTGGGGTGACGGAACAGGTGGTCGTCGCCGTCGGCGATGCGCAGGTTGATCCTTTTTCGGTCGGTGCCGGCGTTGTCGGTTAGCGTCAAAGACAACCGGGCGAACCGGTCGCCGGCGGGG
>JAHQYM010000185.1 GCA_024421095.1 Acidimicrobiia bacterium
TGGGCCGGTTCGTCGGGAGTGGGCTAAGGTGCAGGGTCGCTTTGAGGATGTCGCATTTGTGGAGTCGGCAGCTCAGATTCGTGCCTTGATCGGAACTGTGTTTGATGTGGTTGATGTGGTTGACGGTAACTTTGCTTCGCGGATCGGCCATTGGGCCGCCGCACAGGCTCTGGCCATGCGGGCGGTGGGCATTCCTGACCTCGCCGACCCGAAAGTGGTGTCGAGTTGTTATCCACTGCATCCGTTGGCGGCGTTCGTGTTGCCTGAGTTGTGCAGCCGTTACGGCCAACATGAACGCACCCTGTTTTCGTTTCTGACGTCAGCTCATGATGCGAGCGCAGCGTCTTATCTTGCCGCAACGAGTTTGCCGGCTCAAGGTGCGTTGCCTTGCCTGGGTCTTGAGGTGATCTACGACTACTTTGTGGCGAGTGGAGCATTGAACATCAACTCAGCTAGGCAATCAGCTAGATGGATTGAAATCGCCACTAGGTTACGTGACGCTCAAGGGCTAACTGACCCTCAAGTACGGCTCGCGAAAGCCATTGCTTTATTGAATTTGGTTGCTAGCGGCGGTGGGGTCAGAGCTTCAAAATATGTGCTCAACTGCATCGAACCAAACTGCGAAACTACGCTCAACGAACTTGAAACCGCTGGCTTGGTCACCTACCGAGAATTCGCCGACGAGTACCGAATTTGGCAAGGTACCGACATCGACATCGCTAGCCTAGTTGACGCAAATCGCCAGCGGGTGCAACGACAGCCGCTCAGCGAAGTACTCATGTCTGCAGTTCCACCGCAACCCCTTGTCGCGGCTCGGCACAGCGCCGAAAATCACGTGTTGAGAGTGTTTGCGAAACGTTACGTGGAGAGCGGCGCGGCTGTTGAACCACTTGATGCTTTCTCGCCATACGACGGCGAAGGACTCCTTGTTTGGTGGGGGGGGGGGGGGGGGGCCAAACCCTCCGTATATAGCTAACCCAAGCTCCGCTGCTAAACCAATTGTCGCCGCAATACCAAGTGATGTCTCCGAACTCACGAAAGCTGCACAAGAAACCGCCGCGATCACCTCAGCACTTGAAGACCCAGCAGCGTCAAACGATTGGGTCGTTCGGCTTGAACTCAACGAACGACTAGCCCAATCACGATCGTCGCTAGGTAGCGCCATCGTCAGAACTTTCAACGCGCAAGAATGCGTTTGGATCCTCCTCGGTGAGGCCACGAACAAGAACGTTCAACTGCAAGTTGGCCGAGGTAGCGCCGCCCTATCCAACGCCGCCGACAGTGCCTATAAGTCCACGCCGATAGTACCCAACGAGATGCTCAACCGCAGCGAGGTATCCACACAAGGATCCAAAGCGCGCCGCCTGCTACTCAAAGCAATGATCGAAAACGGTTCTGAACCCCGCCTAGGGCTTGAAGGCTACGGCCCCGAAGTCGCCATGTACAAGGCACTTCTTGAGGGTAGCGGCCTGCACGGCAACGACAAGCGTAGCAACACGATGGTATTTCGGGCTCCAACCGAACAGTCTATGCTGCCGGCTTGGGCGGCCCTCGAATACCAGTTCAAGCACGCGAAATCCCGCCGTCTCAACCTCAACGACATCTACGCCGCATTGCAATCACCCCCAATCGGCATGAAAGCAGCAGTAGTTCCAGTTTTCGTGACCGTCGGGTTGCTCTCCTTCTCCGACGAAATCGCAATTTACGAACACGGCACGTTCAAACCGAACCTCGACACGGCCATCTCAGAACGGATGGTGAGCAACCCGCACCATTTCGACATCAAGCACTTCGCAAACACCACCGGGGCAAGACGACAAGTCATTGACGCGCTCGCGCAAAGGCTTGAGGTGAGGCCGAACTTCCGCAAACAACGGGTCGCCAATGTGCTCGCCATCGTAGGGCACTTGGTTTCCCAAATCTCTCGCCTCGACAACTACACACGCCGCACCAAAAACCTTTCAACCAAGACCCGCAACGTTAGAGACGCGCTCTTGGTTGCCGTAGAACCTGACGACTTACTTTTTGTCACGCTCCCCAAGACGCTCGGATTCGCGCCCGTGGACACCACAGCAAAGAACTATGCCAACGCCAGTAGCTTCGCCCAAAGTCTCGGTGTTGCACTCGAAGAACTCACCACATGCTACGAACAAATGCTCACTAATCTACTTGAACTGCTACTCGCGGGGAGTGCTGAGACGAGCCGTCACGCCGTTTCCGGCCAAGCAACTGCGCTTTCTGGAGAGGTACTTGAACCATCGCTTCGAGCCTTCGTGATGACGCTCGCCAACAACCATGCCAACAACGACTTGGATTGGATTGAGGCCATCGCAACCGTGGTCACCAAGAAAGCACCGAAAGAATGGACCGACACCGACCAACAACGTTTCTGTCACGAACTTCCCCAGCACCTCGGGTCGTTCCAACGCCTTGTCGCCCTTCACGCCGACCAACGTGCCTACGGCGGCGGAGCATTCGATGCCTTTCGAGTTACCGTCACCCGATCAGATGGCCGCGAACACGCCCGCCTTGTTGGAGTCGACCACGATCAACGCGAGCACCTTGAAAGCGCGCTCCACAGAGTTATTGATGAATTGACAAGCATCGTTGGTTCACCACAAAAGGCGCATAGTTCGCTGCTCGCGCTGCTAAGCGAACACCTGAGCGCACCCCCAACCACGGCCGACATTCACGGCGTGGCCGACATTCACGGCGACCGAAACAATGCCCCCGCCAGAACGAGAGCACATTATGGCTGAAACCACTAGGCATATCTGCGGTATTTCTGGCGGAAAAGATTCCAGCGCGCTCGCTGTCTACCTGCGCTTCAAGGTCCCAGACATGGAGTACTTCTTCTGCGACACCGGTGCCGAACTACCCGAGACCTACGAATACCTAACCCGCCTTGAAGTGATCCTCGGCAAACCCATCACACGGCTCAACGCCTCCCGCGGGTTCGACCACTGGTTCGAAGTGTTCAGAGGCGCACTGCCCTCACCGCAAATGCGCTGGTGTACCACAAACATGAAAATCAAGCCCATCGAGGAATGGATTGGTGAAGCACCAGCGATCTCTTACGTGGCAATCCGAGCCGACGAATCGAACCGCAAAGGCTACATCTCCACCAAGCAAAACATCGAAACCCGATTCCCGTTCATCGT
>JAHQYM010000031.1 GCA_024421095.1 Acidimicrobiia bacterium
TTACGCTGATGATTGTGGTGGTCACGGTTGTCTCCATGATTGTCCTTTCCTGTACCCTAACACGCCTCCGCCGTGGCGGCACGATTAGGACTAGTAGTTGATGAGATTCAGGTTACATGAATAATCAAGTAATGCAACCTTATGAGTTGATAATCTCGCGTGGAGTTGCAGTGGCGGTGTGGATAAAACCACCAGGCAACAAAGCGAAAGCGAAACTTGCAGTTAGCCCTTGCGATGTGTGTGGTCGGTGAACTTTATTCGTTGGGTTCGATGCTTGCTGCGAGAGCGAGTTTGGTTGCGGGTTTGTTGAATACGGCACCTTCTACTGCGCTGATGCGTTCGCCAAGGTTTACGATGTGGTTGAGTTTGTTGCCGTGTGCGGCTTGTGTTGCCGCTATTGCTGCCACACTCGCAGTCAAAGCATTGACTTTCTCGTCAAGCACACCGAAGCGTTTGTCGGTTTTTGCATCAAGCGCGTCGAAGCGTGCGTCGGTTTTTGCATCAAGCCGATCTATGCGTTCTCCCAAGCGGCACATCTCTGTGCGTACGCTTTGCATGAAGTAGCCAAGCATTGTTATTGTGGCTACGCCCATTACGCTGATGATTGTGGTGGTCACGGTTGTCTCCATGATTGTCCTTTCCTGTACCCTAACACGCCTCCGCCGTGGCGGCACGATTAGGACTAGTAGTTGATGAGATTCAGGTTACATGAATAATCAGGTAATACAACCTTAAGAGTTGATAATCTCGCGTGGAGTTGTAGCAGCAGTGTGGAAGAAATCATTTGCCAACAAAGCGAAAACGAAACTTGCAGTTAGCCTTTGCGAAGTGTGTGGTCGGTGAACTTTATTCGTTGGGATCGATGCTTGCTGCGAGAGCGAGTTTGGTTGCTGGTTTGTTGAATACGGCACCTTCTACTGCGCTGATGCGTTCGCCAAGGTTTACGATGTGGTTGAGTTTTTTGTCGTGTGCGGTTTGTGTTGCCGCTATTGCTGCCACACTCGCAGTCAAAGCATTGACTTTCTCGTCAAGCACACCGTAGCGTTTGTCGGTTTTTTCATCAAGCGCGTCGAAGCGTTTGTCGGTCTTTGCTTCAAGCGCGTCGAAGCGTTTGTCGGTCTTTGCTTCAAGCGCGTCGAAGCGTTTGTCGGTTTTTTCATCAAGCCGATCTATGCGTTCACCCAAGTGGCGCATGTCGGCGCGCATGTTGCGCATCTCGGTGCGTACGCTTTGCATGAAGTAGCCAAGCATTGTTATTGTGGCTACGCCCATTACGCTGATGATTGTGGTGGTCACGGTTGTCTCCATGATTGTCCTTTCGTGTACCCTAACACGCCTCCGCCGTGGCGGCACGATTAGGACTAGTAGTTGTTGAGATTCAGGTTACATGAATAATCAGGTAATGCAACCTTACGAGTTGATAATCTCGCGTGGAGTTGCAGTGGCGGTGTGGATAAAACCACCAGCCAACAAAGCGAATGCGAAACTTCCCGTTAACCTAGATGGTGCAATGTTCAAAACCCAAACCCAATCCCAAACGTTTGCAGATCTAGGCTTACGTCCCGAATTAGTAAAAGCCTTAGCAAGGCGCAGAATTCACAACCCATTCCCGGTGCAAGAACTCACCATTCCTGATGCACTCGCCAGACGAGATGTCTGCGGCAAAGCCAAAACCGGCTCAGGCAAAACCCTTGCATTTGGTCTGCCGGTCTTGCAACTCCTGCCACGCGCTCGCCCCAAACTACCGAGCGCGTTGATCCTCCTACCCACAAGGGAATTAGCTAATCAGGTCACGAATGAGCTCGCTAGCTTGGCTCAAACAGTACACAGAAAAGCGCTAGCGGTTTACGGCGGTTCCCCGATAGAAAAGCAAGTCAACCAACTGCGCTCAGGAGTTGATCTCGTGGTCGCCACCCCCGGGCGCATGATAGACCTCATTGAGCGCCAAGCGGTGTCGGTCACCAATGTGGTTCACGTGGTCGTGGACGAAGCCGACCGCATGGCCGACATGGGTTTTCTTCCCCAAGTCGAGTGGATCTTGCGCAACGTAAACTCAAACCGACAGACGCTACTCTTCTCCGCAACCTTAGACGGTGTAGTCGACTCCCTAATCCGGCGTTACCAACGCAACCCGGTGATGCATGAGGTGCTTGAAGAAGAAGTCACCATGAAAGAAATGACCCACCGCTTTATCGCAGTGCATGAGATGGACAAGACCAAAGTTGCTGCCGCCATCGCCCGTTCAGCCGATCGCACCATCATCTTCACCAACACCAAAGCAGCAGCCGACCGCCTAGCCCGCGCGCTGGAACAGCATGGTTTGAAGGCGGCGGCGATACATGGAAACTTGCGTCAAAACATGCGCGAAAAGTCACTCAGAGATTTCGCCAGCGGCACACTCCAAGCCCTAGTAGCGACCGATGTGGCCGCCCGTGGAATACACGTAGACGACGTAGACATAGTGATGCACTACGACCCACCGACCGACCACAAGACCTACCTGCATCGGGCAGGGCGCACCGCTCGAGCCGGCGAATCAGGCTTAGTTGTCACCCTGTCGAAATGGGATCAAGAACTAGAAATCAAACGACTACAGAAACGCATCAATGTGATCGCGCCGTTAGCCGAAATGTTCTCCAACGATGTGCGCCTAGCTGATCTCACTCACTGGGACCCATGCACCGAACCCGCAACCAAAGCAGCCAGTTGAACAGTTAAAACGCAAGCATCTCGCCATCCCGACAACGAAAATCTCTACAAGTGATGTTCTGAGTGTGACTTCCGCTAGAGTATCGCCAACATTCAGAGAGATTTGAAACACCTAGCTTCGGCTCAACGTTTCGATTCCGGCAACCTGGGAGCGGATGCCCAAGGTGCCCCACCCGCCTCGGCGGGAATGTGGCTTCGGCTGACAAGTCGTGGCAACAAAGTGTCCGGCAAAACGGGCGCCAAGGGCAACGGATCGCACCGCAACCGCCAAACAACACGTGTACGAACCCGAATACCGCCCGCTTGACTACGACCCGACACACCGCTTCGCGCCCGCGCTACCAGCATCAGGTGCTTGGCGTAGCGGTATGCCGGCAGGCGAACGGCGTTTCATGACCGTCACCGAAGGCCGCCCTTTCGCCTTAGAAGGTGGAGGCCAACTAGCAGAGGTCACCTTGGCCTACGAAACTTGGGGGACGCTCAACGCTGCTGGCTCAAACGCCATATTAGTGTGCCACGCCCTGACCGGAGATTCCCATGCGGCGGGAACGATGGGAATAGGGCACCCCGAAGAAGGCTGGTGGGATAAGTTCATCGGACCCAACAAACCGATCGACACCAACAGATGGTTTGTGGTTTGCGTGAATGTGTTAGGCGGGTGTCAGGGGAGTACCGGGCCATCAAGTATCATAGCTGGCACAGAGCAACGCTACGAGGCGCGCTTCCCTCAAATAACCATACGTGACATTGTGCGCAGCCAGCGTCGCCTCGCCGACCGCCTGCAAATAAACAGATGGTTAGCCATTGTCGGTGGATCACTCGGCGGAATGCAAGTCCTCGAATGGGGCATAATGTTCCCCGAGCGGGTGCGTTTATTGATGCCGATTGCCACCTGCGCGGCTGCGAGTGCCCAACAGATCGCTTGGAGCGCAGTGGAACGGTTAGCGATAGCCAACGACCCGTTATTCAACAATGGCGACTACTACGACGCGCCACCCGGTAAAGGACCGTGGGCGGGTTTAGCTCTCGCCCGCGAGATTTCACAGATAACCTACCGCACCCCGCAAGTGTTTGATGAACGTTTCGGTAGACAGCACATTGATCAAAGGTGCGAATTTGCGCCATGGGGTCGGTATCAAGTCGAATCCTACCTTGATCATCATGGGCAGAAACTGGTGCGCCGTTTCGATGCCAACTCCTATCTGATTTTGAGCAAGGCAATGGACCTGCACGATATCGGCCGAGGTCGAGGCGGGGTCGCCGCCGCTTTCGCACGCCTTTCAAGCGAAGTTTTCGTGGCATCCATCACCTCCGACTTGTTGTATCCGCCTTATCAGCAAGCAGCTATTTGCCAAGGCGTTACCGCCGCTGGTGGCCGTTGTGCTTACGAGATTATTGACAGCCCGCACGGACACGACGGTTTCTTGATTGAACACGAACTATTGGGCACGGCAATAGCAAATACTCTAGATGCCATTGAAAGGAAAAAATAACTGTGACATTATCGCCTTACGATGCTCGCACCCTAGCAATACGTGCCGGCCGCACCCACAACGACACCGCACTAGCACCCGTCTTGTGGGCCAGCAGCACATTCGTGGCAAACAGCTTCGACCAAGCTAAACAATTCGCCGCTGATATCACCGAACCCAAATTTTATGGACGCAACTCCAACCCCACCGTAGTGGATTTCGAGAACGCCATGGCCGAACTCGAAGGTGCCGAAGCATCAAGAGCCTTCGCATCGGGTATGGGCGCAGTGAGCGCAGTGGTGTTGGGTCTGTGTTCGGCGGGAGACCACATCGTGGCTCAATCCCACATCTACTCGCACACCACGCTGTTGTTGCAAGCAGTGTGTCCCCGGTTTGGGATTGATGTGAGTTTCGTTGACGGTGCGGACACAGGGGCTTTTGAAGCCGCAGTCATCCCCGGCAAAACCACCCTAGTGCTCGCCGAAACCCCAGCGAACCCGAAACTGGCCTTAGTCGACCTCGAAGCGCTTGGCGCAATCAAAGGCCCCATGACTGTGGTGGATTCCACTCTGGCGACACCGATAATGCAACGCCCGCTGGACTACGGTGTGGATTTGGTGCTTCACTCAGCCACCAAAGCGATCGCCGGGCACAATGACGCAATCCTAGGCGTGGTATCAGGCAGTGAAGAGTTGATGAGTTGGCTCCGTGGTTTTGCTGTGTTACACGGTGCGGTTGCTTCGCCATTTGATGCACTGAATGGATTGCGGGGCATCCGCACATTGCCTATCCGTGTGCAACAACAGTGTGCCACCGCGACCCGGTTAGCTGAAGCGCTACAACAACACCGGGCGGTGAGGTCGGTGCATTATCCAGGTTTGGAGTCGCATCCGCAGTATCAGTTAGCACAACGCCAACTTGATTTGAGCGGAGGGCTCGTCACGTTCGACCTACGTGGTGGACTCCAAGCGGCGATTACCTGCATCAACCGTCTACGTCTCATCCAACGCGCCACCTCGCTTGGCGGGCCAGAAACATTAGTCACTCACCCCGCATCCACCACGCACGCAGCTTTGTTGCCCGAAGAACTAGCGGCCGCCGACATCAACGGTGGCACCCTGCGTATTTCCTGTGGCCTCGAACACGCAGACGATTTGCTAAGCGACCTCACTCAAGCCCTCGCCCCATGCATCTGACATTGATGTCTGCGTGTTGGCTGGTTGGTGGCCGTGAACGTGGGTGTGGTTCGTCCCGTCCCATGCGTCTGGCTGCGAAATCTGCGTGTTTGTTGGCTTCTCCGCTACCGTCTCACTTATGAAACGGTTGCTTGGCGCGTTTTTGGCTGCGCTCACTATTATCGGGGTGCTGTCTGCGGTATTCGTGGGAGTTGCGGCAGCTCAGGATGCGCCAACCATCAACCCAGTGCCGCAAACTGATACGGAAGCGCAAGGTTCCGAAATGATTGATTTCGACAAGAACCAAGCTGAGATCGATCGAACCCGGCGGGTTCTGGTAGGCATAGCCGTTGTGTTGACTCTCGGTCTGGCAATGTACTGGTGGCACACGATGCCGTCACGCAGACTACGTATCGCCAGCAAGCGCCTAGCAACTCAGCAAAACCGCCGCTCCGCTGCCCCAACACGAAACAGGCTGATCAGCGAGAAATAATGAGTTTGATAGCGGGCGGCTCGCGGGCTACGGTGGGGTGATGGACCAAGAACTTGACCTTGACGCAATGTTGGAACGTTTTCGCGACCGTGCCGAAGCGGTGAAAAAACGCAATCTGCCCCCAGTTGGTGGTGAGGAACGGCAACGTTTCATTGCCCAAGCCCAAACCGACTATCAAGATTTCGCAATGATCGGCGACGCGCAAGCCACCCTGGAAGAAGGCATCGTGACACTAACCATAAACCTGCGCCCCGAAACCTAAAAACCCGAAACCTAAACGCCTGAAACCTTACGGACCGAAGCGTGACGGCCCGTCGGCCTTGTGGCCCGTCGGCGGGTGGAGCGGACGACCGGGTTCGAACCGGCGACCTCAACCTTGGCAAGGTTGCGCTCTACCAACTGAGCTACGTCCGCATTAAGTCACTAGGTTAGCGTGCAACAAGCATATCAAGAACACCCAAATCCGACTTTGTCAAGCAGCACTTCCAACCGAAACCAACCCACACGCAGTATGGTCAAACGATGCAGAGTTTATGGACGGGGGAGAGCCGCGCATTAACCAAAGATGTCACGGTTTTGGTGGGAGAAAACAACGGTAAATACCCCTCAGGCAACTCATTGATCGTGCGTGGTAGCGCTGAAACCGTGGTCATAGACCCATCCGTGACGGTGGTGGCGCAAGGTGGCGTGTCCATCGCGGTTGATGCGGTGCTCAACAGTCACGGCCACGAAGACCACATCGCTGGCAACAAGATGTTCCCAAACGCCCGAGTGCATGCACACCACCACGACTTGTTGGCAGTGCAAAGGATGGAAGGCATGCTCAAGGTTCAAGGCGCAAGACCTCAAGAACGCCCCGAGATGACCCAAATATTCAACGAGCAGTTCCATTACACACCCCGCCCAGAGGCACAAGGTTTTAGTGACGGTGATGTGTTCGACCTCGGTGGTGTAACCGTTGAAGCGGTGCATTTGCCAGGCCACACACGGGGTCACAGCGGGTTCAGAATATCCGGCGGAATATTTTTCTTGTCCGACATAGACCTGACCGGTTTCGGCCCCTACTACGGCGACGTCTGGAGCGATCTTGACCAGTTCGAAGCCAGCCTCCACAAAGTCCGTGACGAAGATGCCGACTATTACGTGACCTTTCACCATAAAGGTGTGATTGAAGGGCGCGAAACCTTTTGGAAACTACTTGATGCCTTCGCAGCCGTTATCCCGAAGCGCCATGCCGAGATGCTCAAATATCTTCAGAAACCACGCACCATTAACGACATGGTTCGCCACCGCTTCATCTACCGCCCAAATGTTGTGTCGGTTTTTGTGGATCGTGTGGAAGCCCGCAGTGCGGAACTCCACCTCGAACGCATGCGCCAACGAGGCGAAATTGAAGCCTTACCGGACGGCAGTTTTATTGCTCGTTGATGCTGACCCCGAACGCTTCTGGCTACGGCTGAGGGACGTAACGGAGATACGGCAAGCGCCGTTCAAATCCCTCAGGATACTTCTCAGTGGCTGCTTCGTCTGACACGCCCGGCACGATAATCACATCGTCACCTTGTTGCCAGTTGGCTGGGGTCGCCACCTGCTCATTAGCGGTGAGTTGGCACGAATCCAAGATTCGCAGAATTTCATCAAAGTTTCTGCCGGTGGTCATTGGGTAAGTCAACGACACCTTGATTTTCTTATCGGGGCCGATAATGAACACCGACCTTGCCGTGGCATTGTCTGCTGCGGTGCGACCCTGTGAAGTGTCGCCGGCATCGCCCGGCAGCATGTCGTAAAGTTTCACGATCGAAAGGTCTGGGTCGCCGATGAGCGGATAGTTGACCGTGTTGCCGGTCGCAGTCTTGATGTCGTTGCTCCAGGCTTGATGGTCGCTAACCCCGTCGACACTGATGCCAATGATCTTGCAGTTACGAGCGGCAAACTCGTCTTTCAAGGCAGCAACGGCACCAAGTTCGGTTGTGCAAACCGGCGTGAAGTCTTTGGGGTGCGAAAAGAGCAAGGCCCAACCGTCACCAATCCATTCGTGAAAAGAAATAGTTCCCTCGGTGGATTCGGCTGTAAAGTCCGGTGCTTCGTGGTTAATACGGAGTGACATTGTAGTGATTTCCTTAGGTAAGTAGCTTGGTCGATGTGACAAACCTAATCATAACCAACTTGGTCGGGAATTGGCACCCTCTCTTGATCAGAAAAATCTGAAGTATGGCAACGGGGTCGCACTTTGCGGCTCGGACGGTAGCATTTATGGTCTAGCGTCGGTGCCCGAGTGGACCAAGGGAACGGCCTGCAAAGCCGTACAATCGCGGGTTCAAATCCCGCCCGACGCTCACCTACGAGCCGTCAACAAGCTGTGCAAACAACAAAACGCTCAACATCAATTGAGTGATCTTGGCAGCAACACTGCTAGAGTCTGGCGGATCGGGGCCGTTAGCTCAGCTGGTTAGAGCGCCTGCTCGACACGCAGGAGGTCACAAGTTCGACTCTTGTACGGCCCACCACGGGATACGCACCCCCAAGGTGCCGCGCCGCTGCCGCGTGCCACTAGTATACAAACCAATGCTGAGTGACAAAGCGGGGACAACGGGTTCGGTAGCGGTAGGCCACCGCTTCAAACGAGCGCTAACAGCCACGCAACAAATCTCCATCATCGCGGAACTGAAGCGTAAATCACCATCAGCCGGTGACCTGAGCGTACACCTCGGCGCGGCCGACACTGCACAAGCGTATGTGCGCGGGGGAGCGGCGTGCATTTCGGTGTTGACAGAAGCCCCCAGGTTCGGCGGCAGCCCCGAAGACCTAAAAGCGGTCAAAAACGCTGTTGATGTGCCGGTTTTACGCAAAGATTTCCTCACTACCCCCCAACACATCCACGAAGCTCAGGCAATGGGTGCCGACGCAGTGCTGCTGATTGTGGAAGACATCGGATCAGTCGCACGAGTCAGCGAACTGCAAACTCTCGCCAACGAACTCGCCATGGATGCGCTCACAGAAATTCGTGGCGAACAAGACTTGGCCATGGCCGCCGAAGCTGGTGCCTACGTGATTGCTGTGAACCAGCGAGACAACCCCAAAGACACACGCTTCACAGTCGACCATCAGAAAGCGGTTCGCATGGCAAACCTGCTGGCCGAACTAGATGCCGACGTTGTCAAGGTAGCCGCATCAGGCATCGAAACACCCAACGGCACAAAACTCACCGAACTAGCCGAGGTGGGATACCACGCCGCGCTAATCGGCGAAGCACTAGTCACGGCTGCTAACCCGACCAAACGTTTACGTGCCATGCTTGACACGCTAAGCAAACCCAACCACCGCACCAAGGCTCAATAAGGTAGCGGAAATGACAGACGCACATCTCCAACGCTTGCGTTCAAGCATTGACAACATTGACGCGGCACTAATCTTGCTTTTGGCCGAACGCTTCAAGGTCACAGAAGACATTGGCGCATACAAAGCCGAACGAGGATTACCTCCAGCCGACCCAGAGCGAGAAGCCGAACAAATAACGCGGCTTCGTCAACTCGCGGCCTCAGCCAACCTCGACCCAGCATTTAGCGAAGCGTTTCTACGATTCGTGATTGCCGAAGTCATCCACCATCACCAGCGAGTCCGTGAGCAGTCACAACAATAATGCCGGATTGCTCGCCAGACCCGAGAGTCGACCAACTCGCACGACTACTAAGCGACACTTTCGGGCAATATCACGAGCGTTTCTTGGAATTGACTCACCGGGCAGCCAACTGCTTCAAACAACGTGATTGGGCCGGCCATCAACAAGACACAAAAACTCGGCTCAACCTGCACAAACAACTAGTATTCAAGGTGGTTGACGCAGCTAGAGAAATCTTGTCACCCGAGGGAACAAGTGCTCGAGAATTGTGGATTGATGCCCGGCGTCGCTACGTGAGTTTAGTATCCCAACGATTAGATTTGGAACTCGCTGAAACGTTTTACAATTCGGTTACGCGGCGTTTGTTTCGGATAGTCGGCTTAGATGAAGAACTAGAGTTTTTATGGCTCGGCCCAACGAAACTGCCTAACGACGACAGCGCACGCGGTGAATACCGTCAGTTCCCCGTGGAAACAACAATCACTGCGTGTGTGCAGAGCATCTTTGAAAGTGGCCCGCTAGCTACGCTATTCGCTGATGCAACTGGCGATGCCGACAAGATTGCCGAACGCATAACCCTGCGTCTTGAACGCGCCTGGGATGGGCACCTTGGTGCTATAGACATTCTAAATCCGGTATTTTACCGAAATAAAGGGGCGTATCTAGTGGGTCGCCTTCGTTGGTTGAACCGCTTGGCCCCATTCGTGGTCGCATTGGTTCACTCAACAGAGGGAGTGAAGGTTGATGCAGTCCTACTAACCGAAACTGATGCGAGCCGTTTGTTTGGTTACACTCGATCTTACTTTCACGTGCAATGTAAACACCCGGCCGCTGTAGTCGGCTTCCTCAAATCTTTTCTACCAGTAAAACCGGTGGCAGAGTTGTACACCTCAATCGGCTATAACCAACACGGTAAAACCAACTTATTTCGTGCCCTATACCGACATATGGACCATTCCAATACCCGATTCGAGCGAGCCCGCGGAGCGCGGGGCATGGTGATGGTGGTGTTTACTTTACCGTCTTTTGATGTGGTGTTCAAACTCATCAAAGATCGCTTTGCACCCACAAAGCGCTCCACACCAGAAGACGTAAAACGGCGCTACAAACTAGTTTTTGGCCACGATCGAGTAGGTCGGCTCGTAGATGCCCAAGAGTTCACCAACTTGAGTTTCAACCGTGATCGCTTCGATGAAGAACTGATCGACGAACTGCGCAACGAATGTGCGCGCACGGTCACGATTACCGAAGACCAAGTGATACTGCATCATTCCTACACCGAAAGGCGGCTATACCCACTCAATCTTTACCTGCGCGAGATGTCTCCAGAGCGCGCCCGTTCTGCCGCTATCGACTACGGCCACGCCATAAAAGACCTCGCCGCCGTAAACATTTTCCCCGGCGATTTATTCCCCAAGAACTTTGGTGTTACGCGCCACGGTGTAGTGGTGTTTTATGACTATGACGAATTGGCGTTACTCAACGAGATCAACTTTAGAGAAATGCCAGTAAGCCAAACCTATGAAGATGAAATGTCTAACCAACCTTGGTTTCCCGTGGCATCCAACGACGTGTTCCCTGAAGAGTTCCGCACCTATTTACGGTCACCACGAGTGGTGGGAGAGGTAATGGCAACACGCCACAGCGACATATGCACAGTGGACTTCTGGAAATCCATGCAAGAACTCCACCACGCCGGCGAACTGCCAGATTTCTTTCCCTACCCGCAAGAAGCCCGCATTGTTTAAACTCAACCGCGCTACAAAGGTGAATTATCGTGACGACGGCGAGGTAGCCGTTCACGCTTATCGGCCAGCATTTCAAACGCCGCGCAGACACGCTGTCGCGTCTCGCTAGGTTCGATCACCGCATCAATAGCGCCTCGTTCCGCAGCAATATAAGGGTTCAATAAACGTTCCTCATAAGCCGTTTCAAGTTCAGCACGTTCCGCCGCACTGCGCTCTCGATGCAAAATCTCAACCGCTCCCTTAGCCCCCATCACCGCAATTTCAGCCGACGGCCAAGCGAAGGCTATATCGTTGCCCATGGTCTTGGAATCCATGACAATATAAGCTCCCCCGTAAGATTTTCTGGTAGTCACATTAACCCTCGCCACCGTGGCACGGGCATAAGCAAAAGCCAATTGTGCGCCGTAACGAATCATGCCGCGCCACTCAAGGTCTTTACCCGGGTAAAAACCTGAAGTGTCCACAAAAGTAAGCAAAGGCAAATTGAACGCGTCACAAAATGCCACAAAACGGGCACCCTTACGTGAAGCCGTGATGTCTAATGTTCCAGCAACGCTCTGCGGTTGATTAGCGACCACACCTATGGGTCGGCCAGCCATCAAAGCAAACCCAGTAACCAAATTTGATCCCCAAGCCGCATGTAGCTCACAAAAGTTGCCGTGATCAACAACACAGCGAATGACCTCGCGGCAGTCATAAGAGTTGTTCACCGATTCGGGCAACGCCGCGTAGGCTTCCGGTGTAGAACGAGATGCCAGATCACCATTCGGTTGCAGCGGTGGCACCGCGTCGGTGTGATCCGGCAAATAACCTAAAACCTCAGCCAAAATCAACTCGGCATCGGCAACATTAGCAGCCGCGAAACTAGCCACACCAGAAACCCGCTCATGAATGCTCAAACCGCCAAGTTCAGGCCCATCAACCGGAACACCGGTGAACTGTTTCACCATCGCCGGACCAGAAACAAAAGCATACGAACCATCAACCATCACCACAATGTCGGCAAGTCCGAGCATCAACGCCGGGCCAGAAACCGTTGGGCCACTCACCAAAACCATGATTGGAACCACCCCAGAGCAACGAGCCAACTCGCGAGCCGCACCACCCCAACCATCAAGCGCGGCCACTCCTTCGTGCAGATTCGCGCCAGAAGATGCCAAACGGATCAGCAACGGTAGGCGCTGCTTAAGGCTATAACGAGCGGCAGTCGCGATAGTTTGTCCATCAATAGGCGAAAGCGCCGCGGAATTGTCTTTGGCTTGAGCATTCACTTCCACAACACGGCGTCCCGCAAAGAGCACCGAGGATGCACTGACAAACCCTTCGGCACACCCTCGGATGTCCACCACGCGGTCTTCAATCATGTTTGGTAATGATGCCAGCAACCTCGGCCGGTGGAACGCATCAGGTCAGGCTTTCTCTAATCACATTGAGCGCGCTACCCGCCTTGAACCACTCAATTTGATCGGCGGAAAACGTGTGTTCGGCCACAAACTCCCAAGTCACACCAGTTGGTGGCGTCACCTCAACGGTGAGCGGCGTATTGGGCGCCAAGGCAGCCAAACCAAGCACGGCGATTCGGTCATCTTCACCGATACGGTCATAATCGGCGCGATCTGTGAAGGTCAACGGCAGCATCCCTTGCTTCTTCAGGTTGGTTTCGTGGATCCGTGCGAAACTTCGTGCGATAGCCACTACACCATTACGAAAACGCGGCTCCATAGCTGCGTGTTCACGGCTTGACCCCTCACCCATGTTCTCATCGCCGATCACCACCCAGCGTAACCCGGCTTCGTGATAGTCCTTCGCTAACTCAGGGAACGACTTGACCGAACCGTCAAGTTGGCTCTTGCCATGCCCCACTGCGTATCCCTCAAACGCATTTACCGCACCCAAGAAAAGGTTGCCAGAAATATTTTCAAGGTGGCCACGGTATTTCAACCAAGGCCCAGCCATAGAAATATGGTCGGTGGTGAACTTGCCTTGCGCTTTAACCAAAACCGGCAGATCTTGGTAGTCCTTACCGTCCCAGGGAGCAAAAGGGCGCAGCAACTGCAGTCGCTTCGAGGTAGGCGAAACCGCAACCGCAAGCTCAGAAGCATCACTTGGCGGAGCCAAAAACTTGTCTTCACCGGGGTCGAATCCAGCTTCTGGTAGTTCCACGCCGAAAGGTGTCGGCAGTTGTATTTCCTCACCCGCTGCGTTGCTGATGGTGTCGCTGAGCGGGTTGAAATCGAGGGTGCCGGCTAGCGCCAACGCAATCACCGTTTCTGGAGAAGTGACGAAGGCAAGCGTTTGAGCATCCCCGTCGTTGCGTTTGGGGAAGTTGCGGTTGTAAGACGTGACGATCACATTAGGGGTGCCAAGTTGATAACCGGGATCGTCGGAGCGGTCCCATTGTCCGATACACGGACCACAAGCGTTCGCAAGCACAGTAGCTCCGAGCGCTTCAAAATCGGCTAACAAACCATCGCGTTCGATGGTGGCACGCACCTGCTCAGAACCGGGAGTGACAAGCAACTGTGTTTTGGCTTTGAGGCCGGCATCAACCGCAGCCCGAGCAATGCAAGCCGCACGGGTGATGTCTTCGTAAGACGAGTTGGTGCAACTACCGATAAGCGCGGCGCTGATCTTTAGCGGCCAACCTTGCGCCTTGGCTTCAGCGCCCAAAGCGCCGACTTCACGAGCCAGGTCAGGGGTATGGGGGCCATTGATATGTGCTGCGAGCGTATTGAGGTCTATTTCGATTACCCGGTCGTAAAACGCCGCTGGATTGTTGAGCACCTCAGCATCGGCAACCAGATGCTCCGCAACCGCATTAGCGGCATCGGCAATCTCCTCACGGCCGGTGCTCTTGAGGTAACGGGCGATGGCTTCGTCATAACCAAACAGCGAAGTGGTGGCACCAATCTCAGCACCCATATTGCAGATAGTCGCCTTGCCGGTGCAGCTCAAAGCACTAGCACCTTCACCGAAATACTCAACAATCGCGCCAGTTCCGCCTTTCACACTAAGTATCTCAGCGACCTTCAAGATCACATCTTTGGGAGCAGACCAACCGTTCAACGCGCCCGTTAACTTCACGCCAATCAACTTCGGCCATTTGCTGTTCCACGCTGAACCGGTCATCACATCTACCGCGTCGGCGCCACCAATCCCAACAGCCAGAGTAGCCATACCGCCAGCGTTGGGTGTGTGGCTGTCGGTGCCAATCAGCATTGCTCCGGGAAAGGCGTATTGTTCAAGCACGACTTGATGAATGATGCCAGACCCAGGCTGCCAGAACCCAGCTGCGTACTTAGCCGACACTGATTCCAAAAAGTCATACACCTCTTGGTTGGCATCGAACGCCGCGAGCAGATCAGTCCGGCTATCTTTGCGGGCCAAGATGAGATGGTCGCAGTGTGTGGTGGTCGGTACTGCTACTTTGTCTAACCCGGTGGTCATGAACTGCAACCAAGCCATCTGCGCGGTGGCATCTTGCATGGCCACGCGGTCGGGGCGAAAATCAACATAAGACTCGCCACGCTTGAGTTCTTGGTCGGGTCTGTCCAAGTGATTAGTCAAGATTTTTTCAGCCAAAGTGAGCGGCCTGCCAAACTTTCTGCGGGTTTCGCTAATACGCTCCCCTAACGTGGCGTATACCTGACGCACTTGTTCGATGGGTGTGGTCTTGTGTACAGTCATTTCGTTGCCTCATTCTCTTCGCGTGCAAATCCACCATACAAGTCAGCAGAAAAGCCAAAACAAGCACCCGCAGTAAAGATACGCGATTTTTGCCCCGAGCCGACGAACCTGCCTGAACCAACCAAAATATTGTCCAAGAATCAGGTTCTCGGCCAACGGTGCCTGTTCGCACGAATCCGGCGGCGGTCACCGAGAGCCCAAGTGCGCCGCCATGCAGCACTCTCAGGCCCAGAGAGTTGTGGGGTAGTACCAGCGTTGGCGCGCCGCGCCGCCTGATACCAATCCGTAGCAGTCTCATCCGCCAACGCCGCTACCGTAGCCTCAATACGTGCTGCTAAACGGATGGTATTCTCGTCTGGGCGCGGCCAGATGGGGTGCCCGAAGGTGACCGACGTTGTTGAAGGTCGTGGTAGAGCTTTACCTTTCCGCAAAATCCGTCCAGTGCCCTCAATATGGATCGGTACCACCGGCCGCTTAGACTTTTGCCCCAAATAAGCCGCGCCACCACGAAATGGCTGACCCCAACCGTCTGGACTGCGACCACCCTCCGGGAACAATAACAAACTCCAGCCCCGATCAACCAACTCAACTGCTTGGTCTGCGGAGCGGCGGCTAACGCGGTTGCGTTCGATTGGAATGGCACCAATAGCTAAAGCCGACAAGACCGAAGTTATCCGAGTACCGAAAAAGTAATCGGCTGCCGCACCCACCACCAATTGATGCCGCCAAGGTTCGGGAATGGAGGTCAACAGCAACGGCGTATCAAGATGGCTATGGTGATTAGCCGCGAAAATAGCTGGGCTTTGCAGTGAAGCTAGACGATCTAGACCTTGACGAGCGGGTGCTGCCAAACCAAACACCGCCAAGCGCATCGGGCCATCTATCAGCGCAGCCCTAGTCAAACGTGCTGGGTAACGGCGAGCCCAAGCAGTGTCATAGTTGGGGCCAAAATTGTGGCATTCGGGTGACAACTCGATCCCTTGTGGTGACAGTGGAGCACGATAAGGAAACTCCAGAAGCCGATATCTGCGCAACAACGACAACGACCTAGGCAATGACGGCAACCCAAGATGTTTAGCGAGGCGGCTCATGTCATGTCACGTCACGTCACGTCTGCCATAAGAATGGGTGGGTTATGCAGATACGTCACTGAGGGATCTGGCCCGACCACATCAGTCGCCATCTCGAGCGCGTCCTGCATTGTTGAAGCCCGCAGGAAACCGAGGCGGCGCACCGCACGCGGGTCGCCACCAACAACGATCACCCGGCCCAGCCATTGCAAAGCGTGCGCCCCCCAGTACCACATGTAGAACGGGTGGACACCGTGGTAGGCGTAACTATTGCGGTAAAGATGGATATACCACTCGTCGTACGCAAATTGCTCTTCGTAGCGTTGTTCAATCTCCGCCGGGTCGTTCGTGTCGGCCAGCACATGTTCGAAAAAGTCAATGTAACTCGGGTGATGCACCGGGTGAAACTCCCAAGGTGTGGGGTGGCTCATAATCACCACACCCCCCTCACGCACTAGGGGCTTACCACGATACAAATTGAAGAAATAGCCAAGCCCAAGACACATCACCAAAATCGGGTTCATAACCGAGTTAACGTTGTAAGGACAGATATAGGGGAGACCGAAAGTCAAAACATCGGTCTGGCCCTTCACCGGCACAATATGTTGCGCGAACACCTGCTCTAGGGTTCGGTGGTGTACTGCCTCAACTTCACCCGCTTGCACTGAAGTGAGTTCATAGGGTGCTCGCCACGATTGGAAAACTTTGCGCCTAGCCGCTGCCGGCATCAAATCAAGGCCGTTCTTCATAGCGATGAAGGTGCCACGGTCACGAACCGACCATTCCCATTCACGTTTTTGCAACATGGCAAGCGGCCCGTCATAACCGAAAGTGTTGTTGTTGATAGTGGTTTCAATCTGGAAAATGCGCGGACCGTGAGCCTTGATGACTTCGCCTTGGCGCCAGTTTGAATGATGCAACTCCGACTTATGGCGATCCATAAAACTTTTCGACTTCTGCATCGTTAGCACATTGTGATGATGGCGAACACCACGATAATCCGACAGGCCAGTAGCGGTCGACTTCCAACCCCCGTCCATTGAGACAATGTTCAAGTTGACGTAAATCAGCAGATCGGATTCCGCGGCACGGCGGTTCATGGTCACCTGTTCTTGACGACCGGTCAAACCCAACTCAACCATCCCTTCGGGGTCTTCTGCATCGTGGTTATAAAGTTTGCCGTGAGGCGCGAACGCGTCATAAACACGGTCGCCGAGCGCCTGGCGCAACTCCGCTTCGGTCATGCGCCGGTGCAAAGCCAAAGCCGCGATCAGATGCACATCGTCAACCCCGGCTGCTGCTGCAAAGTCAAGAACCTGCTCAATAATTCTTTGGCGGATATCAGGTTGACGCATCGGAGGCAGAGGCAAAGACAAGTCATCAAAAGCAATGGTCAACTTCATGTCGGCCCACAACAAAGAAGGCAACGGGTCTTCATTCAGCGGGTTGAGCAAGGCTTCACGAATAGCGTCCCCAGGGTCAGCTAAACCCGCTAACGGTTCGGCCGGATAAACAACACGGCTAGAACCTGCGGGAAGTTTCTCCAGACGAAACTGCTCCCCGTGATGAAAAAGCAACGGGGGAGTCGATTTGTCGACCTCGAGCACAAAACCGGGGCGGGGTGCGTTGCGGCGAGGATCAAGAGGCATAGGACATCAGGTTCCGATCTCCACAGCGGGCCGAAGCTCAACCCCAGCAGTTGGCCCAGTTGGCCGCAAGCGTGGACCGATTGGCAGCACCCTTTGAGGAGCTCCTTTGGATTTTGACCAATGTTCAATCAGCCATCCACGGCGGCGTGCGATAGCAGCGAGTTTGGTTTCAGCGTTAACAGCCACAGGAAAACCCACCGCTTCAAGCATGGGCAAATCCGAACTACTATCGGCGTAAGCAACCGCCTCGGCCAAATCAAGACCATGCAACTCGGCGTAATCCACAAGAGTTTGATAGCGAGCCTCCCCAGTTGGCGGCGCAGCGCTCAGTTGACCATCGTAACGGCCATTCGTAACGGTCATTCGCGCGGTGATCATATCGTCAAACAAAGGGCGCAACGGTTCAACCGCAAAGTCCAAAGCTCCAGTAATCAAGAGTGTCTTGTGTCCCAAAGCGCGATGCTCGCGAACCCGGCGGATCCCCCCTGGAAATGACTTGGTAATCAGTAAGTCGCTTAACATCTCCGCCGAATCGTGGGCCATCCGGTCTACCGGTGCCCCCTCAAAACGGCGATAAAAGTAGCGCAAGAAATCGCTACGGTCTTGACGATCAAGAGAAAGCAAGGTAGGTGCCTCACGCAAAATCTTGACACTGAAAGCAACACGCTCCGCCTTGTTGAGATGGCGCGTCGCCAACCACGCATAACTTGCCACCACATTGCTGGCAATAAGCGTGTTCTCCAGATCAAACACCGCTAGCTGGCGCTGCGGCGAAAGCACCTGCTTACGCAGACGAACCGAACGACTTTCACCACTTTTCGACCCAGGAAGCATCTTCAGACGTGCCTGCTTCACCATGGAGGGCAGATGAATTGTTTGCACATACCTAGGCCAATCAACAACCTTCGGATCCATACAAAAATCTCGCCGATCATTGGCATCAAGGGATCCCCAAAGAGCATACATCCGCTCAAGTTGATAAAGCGCCTCGCATTCCGCATATGCACCGTAAAGCTCCACATAGCCATTAGCTCGCTCAAGTTGCTCTTTGCGTTCGTCTAACTCGGCGCTGAACTCGGCGTGCTTACCCCGCAACGGCAACACATGCAGCGCCCGTTCAGTCAAATCAAGCCCCTTACGAGCGCGACCCAATTGCCGAACCACCCGGCCACGCCCCGGAAATGACCATTCAGGCACCGAAATAGGCTGGTTCCGTTCGTCATACACCGGATTTTCGATGAACCAACTCCGCACCAAATTAACCAACTGAGCATAACGAAGAGGATTTGCGGCACCTGAAGCTATCTGCACCACATCAGGATCGGGTTGCTGGTTAGGGTCTAATCTCGGGCCTCTAGCAGCAACCGCAAGGATCGTAGCCACAACCAAATCAACAGGAATAATATCAATGACACCTTCAGGAATACCTGGGAACTCTTTCAATAAGCCGCGGGCATAAGCGGCGATGACCGGTTCGGCCATACGAAAACCACGAATCCAACCGGGAAATGGTTCAGCAAAAGCCGATTCGATTATTGAAGGACGCACAATACTCACCGGCACGTCCCCCCGAGTCTCAATCAGGGCACGCTCACCGAGCGCCTTGGTGTAAGCATAAGCATCGGGGAAACCGAGGCTTGCCGCACGTGAACGGCCAGCTTTGGTTAACTGTTGGCCAAGCCACTTCAAACGCAGTTGCTCAACCTTTTCGGTGAGCGCCGGGCCACCAGCAGCACCTAGATTGCGGCGCGCTTGTTTAGCGAGTTCGCTGAGCCGCGCCGGTGTGCGGCTGGCCTGCTCTGCGTCAATGCGTGCGCGACGGGCGCTGGCAACTTCGGATTGCCAATCCACATCCACAAAAAACGGCGATTCGTTGATTAGTTCTTCGGGGGCACTGCCACGGCGGCTCCCAGCAACATAACAGGTAGACACGGCTATCAGGTGGGCGGGTTGACCGACACCAAGTCCGCCCCGAGTAGGTTCATGGCGGATTGATGCCGCCTGGCGCAGCGTCGCGGCAACTCGCATCGGCCCACACAAATTAATCTCAACGGCATCATCAAGGGCTGAATCGAAACTGACGGTGGCGGCGCAATGAATAACCAAATCGCAGCTAGCAAGCATCGCTAGACCCTCTTCATTAAGCCCGAGACCGTCCACCCCGACATCACCTCCAACCGCGAAGACTCGCCGCTCACACATTTCCTCAAAGGTTTCTTGGTTGTTGGTGCCGTGATCGTAAATCTCTTGAAGACGGCCGAAGGCATCATTGCGGAAGATGTCTCGCTCAACGCGGTTCAGCGCGCCCCTGCGACCAGGGCGCACTATGAGTAGCAATTCACTATCGGGCACCGCGCGCAACAGTCGCTCCACAAGAGCCGTTCCCAAGAAACCCGTGGCACCAGTAATCGCGATGCGTTTTCTGCTCAAGTTTTCGGAGATCACCACACTTGTTATAGCAAACTCAATGACAAATCGTAGCGATTAGGTTCGTTTCTTGCGAATCTCTGGAGCCCGAACATCAATCGGCTCTGAAAGAACACGGTTATCTTCCTCCCCCGTCTGTCGGCGCCAACACCTTGACGATACTGATGTACCGGTCCGGGTCGTAGATCGCCGCGGCCAGTTTAAGCACATCTTCGCGCTCCAACTGTTGAAGTCCCGCGAGCAGACGCGCAGGGGTGGGAAGTTGATCGTCCGGCACGTAGGCCCTCAGGGCGAGGGGCCGGATCAGTCCGGGGTTCGCCAGCTTCGAGTAGTTCGACCGGACCACTTCAACGGCTCCGTCGAATTCGTCGGCACCGACGTTGCCATCGGTGACATCGGCAAGGATGCGGAAGATCTCGGTTTCGATCTGATCCATCCGTTCGGGAGCGCCCGAAGCCGAGAGGGTGGACAGTATCCTCGGTTCGGGAGTGAAGCTTGAGGAGAGTGACACGGACACGGAGTAGGTGGCGCCGATGTCCTCGCGGACGTCGTTGATGAGCCTGGCGTCCAAAATGACGTCGAGCACGTTGAGGGCGACCTCAACGTCGGGGTCTATGCCGATCAGCACCTCGTGGCGCAGTTCGAGATCGGTTGCTTGAGAATCCGGACCGAGTTCCACCTCTTGGCGCACGGCCTGCGCAGGCGCGGGTGGTCGGCGGTTCACATAGGTGTCCGGTTCGCCCGCGGGCAGGGTGCCGACGTAGGTCTGGGCCATCCGTTCCACGGTGTCGCGGTCCACGTCGCCGACGACGACCACCACGAGATCGTCGACGGCAGCGAAGCGCTGCTTGTAGCGTTCGAGCAGAGACTCCGCGGTGAGGGCATCGAGCGTCTCTTGCGATGCGACTGGGTTGAACCAGTCGAACTGATCGCCGTAGCGGGCCCGGTGGTAGGCCACCCACGCCTTCCAGCCGGGATCGACCTCAGACAGGTTGAGCAGG
The DNA here is from genome assembly GCA_024421095.1 of Acidimicrobiia bacterium. GTDB lineage: Bacteria > Actinomycetota > Acidimicrobiia > Acidimicrobiales > Aldehydirespiratoraceae > VXYK01. The sequence continues at coordinate 21,051 of JAHQYM010000031.1, forward strand.
ATCTCACCAGTGTTGACGGCTTCTGCGAAGGCCTGGTCGTCCACGCGGGGCGCGGTGAACAACAGGTGCATCAACTGGAACATCGTCTCCACGTCGGCGGTGCCCGCGGCGCCGGTCACACCTTGGGCCGTCTCGCTGATGAACGGTTGGGCCGAGGCGTTGATGCCGTCGAGGTAGCGAGACAACTGCGCGGGGCTGAGGTCTCCGAGTCCGCTCTGGGACACCGCCCGGATGGCCAGCCTGCCGCTCAAGATGCGGTCTCCAGGCTCGCCCGCCGACCATCCGCCTTGGGACACCGCCTGGAGGTTGACCTGGTTCTCGGCTACTGCGGAGCGGACGAACATGACTCGGGCACCGTTGGCGAAAGTCCACTCGTGCGCACCGCTGAAGCGGTTGTCGAAGAGCTCGACCGAACCGTCGAGCACGTCCAGTGCGGCGGACTCCAGCGGCTCAACGGGTTCGGGCACCGTCAGCAGCTCAGCCTGGTCCGTGGTCGGGTCGCAGCGCGGGGCTGCCGGGTCGACGGTCACGTCCGGCTCGCCCCGATAGCGGTAGAGGAACGTTACCAGATGTGCGCGCGTCAACGTGGTGTCGGGCGCGAAAGTGGCGGGTGTGGTGCCGGTCGTGACACCGGTGTGGACCATCCACGACACACCGGCCTGCTGCCAAGGCGCGACCACGTCGCTGAAGCTGTGCGGCGGCGCGGAGGGCTCTTCGGCCAGACGATGCAGCAACGCTGCGGCTTGGCCGCGTGTCAACGTCTCGTCAGGAGCGAACGTGGTCGGGGAGGTACCAGTGGTGATGCCTTTGGATCCCATCCAGGACACCGCGTCATTCTGGGATGCGTCGGTCACATCGTTGAACGGATGGGAATCGGCGGGGTCGGGCTTACCCTCCATCGTGTAGATCCACACCGCTGTCTCACCGCGCGAAACCGGAGCATCGGGTCCGAAACATGGCCCTGAGACACCGGTGATCCCGTTGTCGGCCGCCCATTGCAGCGCATCGGTGTACCAGGTGCCCTCGTGCACATCGCCATAACCGGCCACAGCTCCGGCGGGTGACGGTGACGTTGCCAACAACGCTGCCATCAAGGCAACAACCAACCCGACCCGGCCCAACCCGGCCATCAAACGTGAACATGAAAGTGACATGTGCATGACAATCGACCTCCTAATCCCAATCGTTGAGCACCAAGTCTCCCCGACACGCCAATACCAACCGAGTTGCCCGCTCAGGCTACGGTTCGCAACGCTTAGATCGTGGCCCGGCCCAGCGCTCTGGTTTGTCAGTCTGGGCAGAGGTTGGATTCCTCGCCATCTGCTATGAGCGCGTCGTGGCGTGTCCTGAGGTCTGAGCCTGGGGAGCAGTCCGGGATTGATCTATCGCTGTAGGGGGGTTGCGATCCCCGTGTCGGTTCCGGATCCGGGATCGGTGGGCAAGCT
>JAHQYM010000186.1 GCA_024421095.1 Acidimicrobiia bacterium
CTGACGCGGTTTTGTTGGCACGCAAGACGCTCGCAACCATCAAGGGCAACCTCTTCTGGGCTTTCGCTTATAATGCGTCGGCCATCCCCTTAGCAGCATCCGGCGTATTGAACCCCATGATCGCAGCTGGGGCCATGGGCTTGTCATCACTATTTGTGGTGACCAACAGTTTACGTTTACGCCGTTTCACCCCCCGCTAAATGCGAAAAGTGTGGGTTGGTAACATTTGGGCTAGAAGTGTGTTATACTCCGCGCTATGGAGAAAACGCATTTGTCCAAACCATTAATATCAAGAAAGGAAACTGTCATGTACGATAATGAAACCGTCTTGAAAGTTGTTAGCCGCCACGTTAGTCCACGTCAGTGCACGCTAAATTGCCAAATACGGCTTGTGGGGGGGGGGGGGGGGGGGGGGGTAACGCCCGCTTTCTTCTTATCGCATTACTGATTGGAGTGGCTTTGGCCGCGACTGTCACCACAACCATCCAACCGCCGCAAGCCCAAGCTCAGGATGTCCAAAGCAATGTACTAGTCAGCAACATCGGCCAATCTGCCGAATCTACACGTGCTCAAGCATTATATATTTATGACATTGCCACACCGTTCACTACGGGTAGCAACAGCGGTGGTTACTCGTTGGCAAGCATAGAAATGAAACTCAGAGAATTCCATGAGCTGAATGCAGATCAAAGAAGCGCTCTGAAAGCGGAACTTTGGTCCGATTATAACGGACTCCCGTGCGCCAAGATCTTTGACTTCACAGTACCCAACACGAGCAGTGGCACTGGCTCACTTGGCGATTTGAACTTTGAGAATCGTGACATCTCGTTTACGGCACCGTCAGGAAGCAAGGTGGAAGCTAACACCACCTATTATTTTGTCTTGCAACGCGATAGCCTTGAGCCCGGGCCTGGGGTCGCGGTCACCAACACCAACAGCGCGAGCCTAGATAGTGGCTCGCTAAGCGGTTGGTCGATAGGAAACCGGCTATCCAGGCCGCAAGCGCAAAATTATTGGCACAATTTGTCTGGATCCAACCGTTCGCTCATGCGGGTGAGCGGTACGGCTAGTAGTGCTGGCACCGCTTCGACATTGGATTTGGCTACTTGCCATAGGGGGGACACCTTTTCAGAGGGCGATGGGCATTTGACGGTGATGGCAAGGCTCGACGAGCCTGCTGGTTCTGGCGGTGTCGAGGTTTCGTTGTCGGCTTCAGGAACCGCATCAAACTTCGCAGACTACGTCCTGCCAGCTCCGTTCACGATACCGGCGGGGAAGTTATCAGCGACGAGCACAATCACGATCAATGACGACCCCGATGTTGAGAGCGACGAAACTATTATCTTGGCCGTTACAGGTGGTGCATTGACAGTGTCAGGTGTGACCGTAACGATCACCGATAACGATTCCGCCGGCGCTGAAGTTAGCGAAACAACCCGTAGTGTCGCGGAGGGTGAAACAACAAATTACACAGTAGTGTTGACGAGCCGACCCAGTTCCACTGTGACGATTACGCCGCGAAGTGCCAACGACGCGGTAGCTCAAGTGGAAGGGAGTCCGTTGTCTTTCGACTCATCCGGTTGGAATACTCCACAAACCGTGACCATATCTGGAGCGAAAAAGGGTGATGCATTAATTGATCACGCCATTGATAGCGAAGATCTCCAATATGCCTACATTGCAGTTGAACAGGTTGCAGTCACGGTCACCGAAGCTCCCTCAACGGGAGAAAGTCCAGTTGAACCGCAGCGTGACCCAGTGTCCCCAGGCCGACCGTCCGTTGGTCCGGTATCGCCTCCCCCACCCGTTACCACAACTGCACCCGACGAATCTCAAGAACCGGACGAAGAGGAGCCCCAAGAATCGGAAGAGGAGGAGATGCAACCACCCGAAGTTGATCCAGCCTGTTCACCCCTGTTCACCGATGTGGAACCGACGAACACCCACTACAAGAACATCAACAAGATTTGTGCTCTAAAGATTACGGTCGGATGCTCAACGGAGCCTCGAAAATACTGCCCGAACGATCCGGTAACTCGCGCTGAAATGGCATCTTTTCTTGTGCGTGCGTTGAAGTTGAAGACGGTTGATCAATCGGCAAGTTTCATTGATGTGGATCCTGAAAGCTCCCACTATGGAGATATCAACACCTTGTACGCCAACAAGATTACGGTCGGATGCTCAACGGAGCCTCGAAAATACTGCCCGAACGATCCGGTAACTCGCGCTGAAATGGCATCTTTTCTTGTGCGTGCGTTGAAGTTGAAGACGGTTGATCAATCGGCAGGTTTCGTTGATGTGGATCCTGAAAGCTCCCACTATGGCAATATCAACAGCTTGTATACAAACGGGATAACCGTTGGATGCGCCACGGCACCTCGTAGATATTGCCCGAACGGTCCGGTAACCCGCGCTGAAATGGCCTCATTCCTAGTGCGCGGTTTCAAACTCTAGAAGCGGCAGAAAGCGTTGTAGTGGACGTCTAAGCGCGATCTGATTGATCTTCGGAACCTCTTTCTCGCACCGAAACGCGGTGTTTTCGCGTATCGTGCTTGAATGCCCATAAATTTTCGAACCGCACGCGTCCTGCCAAAACGAGCAAAACACATATTTGGATTGTTACCACCGAAGCCGTTGCGGAAGGACTTGAACAGCAACAACCACAGGTTCTGCAAAACGCAGATTTTCAAGGCAAAGCCGAGCAAGTTTTTGTTTGGCCAAGCGAATCTCAAATGTTGGCGTTAGTCGGGGTTGGTAGCCAAAACGATCTGGATACGCAGAAGATTCGTAGGGCCGGGGCGGTCATCGGACGCAAGTTCGGTAACCAGACATGGATCGGAGTCGACCTTTCCTTCATAGACACGAAAGACAACAACCTCAATCACGCAGCAAGTCGCCAAGCCCTAGTAGAAGGCATTGCTTTGGGTAGGTACAAATTCCTTGCCTACAAGTCCGAAGGCAAACCCGCGAAACTGAATCGTGTGGATGTGGTGGGGTCGCCTAGCGAAGCCAACCGAGACGCGCTCGAGTTTGGTTGTGCGGTTGCTGATGCCCAAATGCTTGCTCGTGATTTCGTAAATGAACCTGGAGGAAGCCTGACGGCCCCGGTGTTCGCCGACCGTGCGGCTAGCATCGC
>JAHQYM010000187.1 GCA_024421095.1 Acidimicrobiia bacterium
TCAACCTGGTATCATCTTCGTGAGTTCGTCTGCGTTGGGTAATGGCTGGTCAACAAAACCGACAACTGCAATTATGGTCTCGGGTCTCAGATCGATTAGTGCTACCCGATCAGATCCGTTTTCGTAGGTAAATATGTTGGGGTGTTGGTCGTCAGGGCGAAGCGTGACCCCGGCGGTGCGGTCTGCTAGCATTCTGAGCAATGCCATTTCGCCATACAAAATGCGGACATCGGACAACTCAATTTCCGACGTTCGGCGCTGCCATCGCTGCGACCAACAATCAGATTCAAGGTTTCTCAGGCTGGGGTCTGCGGCCATTGTCCACGCTTGTACGGCTGAGGCGGGTACGCCTTCTACTATCACAAGGCTGCCGTCCGGCGCTGCTGCGAGTTTGAAGTTCGGCGGTTGCAACCCGGTGACCCATCCTTGGTTTAGGGGTGGTTCGAGTTGATCGGGATCTACGAACTCATCTCGGGATGTTTGATAGGCAAATACCGCAAGATAGCTATTGGCTTGCGCTTTTGTGACCGACACAATTGGAGTCGAGTCGATCGGCCCTGACCCAACTAGCGCTTGCCAATCCCAGAAACGTTCGTGCCCAGGGATTGAAGCTAAATCAGCCGCGCAGGAGCTTTCGCTTATGAGCGACCAGCCTTGCGCTGCTCCATCTAGCGTTACGTCTGGCCTCTGATGTGAGGCTGGCGTGCTAGAGTTGGATGGTGTTGCTGTCAACGAAAGCTGATTTACGCATTCGTTGAGCCCGTCAAGGCTGCGATGGTTGGCTTCATTAGATACGACTATTGAAGCGCCAGAGAACTTGAAGTCGTAGTGGGCTAGTTGTGCTGGTGTAACGGTGTCGGCTTGCGAAAGCACCGCGCAAACGTTTTGCAAACTCGGGTATTGTTGTGCATGCGGGTCGGAGACGAAGTCACATACTTGGTGAAACGCCTGAAGGTATGCATACACGTCTGCTGGGTCGCCGGCCCAGCCACCGTAGATGCCATCTTCGTTGGTTGCATAACCCACAGACCCGATTCGGGGGCAGAATTCCTGCCAATAAGCAAGCAACGCTGGCGAGATCGAATCCTCACCAAATCGTTGCCACAAACCATCAGACCATTCACCAATCTCTGCTTCCGTGGACGGCGACAATCCTTGCGCCGCGGCGGCTATCCGAGCCGCTACCACATCTGAAGTTTCGACAGGTAAGCTACGCCCTGCTGGTGCAACCCCAGAAAGCGTCAAAGCCGGTGCGTCTGCTGTTTCGCTAGCTATGGCATCACTGCGAGCCGAAAGAAACGAGTGTGAGTCGTTGACGTTGATCGGAAACGGCCTCGAAAACACTGCGAAGTCGAACCTTTGCGGGTCGGCATATGTCCAACGCACAGAACCGAACGAAGCGCCCACAAAACCACGTATTTTTGTGTTTTGTTCTGACTCGATTGCGTCCAAAATGTCGGAATAGGTGTCTTCGCTAAGCCCCCACTTGGTCGTTAACAGTTCGCAATTCTCAGAGACATTTCTCGCGTTGGGCACGCGTGATTCTGGGAACGGAGGCCGTAACGTGTGGTAGAACTCAGTCATTGACGTGGCGCACTGATCGCTGACTTCTGTTGTTACCCAAGGTTCTTCAATGACGACAAGGTCGAAATCACTGAGACCCCCCAGAAGATAACTGCTAGCGATCGCCGACAAACCACCACCCGCCAACACTGAAGCACCTGGTCCGCCGGGGTCAACAATCACTGCTTGGCCTGCCGGAATACTCCCAGAGTCCTCAAGAAACCCAGCGGATGCAAAACCGTAACGGTAAGTCGTACCATCTACGTCAACAGTAAAACAGAGGTCAGGTTCCCGAACGATCTGATCGTTGCACTCTGCGTTCGGTTCATTGACCGGGGCGGATGTCTCGCTTGGTTCAATAATGGAATCAGAGCCAGATCCATTCGTACTAGGTGTCGCTGACGCAGATTCAGGGGCATCGGCGGTAGGTTGGTTAGCACCGCAAGCCCCACAAATCAACATAAACACCAACCCAATAATCGCTCGAGTCATAAGATTCTCTCCTTGTGGAATAAATTTCTCAAGGAGTACTTACCCGCTAGACCCTCTTTTGCCGCGCTGAAATCTAAAAAACTTGATTTTCCGCGCGGCAAAACGGGGCTTGGGCGGTAAGTACATTATGCGATCTGGGGACCGTCCTCGGAGACACTACAAGGAAGGATTGAAACGATGGCATATGACTGCTGCTCGCGTGCAAACTTGCTTTCCTTTGACCGAGTGCGCGAAACTTGTTGTGCTAATGTAGTGTCTTGTCAATGCAACTTTCTAACAATCCTCCCGGTGGTGGGCCATTCAACGAGCGCACCGATGCGGAACTTCTGCTTCAGAGTCGGCAAGACCCCGAAGCTTTTGGAGAGTTCTATCGCCGCTATGTGCGAAACATGATCGCTTTATTCTGGCATAGGACGCGAGATCGCGATGTCGTTTCCGATCTCGTTGCTGAGACCTTCGCAAACGCGCTTGAAAACATTGAACGCTTTAACGCAGCGAAAGGCAGCCCGAGGCAATGGTTGTATGGAATTGCGAATAACCAACTGAAGAAGTACTGGCGGCGACAAAGTGTGTCAGAGGAAATACGCCAGCGCCTAAAACTTGAGACTCCGACGACACCGACAAGCGGTTGGAACCAGATAGAAGCATTCGAAGACGAACTGGACAACGAACGATTACTCAAGGCACTTGACCGCGTGCCTGCTAGGAGCCGTCAAGCTGTGAAGATGCGGGTTGTCGAACAACTTGAATACGCTGAGATAGCCGAAAGATTGCGGTGCAGTCCCAAGTCAGCTCGAGATTTGGTTTTTAGGGGACTTAAGCGTCTACGAACCGAATTCAAACGACCGTAGCCATGGAGAGCGCGTAATGAGCAACGACCTAACCGATTTCGAAGAAAAACTTGGTGAAGAGCTACGAATGGCGGCCTATCGTAGGCTTGAAAATCGGGCGTCTAAGGCCTCCATCCGCCGTCCTGCACTTAGTGGTGCGTTAGCCGCGGTCGCGGTGTTCGTGCTTATTGGCTTGGCCGTTCTCGTGCCGACTGTTGCGAGACCACAGCAGGCGTTCTCAAGTCCGTTC
>JAHQYM010000188.1 GCA_024421095.1 Acidimicrobiia bacterium
CCCCTCCCAGTTTGTAGTCGACTCGTTCACGCGGCGTGACAGATGCCGGTCGGTGTTGTTGGGGTGTTTTGCGGTTGTTTCGTTGCTGGCAACGACTTCGCCGGCGGGGGCGGTGGCCGGGTACGGCGACGTCGCCGACGGCCAGTATTACACCGAACCGGTGCAGTGGTCAGCCGACAATAACATCACCGGTATCGAAGGGAACTGTTTCTCGCCCGACGCGATTGTCACCCGCGGTGAAGCCTCGGTTTATATGTGGAACATGCAAAACCAGCCAACCGCGCCAGCTCACAGATTCGAAGATGTCACCGTCGAAAAACAGAACGCTGCGGTGTCGTGGATGTCTAACACCGAAATCACTACAGGCACGTCAGCAACAACGTTCGCGCCTGACACGGCACTGACCCGCGCCCAGCTCGTCACGTTCTTGTGGCGTTTGGCTGATGAACCCCGGGCACCAGCCCACCCTTTCGATGACGTGCAAGCAGAATGGCAGCAAGGCAGCGTCGCTTGGGCTGCTCACCGCGAAATCACCACCGGCACATCATCAACAACGTTCGCGCCCGACACAACGTTGACCCGCGCGCATCTCGTCACGTTCTTATACCGATACCAAAACAAACCCGACGTCACCATCAACCCGACCTCCCCACAATGCGCCACCAACCCCACCTTCAAAACCGTCACCGCCGGCTACACGCATGCGTGTGGAGTTAAGGCTGACGACACCGTCACCTGCTGGGGATACAACAGGTCTGGGCGGTCCGACGCGCCCGAAGGTGAGTTCACAACCGTTTCCGCTGGCGGCGACCATTCGTGTGGGGTCAAGGTTGACAGCACGGTCGCCTGCTGGGGTTACAACGGGTCTGGGCAGGCTGATGCGCCGGTTGGTGAGTTCACAACGGTCACCGCTGGCGGCGACCATTCGTGTGGGGTCAAGGTTGACAGCACGGTCGCCTGCTGGGGTAACAACTGGCTTGCGCGGTCCGACGCGCCCGAAGGTGAGTTCACAACCGTTTCCGCTGGCGGCTACCGTTCGTGTGGGGTAAAGGTTGACAGCACGGTCGCTTGCTGGGGCGGCAATGGGTCTGGGCAGGCTGATGCGCCGGTTGGTGCGTTCACAACCGTTTCCGCTGGCGGCAGCCATTCGTGTGGGGTCAAGGTTGACAGCACGGTCGCTTGCTGGGGCTTCAATGGGTCTGGGCAGGCTGACGCGCCCGAAGGTGAGTTCACAACCGTTTCCGCTGGCGGCGACCATTCGTGTGGGGTCAAGGTTGACAGCACGGTCGCTTGCTGGGGCTTCAATGGGTCTGGGCAGGCTGATGCGCCGGTTGGTGAGTTCACAACGGTCTCCGCCGGCTGGAGGCATTCGTGTGGGGTCAAGGTTGACGGCAAGGTCGCCTGCTGGGGCAACAACGACTATGGGCAGATCGAAGCCCCTGCGACAAACATTGTGAGTGGAGGAGATGCGACACATTATAATGGAGCCGAGACGTACTACCGTGGAGGCGGATATGAGGAATATATTCTGCCCGCGTTAGGTTACCAAAGTTTATATGAGCAATATCCTCTTGCTGTGCAGTCGCGCGAGCGATGCATCAATGATGCCGCTTTCACTGAATTCTGGACTCCTGAAGATTGCAATGTGGGTCTCTCACGCACCGCAAAAGTTGCCTTATGGATGGGCATGGACCTTGATTGCGTGTTCAGTGATGCGTCAATCTCTGGGGGCGATTTCGCTGCGTGTCCATCCCCTGGTAACCCCAACCCAACTTCGAGTCAACCATTTATGGAATTGTGTGTCTCCGTAATGGGTTCCGAAAACGCCGATGCATGTGCATCATCAGCGCGAAACCTAGAGAGGTCTGTAGCACAAGCCGAAGAATTCGGGCTTGACGTAGAAATCATAGAATCGTGGATGCCTTGTCTGGTGCATACCACGATGGCGCATCTTCTACGCAGGATTGGTCACCCCGAGCTAGACCCGCAACATGCGGACATCACAGGGATCAACGTAGGGTGCGACCACTATTAACCCAGATTTTTCAGTAGTGGGGTGTGTGTTCGCGCGAGGTGCCTTCCTGGTGTGGCAGTATCAGACTTGTAAAAAGGTTCTGAGGGCACGTCAGGGAGGGCATTCGCATGGTGATGTATGGTGGTAGTCGGCCGCGGTTGAGGTTTGTTGGTGGGGCGCGGGGTTTGGCTGTTCATGCGGGGGCGCGGTTGTTGGCTGATTTGGCTGACAAGACGGGGTTGTCTGTGGCGTTGTCGGAGGCGATGGCTCCGACGAAGGTGCGGGATCGGGGTCATGACTGGGGTCGGGTGTTGGTGGACGCGGTGGTGATGATCGCTGATGGCCGTGAGGCGATCAGCGATATCGCTGCGTTGGGTTGAGGTGTGTCTGACTCTTCGCGACAAGTTGCGGGTTTTTCAAGTCGCATCGGTGGGTGGTTGGTGGTGGTTGGGTTTTGTGTTTTTGGGTGCCGTGTGTTGGTGTTGGTGTTGTGTGGAGGATCGGATCGGACGTTTGCACTGGTTTGTGGGTCGGAACGAACATATGCAAACTTGGGGTGTGGCCCGATTTGCTGTGTGGTGTGTCGGAGGTTTCGTCGTGACGGTAGAGCCTAACGTCGGTGAAGTTTTTGTTGTCGGTGGGTTGGACACGAATCGCGTTGGTTTCAGCGACATCCAAAATGTTGGAACTCCTGACACAGATCCCGTTTCGAGCCGCACATTTGGGGTGAAGCCAGAGGCTTGCAGATGCGTGGCGTGGGTTTTGGGTTTGTGCAATAGTCAAGGTGAATCATCGCTCCTATCAGTAGTGCCCCAATATCTGGTTTGTTTCATGGTTCGTTGTGAAGTGTTGTGTTTAGGGGCCGTTTGGTGGGTTGTTGGGGTTGGTGATTTGGTAGCCGGTTTTGGTTTTGGTGACGATGTAGCCGCGGTCGTGGATGTTGTGGTGGCATAGTGGGCAAGCCAAGCACATTTTGTCGATGTCTGTGTGTCCGCCTTGTTCCCAGGGTTTGATGTGATGAATTTCGCAGCGTTGCGGCCCGACGGTGCAGTGTTCGCCTCGGCAGTGCCGGTCGCGGGCGATAATCG
>JAHQYM010000032.1 GCA_024421095.1 Acidimicrobiia bacterium
AAAACTTCTTGTAACTTCTTTGCTGAGAACCCATCGGACGCAGCCTCCTTTTCTAAGACCACCAACCCTGCCCGATGTAGCGTAGAAAAACTCAGAATCTGTCGCGCGAAGTCAGACGCAACCCAGATGGCGTCGACGAAGGTGCGGGATCGGGGTCATGACCGGGGTCGGGTGTTGGTGGACGCGGCGGTGATGATCGCTGATGGCGGCGAGGCGATCAGCGATATCGCTGCGTTGGGTCAGCAGCGGGGCCTGTTCGGGGAGGTGGCGTCGGTGTCGACGTTGTGGCGGGTTTTGGATGTTGCGGGGGGTCGTGTCGAACAGATCAAAACAGCGCGGGCGTCGGCGCGTCGCGCGGTGTGGGCCGCGGGCGCGGACCCAGGGTTTTATGTGATCGATATTGATGCCACGTTGGTGGGCTCGCATTCAAACAAGCAGGGCGCTGCGGGAACCTATAAACACGGTTTCGGGTTTCATCCGTTGATGGCTTGCCTCGACGCGACCGGTGAGGCTCTAGCCGGTTTGTTGCGTCCCGGTAACGCTGGGTCTAACACCGCCACGGACCACATCACGGTACTCGACGACGCTTTGGATCAGTTACCTGTGGACCCACAAGAGGTTGAGGTGATCGTCCGCGCCGACTCCGCGGGATGCACAAAAGAGTTCCTCGAAGCGTGCCGTGAGCGCAACGTCCGGTTCTGTGTCAGTCACCCGCTCAGCATCGATGTCGCAGCCGCGGTAACAACAATCCCCGACAAACGCTGGCAACACTCGGTTTCCTCTGACGCTTCGGAACTACGAGAACACGCTGAGATAACCGAAGTCACCGAACACGTCGACTTGTCGAACCGGCCCGAACGCACCCGCATGATCGCCCGCCGCGAAGACCCCCACCCCGGCGCGCAACTCACCTTCAGCGACTCTCGCGGGTGTCGCCTGCAAGTGCTCATCACCGACCTCGCCGACACCGACATCGCCTACATCGAAGCTCTCCACCGCGGCCGAGGCCGCGCCGAACAACAAATCCGCGACAACAAAACCACCGGACTCGCCAAACTCCCATCAAGCTCGTTCGCGACCAACTCCGCCTGGCTACAGATGTCAATAACCGCGCACGACCTGCTCGCCTGGACCCGCCTGCTCGTCCTCGACGGAGACCTCGCCACAGCCGAACCCAAACGACTCCGCTGGTGCCTACAACACACCCCAGCCCGGCTCACAACCACCGGCCGCCGCCGCTACGCCAAACTCGCCGACGACTGGCCATGGACCCCCCACCTCATCACCGCGTTCCAACGATTACACAACCTCCCCCTACTCATCTAAACACACCCCCACCACACTGCACCACCCCAGCAGACACCACCCCCAGCCAACCCAAACCCCCAACTCCCAGCAGCCCTACACGCCCCCACACGACCACCAACCGTCCCGCACCCACCGCCGCACCCAACCCAACCCCCACAACCGCCCCCGACCGCTTACTGAAAAATCTGGGTTAATGATCTGAAACCCGCGAATAACGCCGCGAAGTACTCTGATAAAGCCGTTGCTATCGCGCACAGTTCTGTCGGATTCCAGCGAGCCTACGATCGCGTAATGCGACGACCCCACAGAATACAGCGCTACCGAGTTGAGTGCGCTGAAAATGCCGTCGCTGATTGTCAGATCACCAGCAGCCGCGATGTCGTCGGGGTCGGTGACATCAATGATCTGCAACCCCTCACCGGAGGCCACCACGGCGTAGTGCTTGGCGCCGATCGTGTACACCTCCACCCGGTTCGGACGATCCAACGCCAACGCGGCACTGTCGGCAAGAGAATCCTTCAACGCGAAGGTCGCCGGGGTGCTGACGTCCACCACACGCACAGAATCAGAATTCGAGCCGGTGACGATCGCATAATCCTTCGCGCCGATCTCATATGTAGCGACACCGTTAGCGCCGTCCATCGCCGCCGCGTCGACCACATAATTCCCATCAGCGAGTTCGCCCGAACCATCGATGGTGAACCTCTGCAACGCATCGGATGTGCTCCACGTAGCTATCATCTGGACCGTGCTGTCGCTGTCCGTGTACACAGCAACATCGGTCGTCCCACCAGCCGCATTGAACTCCGGGTTCGTGTACACGATATTGGTCGGGTCAGTCACGTTCAACAAAAACGGACCGTCGGAGTCGGAGGCCCCGAACACATACCGCTGCGCCCCCACCGAATACGCCTCAACAGCAACAACTGCCCTAAGACGTGTCTTCGGATCTGTCGAATCAGCAGTCGGTTGGTTGTGATGATCGTTGATGCTGTCGGTCAACACAACATCGGTGTCCGAGCCGGTGCCGTTGCGACCGTTCACAGCGATCATTAATGTGCCGGAGGCAGGAGCCCAAACACCGGCTGGAGCAAGTGAAGAACCCGATTTGGGATGACCGCAGTACCCGTCGCTGATCGACCAACCCGAAGCTTTCCCGCTGTCCTCGTCCGTGCCCGTTTGCTGAATAAGGATCGTCGGAGTGCCGATCGTGTACACGACGACAAAGTACGTCGTGCTCGCATCCAACCGAGTACCCTCAGGCACCGAGAAACTCAGGGAAGTAGAAGTACCAGAAGGAACAGCAGCGTTGGGAGTCGCCAAGTCCGCGATCTTCGCACCCAGAGCGTTCCCGCTGGCGCTCCACAGTTCCGCCCGCAAACTGCTTGACACCGTGGCAGCATCCGCTGCGCCTTGGAACCTCGCGACGACACTGCTCGGAAAGTAACCGCCGCCGTCATCGCCCGTAGTGAACCCCTGCGCAACCCAGGACCCCGAAAGAGTCGCCCCAGCGGACGCGGTCTGTCCAGTGTTGGACACCCACATTTCTGGAGGGTGCTCAGCAATAGGGTGCGCACCAGCCCGCGGCGACACCACCAACGACCCCGCCAGCATCAACGCCAGAACTAGCCCAGCACACGCCCCCGACCCGAGCCGCGGACGCGTCGCCCCCACCCGCATCGCCCGGCGGCTTGGAGACAACAAACCTTCTGGGAGTTGGGGGGGGGGGGGGGGGGGGGGGTGGGGGCAGGTTGGAATGCGGGGGTTACGTTGCGGCAACCCTGTCAAGTGCATGAAACTCATTAGATGCTCCGTTCGTCAAAAAGTAAATGGATAGCCGACAACAAAACTCGGTGATCGGGGTAGCTAACCCCCACCAACACAAACACAAGCGTTCAATATAGCCACAAATCTTGCTCATGCAACAAAACAACCAACCCTGCGGACACCTCCGCCTGCAAACGCATCAATAATGCTGAGTTCTTGCGGCGGGAATGGGTTGTGAAATCTGCGCCTCGCTAGGGCTTCTACTAATACGGGACGTAGGCCCAGAAGCGCGTTGATTAATGCACCTCGCTTGACTTTTGGGCCGCTTCAAGGTTGGGAGTGGCGGCTAGCAGCATTGTGATATCGCCACCGACTTTGAGATCCCCGTCTAGGAAAGCTCTTTGTGCGGACTTCTCGCCGGAGCGGATCGCCGAGATGGTCGAACGCGAAGCGCTCAGCGTCACGGTAGGGTTCAGCGCCGGGCCATCGTGATAAGTTATCTCACCTGCGACAATAACCACATGCCAGACACGCGCAGTCTCGCCGGTGACGCGCTGTTCAATCGTCAATGGACGCGGACCATCGGGTTTCATAATCACACCCTTTGAGCAAAACGGTTGCTCAAACTCGTCAAGCCCCAAACCAACCCAGCAGCTACCACCGCTAGCGCTGACGGCAACACAAGTTCTTCACCTGATGGCCAAGCCAACCCAGTGCCGTCTATCACTTCACCTTCCACATCAGAAATCACTCCGACCCCGTTGGGCCAGGGCCACAACACGCGCAATGAGCCAAGCATTAAGCCGATCATAATAGCCGTTACCAAGTCGTGGTATTTCGCCAGAACCCAGCCCAAAACCTGCGAAAATAGAGCCAAACCAAACGCAGCACCTACCGCAAAGAACGCAACATCGCTAAAGTCCCGCCCGCTGATCACGCCTATGACAGCAGCATACATCCCGATCATCAACAGAATAAAAGAACCCGAAATGCCCGGCAAAATCATAGCACAAATCGCCAATGCACCAGAACCCAACAACACAACTGGAGCGGGATCAGACACTGGGCCAGACTGATAACCGAGTAAAACAAACAGCAACACACCAACCCCGACCATCACCAAAAAATGCCGTGTACCCGGCTGATTGATGAGACGCAGCGCGAAGATAACTGAAGCTGCGACCAAACCAAAGAAGACACCAGCCGCCTCCTCGGGATTATTGTGTAGTTGTGTCTCGATAGGCCGAGCCAACGAACCAACCGCCAACAAAATACCGATTCCTAAGGGCACCAAAAACGCAAAATCAAGTGACCGCAACGAAACCCAAAACCTACCAAAGTGGCCCCGCGCAAGCGGAACGCAAACCCGAGCAGCACCACGCACAGCATCAACTAAGCGCCGATAAATCCCCAACACCAACGCAACTGTCCCGCCAGAAACCCCCGGCACAACGTCGGCAGCCCCCATCAACAACCCGCACCCCAAGAAGCGAAGCATGCGACCGACACTGGCACCGTTGCCCGAAACATCGGGTTTGCCTAGTGAATTACTGTGGGTCACAGCGGTCAAAACTACAGGTGAGGTGCCCCAGTGGGACACCTCACCTGCCAAAAGAGGTCCTCATCACGTTGCTGCGGCATAGGGATCTTCTCTCAAAGCGCTTCTCCGGTTGCCTCTAAGGCACAGCGGGCGCGAGAAGCTTGTGGGAGCGGTCCCGGCCGCACTTCAAAGTGGGTCCGTATGGCGAAAACCGCAGGCACAGCCCAAAATTAACTGGGTGCCTGCCTTCGTTATGCGCCTCCTCCTTTCCGTCACGGGTAGAAAATCCGATCTACCGGATGTGACTGCAACCAACGTTGCACAAAAAATCGTTGTTGTCAAGCGGAAACTATTTTTGGCTTACGAGGCTGCGGTTCTTGCTCTTGGACTTGAGATAGTCACGGTTCATCAAAGCAATAAAGTCAAGCGAGATTTCCTTCGGGCAAGCCTCATGGCACTCCCCGTGATTAGTGCAGGAACCGAAAAAGTCTTCCATCGTCTCGACCATCGCCTCGGTGCGCTTCCAGCGTTCCGGCTGGCCTTGAGGCAAGACATTGAGATGGCCGAGTTTGGCGGCCGTAAACAACTGTGCAGCAGAGTTGGGACAAGCCGCCACGCAAGCCCCGCAACCAATGCAAGCAGCGGCATCCATAGCCGTGTCTGCAACCTCTTTCGGCACCGGGATTTCGTTGGCATCTTGAGCGGTGCCAGTCGGGGCAGAGATGTAGCCACCCGCCTCAATAATGCGGTCGAAAGCTCGGCGGTCAACCATCAAATCTTTCAAAACCGGGAAAGCCCGAGCCCGCCAAGGTTCAATAACAATCTCGTCACCATCACGAAACTTGCGCATATGCAGTTGACAGGTAGCGGTAGCGGCTTGCGGCCCGTGAGCCTGCCCGTTAATCATCACCCCACACGTGCCACAAATACCCTCACGGCAATCGTGAGCAAACGTGACCGGTTCCACGTCATCCTCAATCAAGCGTTCGTTGACCAGATCAAGCATCTCCAGAAAAGACGCATCAGTAGGAATCTGTTCAGCTTCAAGTTCTAAGAACCGGCCCGCAACGTTCGGCCCCTCCTGCCGCCAAATTTTCAGTTTCAGATTTAGGGTATCGCTAGGGTTATTAGTCATCTCAACGTCCTTTACTAACGGCTAATGGTGAACGGCTAATGGTGAACGGCAACGGCCATCGGATACATGCACTCGGCTCGGCTAACGCCACTACTTGTAACTGCGGGCACTGAGCGGCACATGGTCAAACGCAAGCTCCTCCTTGTGCAACGAAGGCTCGGTGTCAGCCCCCTGCCAGCCCCACGCAGCCACATACGCAAAGTTCTTGTCATCGCGCAACGCCTCACCCTCAGGGGTCTGCGACTCCTCACGGAAATGTCCGCCACAACTCTCAGCACGATGCAAAGCATCACGCACCTTCAACTCCGCGAACTCCATAAAGTCGTCCACCCGATTGACCTTTTCAAGCTGCTGGTTCACCCCGTCAGCGGAACCAAGGACCTTCACGTTGCTGCGGAACTCGGCACGCAATGCCGGTATTTCCGAGAGGGCTTTCTCAAGACCAGTCTGGTTGCGAGCCATACCGCAATACTCCCATACAATCTTGCCGAGCTCACGGTGGTAGTACTCAACGGAACGGGTGCCTTTCAGTTGCGTCCAACGCCTAGTCCGCTCAGTGGTCTCAGCCAACGCTTCAGCGAACACTGGGTCGGTTAGCGGCAGCGCAGTCTCACCTAGCTTCGGGGCGAGAAAATCACCAATCGTGTAAGGCAAAACAAAATAACCATCAGCGAGCCCCTGCATCAACGCTGAAGCACCAAGTCGGTTGGCGCCATGGTCAGAAAAGTTGGCTTCACCAATGCAGTAAAGCCCGGGCACCGTGGTCATCAAGTTGTAATCCACCCAAAGCCCGCCCATGGTGTAATGGATCGCTGGGTAAATCCGCATGGGCAGCCGATATGGGTCTTCACCAGTGATACGTTCATACATGTCGAAAAGGTTGCCGTAGCGCTCCCGCACCGCCTCAACCCCGTCACGGACGATAGCCGCAGCGAAATCAAGATAAACACCATTGTTGAGCGGCCCCACACCACGCCCCTCGTCAACCACCGTTTTGGCATTGCGGCTAGCCACATCACGGGGCACCAGATTGCCAAACGCCGGATACTTCTCTTCAAGATAATAGTAGCGCTCAGCCTCAGGTATCTCCCCAGCAGGGCGGCGGTCATCAATCTCGCGAGGCACCCAAATCCGACCGTCATTACGCAAAGATTCCGACATCAAAGTGAGCTTCGACTGGAACTCGTCACTAGCCGGAATGCAAGTCGGATGGATTTGTGAGAAACATGGATTGGCGAACAGCGCACCTTTACGATGCGCCCGCCAAGTAGCCGTGACATTGCAAGCCATCGCATTCGTGGATAGATAGTAAACGTTGCCGTAGCCGCCGGTGGCGAGCACCACCGCATGGGCGTTATGGGCGTGAACCTCACCGCTGAGCAGGTCACGAGTAATGACCCCAACCGCTTCGCCGTCCTTCACGACCACATCCAACACGTCGGAGCGGTTATATAAGGTGACGCTGCCGGCTTTAATTTGAGCCGCGAGTGCTTGGTAAGCGCCGAGCAAAAGTTGTTGACCTGTCTGACCTCGGGCGTAGAAAGTACGGCTCACTTGCGCGCCGCCAAATGAACGGTTGGCGAGCAGACCACCGTATTCACGGGCGAACGGCACTCCTTGGGCGGCGCACTGGTCGATGATGTTGACCGAAACTTGCGCTAAACGGTAGACATTGGCTTCCCTCGAACGGTAATCTCCGCCTTTGACGGTGTCGTAAAAGAGACGGTAAATCGAATCGCCGTCATTGCGATAGTTTTTTGCGGCGTTGATACCGCCTTGAGCAGCGATTGAATGCGCTCGGCGAGGCGAATCATGGAAAGTGAAGGCTTTGACGTTGTAACCAAGTTCGCCGAGCGAAGCTGCCGCCGATGCACCCGCCAACCCGGTACCCACCACTATCACATCGAACTTGCGCTTGTTGGCTGGGCTAACCAACTTCATAGAGAACTTGTGGTTGTCCCACTTCTCGGCGATTGGGCCTTCAGGAATTTTCGCATCAAGTGTGGGCATCACGAACCTCCTTCGCTTGCTTCGGATGTGTGGAACTCGCCGACTGGCACCGAACGGTTGTCCTCATCAAGCAACCCCGTCTGCACGGCGATTGGGAAACTCAAGTTCACGATCAAGATCAATGCCGCGAGCCCCCCAGCGATACCCCGGCGCAAGTCGTTGTACTTAGGGTTATTGAGGCCGAGCGATTGAAACATCGACCACGCCCCATGGAAAATATGCACCGCCAAAGCCACGTTAGCCACAACATAGATCAGCGCCACCGGCAGCGAACTCATCGACGCAACCACGTTATGGTAAATGTCGCCACGCACATAGTTATCGCCGAGCCACCAACCCCAAGTCAGATCGGCGAGATGAAACAGCAAATACAGCAACACAATCGGGCCAGTCCAACGCATCGTGCGGCTCGCGAAATTAGCGGCGATGTAGTTGCGTTTACCAGCATATGGGTTGTCGGCTTTGAGGCTCATGCGGCTCAGCGAATAGGCGCTGTGGATGTGGATTGCGAACATAGCCAGAAGCCCGACACGCAACACCCAGAGGATTAGAGTTCGTGGGGCGAGATGACCACCGAGGTCACGCAGGGCTTCACCGTATTCGTATACTTGCACTGGGCCTTCGTAGAGGTGCAGGTTGCCGACCATGTGGACGACAACGAACCCGAGCAAGCCGATACCCGTAGTGGCCATCGCGTATTTTTTGCCGATGGCGGATTGGTAGAGGTTTAGCGGCCAAGGGAGTTGCTTGCGGCGGTGGTGTACCGGCAACACTTCATGCGTTTTGCTTTGGGTTTGTGGCGTAATGATCTGCGCCATAGGGGTCGCCTTCTGTTCGTTTGCTTATTCGTTGGTTCGCTTGCTTGAACGGTATCTGCGAAATCTTTCGCTAACTCACCGACTGGAGATTGGCGCTGACTGGAGATTGGCGCTGACTGGCCAGTGGTCTGAAGCGTCGCCTGCGTCACGATGAATCATGACGGAGTGGACTGTCCAGTGCCGTGACACGAAAATGTGATCAATTTGTGACGGTCGTGTGTCGCCGCCGAACCCATGCGAGGTTGGTCCGTGGCTTGGGTTCAGCACTGGTTGGAGGCCAAGTTCGAGCAACGGTTCAAACGCTGGGTCTTCGAGCGTGGTGTTCATGTCTCCGGCCACAATTGTGGGTCGTCCGCGGTGGTCTCTGTCCAACCATTCGGCCAGTTGCTGCAGTGACGTGGATCGGCGTTGAGCGGAACCTTCATCAAGATGTGTGTTGACGACAATGACACCGATGCCCAGGTGCAGTTCCGCCAACGTAGCGCAACGCGGGAACTTCGCTCCCGGTAAACGACTACCCGGGGTAGTCGGTTTCGCCCCGTACCAAAGTGTGGTAAACGAGTTCATCCGCAAACGTGATTGCCGTACCCAAATGGGGCACATTTCGCCTCCGCCACGCAAGTTGCGTCCCCTACCACAGTAGCCCCAATCCGTGCCGAAAACGTTCGTTTGGAGCCAACGATTCTGCAACGAATAAACCTCCTGGAGACCCCAAATGTCGGCATCAATGTTGGTTATCGCCGCTGCCAAAGCCTTGCGTCTGCGCGGCCACCAAGAAGCCTGATCCAAAGCCCTAAGGTTACGAATATTGAAAGTCGCGACACGTATTTTCGTGGGTTGCGTGCTAGCACTCTCAGCCATGTTCGTGGCTAAAGACCGCGCTCAACCCCCGACCTCGCTCAACTTGAGGTGGGTCTACACCACGAAGCCAAAGCTTGTTGATAAACAATTTCCAGCATCCAAACAAAAACAATGCAAACAACACACCGCCGATCCCAGTACGCAACAGAACCTCACCGAATCCAGCATCGGATATGTCGTTGCCTTCAACCCAAGAAGGGCCACCCCAACGCAAGTCTAGGGAAGCATCGGTGCTCGGGCTGCGTGCGTAAATGATCCAAGCGATTACCCGACCGAAACCGTAAAACATAAAACCCCAGTACAGAAACAACAAACCGGGCTCGCCGATGCGCAAACGACGATGCAACCAACCCCACACTTTGGGATCAGCAGGGACCACGACCTCTCGAAAGTAGCTAGGGGCGAGCGCTCGGCGCGCAAAGATCAACACCACGACCAGCCAAAACACGTCTCCCACACCGCCAAGGCTTGAGTAGTAGGCTGCAGCATCACCATATGCACCTTCTGAGGCGGAGTGCTTCCACATGCTGATGGATACCGGTTCCAACGAGAACGGGAAAAATATCATTGTGCCCGCGGTGTCGCCCATATCGGTGATCGTATGCGCCCAAGAACCAAGCAGCACGCCGATAGACCAACTTCGGCTTCGGGTTACTGCCAAGATCAACACCGCGAAAACAAAACCGAACATGAGCGAATGGGTAGGCCCCACGCCCGGCCAACCGCGATGAAATTGTGCTGGGTTGTCGGCAGCGTACACAAAGCCTTTGGTGAACAAGTCGGGAAGTTGCGTGCCCGTTACGATGCCGAGGAAGGAGACCTTTAATCCAACGTGGCGTTGAATGAAGTAGTTCTCAAACTCGTGTGCAGCCCAACTCATCGATCGAACACAAAAGAACGCAGCATCGAAAATGCCTTAGGCAGCCAATAAGCCGTCACAAACAACCACAACGGCCCAACAATCCAATTCAATACTATGCTCTTCAACCACACTCCCAAGATCACATACACCACCAAACTCCCAGCTACCCACCAATACTGCCTGCGCAGGTCAAACTCGCGCTCGCTTGTCTCAAACATCCGGGCTACCCTAACGGCTTAGCGATCAATTGTGACAACATCACCGGCCAAAGTTCCGCAATTCCACGATTCCCGCAACCACGTCACCGCTATCCAACACCTCACTGATTTCTGCAATCTTGTCCTGCGTGACTCGCAACTGTGCATCTGCTGGTGCCAGACCAGCCAACAAGTACTCCTTTGTTGATGCCGAAGCCACGACCAAGGCAGCGTTGGTGAGTGGTGGAGCAAGACGAGCGACAACATCGTAATCAACTTGGGGAAGTTCATCAGCATACACCGACCCAATGCGCCAACAAGAAATGTCGTCGAATTTCTCTCGACTTGGCCTTATCGTGTTGCTAGCGAAGACCTCTAACGTCGCAGAGATCGAAGGTGGTATTGCTTTAAACTGTTGTAGCAATCTGTTGATATTATGGCTACGTACAGGCGGCAAACCGTACAAAGCACTCAACGCTTTGACCGAGTTTTCTAACACCATAGAAGCACTTGCACATAAACCAGATAAACGGACAGTTCTTTCGATCACATCATAATTAAGCGAATCCGAATCTTGTTCTTCGTTTGGGTTATTTTCGGCGAAAGACGGGTACACATAACGTAGCATGTCGCACAAGTTGCCGTGCAGCCTTCGCAACCGTTGTGCCCCTTGATCTAAGTTGGACTTTGGCATACCTATCTCCTTACCCCAATCAACACCTCGTGGAGGGCGCTCGAAGAAGGTTATTGCAATTGGCGCAATATGTGTCTCAAATGATGATGTTACATGTTCAACACGGTGTTTCCATTCAGGCCAATCGGTCACATGGATGTCACATTGCACCCCGGCAGCTTGTGTGCATTTCGCCTCGAGTCTCCACCGCTGCGGGTAACGTTCGTCATAATCAATATCGTCGAAAACCGCTACCAGGTCAATGTCGCTGTCTGCCCCAGCATTGCCTGTCGCAGCCGAGCCAAATAACTTGACCAATGAAACTCCTTCGTTGCACAACACATCCACAGCTGCACGGATTTGCTCGATTGCCGGCCCCGATTTCGCATGTTGAGCGGTGTCTTTGGAAGCCATAATAGCATTGTACCTCAACCACCTCTAAGCGATGATCCACGAGCACATTTAAACGGTGTCGATTAGCTAAAGTCGCTTTCGCGAATTCGCAGCGCCCAAGCCGCTTAGGCGCGTGCTTTCGTGGAGGATTGGTAGGTGTTGGTAATGTTTACATCGTTGGCGGTCACGCTGAGATTTATGATGGCTTGGGTGGCGGTGCTGGGCAACGGTGCGTTTATCCGGCCAATAAAGGAACAACTGTCTGGCAGTATTGTGCCAACCCAGATTTGTTCAGAAACCACTACCGAACCGCCGCCGCTAATGTTGGCACGAAGCGTTGCCTGCACCCGCGCATCCTCAATCGGAAGACGCAAATCAGACACCACATGCACGGCCACATCCAAGTCTTCACCCGCTGTCAAATCCTGCGGCAAAGGGTCGGCCACAACAATCAGCGGGCGACAGGCATCGACCAAAGACTGCCATGCGGGTTTAGCAACGCGGTTATGGTCCAACACGCCAAATCCCCCCGCATCGGTCGGGTCAGCCAAATAAAACGCCAAGAAACCGCCAGTTGGACGGTATTTGAGGCGGCGCAACGACTCAATCGCAGTTTTCAACACCTCGGCCTGAGCGGTTTGTGTGCGCGCTACCCACTCGCTCGCGTTGCCGCCGCTTGAAGGTGCCGCTAGATGCAACAAAGAGTTCTTGGTCGCTCCAACCGACAAAGCGATCCGTTCCCAATCAAGCTCAGGCCACCGAGTTCGCGTGTCTTCCGCCACCCCTTCTGCTGCCGCCCCTTCTGCTGCCGCCCCTTCTGCTGCCGGCTCCGCGGCGTAAGGGTTTGATGGGTTGACGCTTGCAGCCCCGAAAGCGCTCACAAAACGCACCATTCGTGGCACACGAGCGGCTGCAGCCACAAGATCAGCGGCCCGCCCACGATGCCAACCGAACCACAGATGGCTAGTCGTGCCGTCAAAATCGCCGAGGTTCGGCGGTACCGCGGTATGTGTTACCAGCGGACGAGAACCATCAGTACGGTTCAGCACTCGGCGCAACGAACGGTCGAGAACGCTGCGGTTCCACGAGGGCCTTTGCACCGTGATTACCGGGGGTGTTGCTGTTGGCGTGGTCGGCTGCTTGAACGGCTCGTCATGTACGCACCAAATCAATACCGACGGGGGATGCCCGAGCAGGTCAACCGCTTCTCGGGTCTGTCGTTTGGCCTCAGTTTTGATGTTGCGTGACATCTCCCCACGCAAAGGCAAATCTTGCCACAACATCATCCCGACCTCATCAGCGGCGCGGTAGACCTCTCGCCGAGCCACATGAGTGATTAGTCGAATCATGTCTAGCCCAGCACTTTTAGCGGTCAACACATCGGCGGCCACCTGCTCGGGTGTGGCATCGGCCGGGCGCGCCGAGGTAGACAACATGCCGGTCCCCTTCACGAAAAGGCGTTCCCCGTTCACCCGCAATGCCCAATTCCGCATGCTAACCGAACGAAAACCGATGCGAGCTTCGTGGTTGTCAGACACTTCACCGTCAACAATCACCTCACAACGCAGGCCATAAAGGGGTTGGTCGCCTAGCGAGTGCGGCCACCAGAGGCGCGGCGCGGGCACCTGTACTTGCCATTCAACTCGGTTTTCGCCGGCGGCGGCGGGGTGCTGCAATTCGTGTTCGTGTCCCGCAACTCGGGTACGCAAAAGCACATTTTGCGCCGTTGGAGTGTGGAACACGCAGCGCATCGCGAGCCTGGCACTTTTGGTGTCGGCTTCTTCGCAGATGATGCGGAAGTAGCGAATGGCCGTGCTTTTGGTCTCTCGAATGCGTACGGGCTGCCAAATGCCGCCTGGGTTCTGGTTGGCGATACCGCATAGTTCCGGGTCGATCACCGAGCCCAGCAAATGGTTAGTTGGGGCGCTAGGGGCGTGTGGCCCGCAGTTCACATCGATGGCTAAGAGATGTTCACTGCGGTTGTTGAGTTCTTTGCTGATGTCGAAGCTGTGGGGGACGAAGTAGCCGTCAGTTGTACCTACGTATTGGCCGTTGAGCCAGACATCACCTTGTTGACAAATGCCGTCTAAGCAAAGCCAGTGGCGGCTCTGGTTGGCCTGCGAATTTGTTGGCGTTGTCGGGGAATGAGTGAAACGAGTGCGGTACAGCACAGCGTGGTTGTCCACGAACTGAGGATGGCTAGACCAATGACCCGGTACTATTACGTCGGCCCAGTCACGGTCATCAAGTTCAGGCAGATGAAATGTCCGGCGTGTTTCGTCTGTGGCAGCGATGGCGCGCCAAGCGCCGCTCAGTTCCATGCCTAAAGGTTACCGTTGCACGCGATGCGCGCTAACCATTTCTAGGCGGAGCGAACGCTGTTTGCGTCCGCACCGGGTTCACAGGTTGGACGGCTCGTTGCACCACTGGTGACGCAGCGTTGACAGCGGGTCCAGAACGCTCGTGGGCAATCCAAGCGCATGGCAGAGCACCTGTTCGTCAAGTTCATGCCGTACGGGGTCTCCGTCAGCTTGGTTTGCAGGGAGCAGTTCACGTCCACAGAACGCGTCATACGCATCAGCAAGCAGTCTTACCTGCTGTTGCGGTAACTCTCGGAGGTCTATTACTGGGATCGTGCCGAGCGTAGTGATCGTCAGATTTGCTCGGCCTTGTTGCTGTCGTGACGAGACCCACCACCGTGCTATGAGACCAGGGGTCGTGTTCATCCACACGCACAGAGCCTTTTCCCAGAGCAGCGGGTCGCCGCCGTCGGACGGGTTCACACTAAAGGTTGGCCACGCTCTGCCGCCTAACGCGGGTACTGGTGTCAGGCACGCGCCCAGCGGCTGTGATGTGACCCTGAAGTCACGATTCAGATGCAGCCGAGTTGCTCCCGCCACAACCCGGCTGTCTTTCGTCTTCGTCACGTATCCGCCTTCCCACACCCTCAACGCCTGCTCAGACATTCCGCCGCGGATTCTCCCTTTTGAGGAAGGCAGCACTTCCATCTTCGACTCAGACGCTGCGTCGTGCGACCACAACACAGGGTAAGACACGCGGCGATAGATCTTGCGGTTCTTCAGTTCTGCCACTGTAAACGGCCCGCGTGATTTCTTGACCACTTTGGATTTGACCTTCTTGCGTTCCACTCCGTTGATGTCTCGGTCTATCGGTCCTGTATGTCCAAGTAGTCCGATAGGCACTGTCGGTAGTTCGTGAGCAGTAATGCGCGGCAGTTTCAGTGACCCCTCGGTGAGGGACCTAGCCGCGATCGCTACATCGGGCTCAGCGATTCCGGAGGGGTGGCCCGCGTCTGAGCCGAACTTGGTCGTGACAGTCCATCCGATCTCATCTTTGCCTACGGTCAGAGAGCCATCTTGTTCGTTTCGTATCGCACGAGCGATCTCCACGCCCCACGCCACCGATGATGGCCTGTCTTGGAGAACCACGATTGTCGAATCTTCCGATGTGTCCGCTGCTTGCGGTTCTTCGCGTTTCTTTGCGACAAGCAGAACCTCGCTGATGCTGGTGTCAACCGAGAACGCCCTATCTGTTGTTGGGCTGCCCTGCGAGGAGATAGACAACACCGTGATGTCTTGATAATTCTCTTTGATGAGCTGCCGTGCTTTGCGCCAAGAGTCGCCGGAGATTGCGATTGCGGGTAACACCAACGCCAGAACGCCTCCCGGTTTCAGTTTCGCGTGAGCCAGGTCAACGAAGTTCGATGCCAGCCCCGCGTTTCCGTTGCTGGCTTTCGGTTCAGCGATTTTGGAAACAATGGACTTTAACGCTTTGCTCATCGCCTTCTGAGCGGCATCGTCGTTGCCCATCCCGGCGAAGGAAGGGTTTGGGATGTCCTCATGGTGTGCTTCGTGGTTTGTTGGACGCGTAAACGGTGGGTTCATGATTACGAGGTCCAACGATCCGGCACCGACTTGGGCGGTAGCTTGACGAACCTCGCCTACAGCGCTGGCTGCGATAGTGCCGTCACCCCATTGAGCTTGCGTATTCGCAACGTGCTGTAGGTCCAACGCGCCCAGTTTGATAACTGGATACCCAGCGATATCAGGAACCGATCCGTATGGCATCACCCATGTCTTCGTCGAGGTGTAATCAACGTTGGGATGCTCACCGGACAGCCGCGCAGCCGTCAGATGCACCGCTGCTGGCACGACATCACAGCCCGTCATCACTTCTTCCATAATCACCCGATGGATATTCTTGGGGTCGCCGCCGTTGAGCAGGTGCCGTTCGCTGATGCGTGCGTATGCTGCCGTTAGCAACGCGCCGGTGCCGCAAGCCATATCCCCGACACGCAACGATGTGACCGCATCACTATTGCTCCAGTCCACGTCAAGCCGTTCTGCTGCAAGGTCCGCGAGCAAAGCCGCAGATGACGGAAGCGTGTAGAAGGTCGCAAGGAACTTGCGGTCACCTATCAACTCACCGAAGATGCGCCCGATGAGTCCTTGCGAGGCCGGCGCAGACGCAACCCCAACGGCGGCGTCGAACAACAGCCCCAACACTTTGTCCGCAAGAGTCTGGTCGCTTATGGAACTCAGCAGTTCTCGCGACACGCCGAAGATCGGCCAGTAGTTTATATCTAGGATCGTCTGCCACTGCTGCATCACCTGCAGTTGCGTTGCTTGCTTCGCTCCGAGCATCTGTGCGGGTGACGAGACTTCGTTGTGATGGTTAGCAATATGGGCTTGGAATACCACGGCGTTGAACATGACCGCCATCGCCATCCTGTTGGTTTGTTCGCCCGGCGCTTGTAGCAGCACCTCCCCGAAACCTGCCGCAGCGGAATCTCCCGCAACGATTTGTTTACTCGCAGCCGAGAGCGCCCGTTTGACCTTGTTGGTGAGATCTTCGGTGTCAACTGCGTCAACCCCGACGCGAGAAAGGAAACCGACGAACTCGCTGATAGTGCCGTTTATCCAACCCGTTGACGGTAACCGACCTCCCCCGGATGTCCACGCCGCCCAACAAAAGTCGCTGGCTGCTTGGATCTCGGCGGTGACGTCGACTGCCGCTGCCATCCGAATCGGCGTTCGTAGTCCGACCACGACTCGCACATCTGACCCGTTGGACCACCTGGCATCTAAACGTTTCTCGCACTGGTTGTTGAGTAACTGTTCGCGTGTGTTGTCGTACTTGTTCTCGATCAGCACACTCTCACGACCAGGATGCTCCACTGTGATATCTGGCTGCGCACGCCGGTGAGTTGACTCAGCGGCGAGTTTCCCGGCCTTTTCGGCATCTATCACCGCGACCCTGTTGTGGCGCTTCAAGATGCCCGCTAACGCCTGATTGAACGCCTTTTCGTCGAGGTGTTCGGTGTCATCCATTGTTTCGTCCCTTCCACGAGATTCTAATGGTGCCCGCAAGACTACGTCGGGTGGTGTGACATCGCCTGATCCCTGATCTAGTCCACGCTGGCAGGTGTTTTGGTTGCTGAGGGTGATTTCGTTGCGTGCGAGGGTGTCGATTCGGCTCACGCACAAACCCAAACACCCCTAACCCACGAAACACACCTAGTGCGGACGGGGGGAGTCGAACCCCCACACCCTTGCGGGTACTAGGACCTAAACCTAGCGCGTATGCCAATTCCGCCACGTCCGCGTGGTATGCACAGCCTAGCGGCGTTGGCGCTAGCCTATGCCCAATGACCAATCCCAACAATCTTGCTAAACCCAACAAATCCGCCAACAGCATGGCCAACACCAGCAATGTGTTTGTCAACCCTCAAGCCGACATATTTCACCGATTGCTCCAAGACCGCATCGTGGTTCTTGGCACCGATGTGAACGACGAGATAGCCAACTACATCACTGCACAGTTGCTATACCTCGAAGGGCAAGACAACAGCAAACCGATCTGGCTCTACATCAACTCACCCGGTGGTTCAGTAACGGCAGGCATGGCCATCTACGACACCATGCAGTTCGTGGAACCTGAAGTTGGCACGATTTGTATGGGCCTCGGAGCTTCAATGGGGCAGTTCCTTTTGTGCGCTGGAGCTCCCGGCAAACGCTATGCCCTGCCCCATGCGCGCATCATGATGCACCAACCGCTTGGAGGGGTTGAAGGCCAAGCCACCGACATCGCTATTCAAGCCGAGCAGATGGCTTACACCAAAAGGTTGTTGCAAGAACGTATCGCCCAGCACACCGGCCGAACCTACGAAGAAGTTGAAGCCGACTCCGACCGAGACCGTTGGTTCACCGCCGAACAAGCCAAAGAATACGGCATCATTGACCATGTGATTGTCAAACGCGGGGAAATGCACTAGCTGGGTTGGTGTCTAAGGGTTCCTTGCCTCAATGGTGTCGAGTGCATCGTCAAGGGAGGCCGTCGAGGGACGCCGCCGAGGGACGCCGCCGAGGGAGGCGCGGCGCAGAGTAGATGCCAGCACTGTGCAACATCATGGTAAGTGCGCTTGAGCCGAACAAAAGTTATTTGCGGGTGCTTTGAGCCGACGCACGCAGGTCGGCCACGCCCGCGGCACGGTCAGCGTATTTGAACAACGCCGAACCACTAACGAACACGTTGGCTCCCGCCGCAGCGCACTCGGCGATGTTGGTGGCATTGATCCCACCGTCTACTTCAATATCAATATCGAAACCGCTGGCATCAACTAAGGCCTTCGTTTCGGCAATCTTGTCTAGCAAAGGAATATAGGCTTGGCCGCCGAACCCAGGATTGACCGTCATCAACAAAATCTGGTCGGTTTGAGCCAACACATGCACAAGAGTGTTGACGGGTGTGTGCGGGTTGAGCACTACCCCAGCGCGCACACCGAGCGAGCGAATATTGCTGAGCGAGCGATGCAAATGAACGCACGCCTCCGCATGCACTAGTACCGTTGAGCAACCCACCTCAACAAATCGAGCCGCGAACTCATCAGCTTGTGTCACCATCAGATGAGCCTCAAAGGGAATGCTCAAATGTTTTCGTAAACTCCGCACGATATCTGGGCCGAAAGTAAGGTTGGGAACAAACACGCCGTCCATCACGTCTAAATGGATGCGGTCAACCCCCGCGGCCTCCAGTGCTAAACATTCTTCGCCCAGTCGAGTGAAGTCGGCGGGCAAAATAGATGGAGCAATTTCGATCAAGCGTTGCATACTCGCGACACTAACGGCTCTTGAGCCGATACGGTACCACAATGAAGTTACGTGTTACCGCCGCTGCTCGCAACGGCACCGGTGTCGCCCGTGCTGATGATGGCAGGGTCGTCTTTGTGGAGGGTGCGCTGCCTGGCGAAGTGGTGACCGCGGAGTTGGTGCGAACAGACCGCCGTTGGGCACGCGCCCGCATCATTTCTGTTATTGAAGCATCAAAAGATCGTGTGCCGATTAGTTGCTCACACCAACTTGAGGGTTGTGGTGGTTGCGATCTTCTGCATGTTGAGCCTGCTGCACAACTTCGCATGAAACAGTCGATGGTTGTGGATCAACTCGTTCGCGCCCAGGTTAAGGCACCCGACCCGGTATTGCGTTCGCTCGACAATGATCAAGGCCGCACCACCATCAAAGCGGCGGTTGTGAATGGCCGAGCGGGTTATCGGGCGCGTTCTTCTCATGATGTGATTGTGCCGGATGTGTGCGGCGCGGTCGACCCAGCGGCCGAGCAACTACTTGTTGAGGGGCGTTTTGGTCAAGCTCGCGAAGTCACGATCCGTATCGGTAATCGCACCGGCGAGCGTATGGTGGTGTTGAACGGTAACGCTAACGGCAACGGCAACAAGGTGATGCTCCCTGATGATGTGTTGGCGGTGACTACTGCCGAATTGCAGAGTGGCAAACGTGCTTGGATTCATGAAGAGGCCGCTGGGCGGCGTTGGCGAGTCTCGGCGAGGTCTTTCTTTCAAAACCGCCCGGCTGGTGTTGATGCGCTAGTAGATGAGGTCACCAAGATGGTGGACGAATTAGCTGACGATGGGGTGATGGTTGATGCTTATGCAGGAATCGGGGTTTTTGCGGGAACCGTGGGTGTGGGACGCAAAGTCCATGTGATTGAACGAGGCAAGGATCCCACAGCGGATGCTCGTGTGAACCTCAACGGCAACGACGCGCTGGTGCTAACTGCGGCTGTGGAGAATTGGCGTTCATCTCCGGCTGCTGTGGTGGTTGCTGATCCCGCACGTGAGGGGTTAGGTGTTCGTGGTGTGCGAGCGTTGTTGAGGGCTGAACCCGATGTGTTTGTTTTGGTGAGTTGTGATCCGAGTTCGTTTGCTCGTGACGCTAAGTTGCTTGAAAACGGTGGGATGACTTTAAACCGCTATACGGTGCTTGATTTGTTCCCGGGTACGTCTCATGTGGAGACGGTTGCCGCTTTTGTTGCGTAGGTAAACGGGGTGAGTGAAAAAATCGTCGAGGTTGAAACCGCCGCTGGGAGTTGGTTGCGTGACGCTTTTGTAATCGCGGCTTTGTTGGTGTTTTCCAATGGCCCGTTGATTTTTGTTGCGGGTCATGTGTTGGCTGGCTCCACCCAATGGGAGGACGCGCCGGTGCGTCAAGTCTTTGCGTTTAGCGCATTTCTTGCGGCGTTGGCGGTGGCGCTTGACTCTCAGCGGTTGGGCAATCGTCGCCTGACGCGCCCGCCGTTTGTGGCCGCAGCCGCCGTGCTTGCTTTCTGCTTGATGATTGCGTGTTCAAGTTTTTGGAGCGTAGAACCGGCGCTCACTCGAGGCCGTTCGGTTATCTATTTTGGGCTTGCGGCTTTGGCTTGGATCATCGCCGACTTGGGTTGGCAGCGGGTTCGCAGTGTTTTGTTGGTTGTGTTGGCCTTGCTATTGGGGGCGAGTCTCGTTGTGGTGTTGTTGTCGAACCCGATTGGGCTAGATCAAAATGGCGACTGGAGAGGGTTGTTCGGGCGTTCCAACGAACTAGCTGCGCTTGCTGGTTTGGCAATATTGATTGGGCTTCCGACTGCGTGGGCAACTCGTGGGCGGACCAGGGTTCTTGCTGGTGTGGTTGCGGTGTTGGGTGTGGTGCTATTGGTGAACGCTAATAGCATCACGGTTTGGGTTGGTTTTTTCGGTGCTGTGGTGGTGGCTTCGTTGGTTTGGTGTAGCGCCGTTGGTTTGATCAATTATAGGCGGTGGGCGGTTCGCGGCGCATTCGGGGCTGGTGTGGTCGCACTAGTGGGTGCTGTGGTTGTGGTTTGGAACTCTTCTGTGTTGGCATCTCGAAGAGATTTGTGGGGTGCTGTGTGGGATCGGATCACCGAAGCTCCAGTTCTTGGATACGGCTGGTTCACAGTTTGGGATACCGAAGACTTTTCTGCGGTCGCTGGATTCGCCGGATCAGACAGTGCAAATAACAGTTTCTTGGAGGTGTGGCTAGGTGCGGGATTGCTCGCTGTGGTGCCTTTTGTTGTGGTAGTGGCTTTGGCTTTGTGGCGTGCTTGTCAAGCACTCTGGCGCTCGCCGAACTGGGATACGTGGACTTGGATGGTGATTGTGGTTTATTTGGCGTTGTTGAACTTGACTTTGAGTTTCGTCTTAGGGTTTTCGTACGTGTGGGTGTTGTTGATGAGCGCAGCTCTGCAGCAACCTAAGTCAAGATCCCGAGACGGCGTGCCACAGCACGTGCCACAGTACCGCGGTGCCGCGGGACGGGCCCGCCCCGCGGCGAAGCGACCGCCGAGCCGTTCGAACTAGTCGCACCGGTAGGGACGCTGTGATGCCCCGCCCTCCACACAACCTGCGGAGTGTCACTCACACCTACAAGTTCCGTTGTTATTGGGGTGGTTAAGAGGTTGGGAGGTTGAGGGTGCTTACGAGGAAGCTGGCCATCTGCGCCCTCGTGATCACGCTGTCTGGACAGTACCGCAACGGGCTCTGGCCGCAGACCGTGGCCAGGCCCGCGGCTCCCCAGAGGGCATCGATGTCTGCGGCATGGATGCTGTTGGGGTCGACATCAAGGAACCCGGCCGACGCAGCAGCCGGCAGGCGTAGGGCCCGAACAAAGAAGCTGGCCATCCGCGCCCTCGTGATCACGCTGTCTGGACAGTACCGCAACGGGCTGCAGCCGACGGTTATGCCTGCCGCGTAGATATTGTTGATGTCCGCGGCGTGGATGCTGTTGGGGTCGACATCAAGGAACCCGGCCGACGCAGCAGTCGGCAGGCGTAGGGCCCGAACAAAGAAGCTGGCCATCTGCGCCCTCGTGACCATATCTTCGGGACAGTACCGCAACGGATTCTGGCTGCAGACCGGGGCGATGCCCGCGGCCGCGAGGGCACCGATGTCCGCGGCGTGCCGGCTGTTGGGGTCCACGTCGATGAATCCGCTCGGATGGACAGTTCCGCCGTCACCGGTGTCGCCACCGGGCATCCTGCCGTCGCCCGTGTCGGTGCCGCGCGTGTCGCTGTTGCCGTCGCCCGTGTCGGTGCCGCGCGTGTCGCTGTTGCCGTCGCCCGTGTCGGTGCCGCGCGTGTCGCTGTTGCCGTCGCCCGTGTCGGTGCCGCGCGTGTCGCTGTTGCCGTCGCCCGTGTCGG
>JAHQYM010000189.1 GCA_024421095.1 Acidimicrobiia bacterium
CCAGAAGCGCGGCTCCTCTCCAGT
This sequence comes from Acidimicrobiia bacterium, assembly GCA_024421095.1. GTDB lineage: Bacteria > Actinomycetota > Acidimicrobiia > Acidimicrobiales > Aldehydirespiratoraceae > VXYK01. The sequence goes on from JAHQYM010000189.1 coordinate 25, forward strand.
GCAACCGCTCATTGCGTTGCTGTTTCGACCGCGTTGTTCGTGCCTCGGCGGGTACCGCATCGACCACAACCGGGGCAAGCTTTTCAAGAGTAGTACGCATCGGACTCCTCCTTCTTGCGTGGACTGTGCGAATGTCGTGTCGCTGTGTTCGTGTTGACCACATCTTGTTGATAGAGAAGACGATAAAAGGCTTGATTCGTTCTCACCCGCCAGATATTTTGTCTCCCTACGTTTCTACAGAAGGCACCGCGTCTGAGCAAGACCTCAACTGCTATACCACTAGTTTCATTGACGCTATTGTTGACAGCCCTGAACGTTTAGCAGAAATCACAAAACAGATCAACGCAACCTCTGCGTTTGACGAGTTGCCGTTACCGTTAGACACGCTCACAGAAGACGAACGTGCTCATTACCTAGATCACGCTACTGCGTGCGTTGACCGGAGTGCAGACACTTCATCGCTTGAAACGTCAGACTTTGATGTGGAGTTATCGGACGACGAGATAGATGAGCTGATCGCTGGTTACCAAACCTGCATTAGCGATATCTCAGCGCAGCGAGACTTGTGGGAGTTGCTGGTGTTAGCAGAACTGTTCGACATCGCCAACGAAGACAAAGGACAAGCGATAAACCAGGTTGCGTCACTGTGCAGCGATTCGTTGCTGCGTCCGTTCTTTATGCTGGCGTTGTTGTCTGACCCCGAATCTGGCATTACCCGTGACCAAGCCCAATGCATAGTGGACCTAATGTTGGGCAGCGACATGGTGAGTTGGGTGTGGAGCGACCCGGACGCACTCACCGACAGCGACATGGTGGAACTTTTCTCGGAATGCGCTACAGAGGTGATTGAGCAAGAGTTTACGTCAGCCTTGATAGCCGATGGAGCCACAGAAGAACAAGCCCAATGCGTGCTGGGGATCATAAACGAAGCGGGCGGATTTACAGAGTTCGTTCAGACAGACACAGCACCCAACCTAGATATCGTCGCGTTGGAACGATGCGGCTACAGATTCCCATCCTGATACACCGATGGGTCTTTACCGCATTGCGAAAGAAACCAATCGTGAACGCTGTCAACACATATGCGGCCGAACATGCTAACAGAGTTGGGTGAGTAGACGACAAGCATCTCGTTACCCGCAACATCTGCAACCCGTTACCCGGCACTCATTACTGTTTCGGCACACAAAGCCTAACGCTCATCGGAAGCGGCATCAGTGGTTGTAGTGCCGCACACGTCAGCCGAAGGAATGCCTGCATATTCAACATACAGATAATCAGCAACGCAACGAAAAATGTCGCCATGTCTGCACACACGCCTTATTTTCTTTTCGTTCTCTGGTGTCGCATCCTGTTCGCAGTCCAATATTGATTTGTGTTCTACTAGGAGCAGATGCGCAGTTTCATGAAGCAACACTGTAAGTCTATTCTTAATAAGGATTATGTGCAGATAATTATGAGAATCATAAACGGCGCAACCCGTAGCGTTCATTCCGCATACCTTGCTGTCCGGGTCCAACTCGACCGAAAGGCAACATTCAACTTTCTGTTCGACGTACACTTCAGCCCAGATTCTGTGCATGAGATTTTTGGCATCTATGACTGTGACTTCTTTATTAAACTCAGGATTATCCCTATAATCATTCCACGCACAACCCTCCCACTCATAAACACCTTTTGGTATCTCGCTTACACAACGACCTGAAGGATATTCAGGGGGCACTGTGATTGTCTTTTTCGGAACCGTTGTTGTTGTTGTTGTTGTTGTTGTTGTTGTTGAGTTGGTGCATTGCCGGTCGTAACCGCATAAGAACGTGATCAGTTGAGAGCGTATTAATGTGTCCCCAGGAGAGAACATTGAGGGTGACGTACCCTTTGTTATACCCGAAGCCGCGAGCCAAGAAACAGGTGCTTGCTGCCAATCCGCCACCACATCATCAAAGGAATGCTGAACCGCCGCTGGCTCACCCTCTAAACGCCACAAAAACGCAGCAAATTCACCTCTAGTGAGACCACCAGCAGGTGAAAACGTGTACTTGGATGTCCCCTGCGTGATGCCATTATAGTACATCCACCCCACAGCAGACGATTGAGTAGGCTCCGGCACATCATTAAATATGTGCGTAAAACCAGTCGGCGATCCAGACATGCGCCACATCCAAACCGCCGTTTGACCACGCGTTGCACGTGTTTCAGGATAAAAGCAGTTGCCATCTATACCCGTAATGCTCTCAGCAACAGACCACTCCACCGCTTTTGCGTAATATTCGTCTTCGCTCACGTCGCAATACTTATTAGACGCAGCCACGGGCTGTGCAGTCTGCACCGCAACAAAGTTAGACACAACCAACAGCATCAAAGCAACCAAGATAGAACGCCTGAGAGCATAATTGGAATTTGAATACAGAGACATGAACATAGTGACACATACTACAACGTCTCGACCATATCTGCAGAGATGATCGGTTGTATGTCTCTGCCTTGTACTTTGCGGCTGGGACGCTCGCGTTACATTTTTTTCGAGATTTCTTCGGAAAGATCGCGTGCTGGCCGCGACGGAGCCCAGCCCCGCGCTTCCCTCATTGTCATCGGCGCACCGGCGGTCTACCTGCGTGTGCAGAACGAGTCGGTTGACGTGGCAGAGGCCACTAAGGGACAGTGACCTCGCCGTCGTCCACGTATCCTTGGCGGCACTCCGTTAATCCAAGAAGCGATGAAGAGGGGAGGGTTCATTCGGGACCCGAAAAAGAACCAGCCCGGCGCGTGGTTGAGTACGGCCGGTATTCCCACAGACCTCATGGTCCCCTAAAGATCACGCGCCGTAACCACGGACGTTGCCACCGCGTGTCCATGACGGAACCCGCGCTTCGCTCACTCAGTCTTCAAACGCGAAGAACTCTCAATCTGGGGCGTTGAGCGTTGACTGTGCCGAGACTCGGGAGACGTAGATCGCCGAGGCTGATCCTGACAGTGCGGCGGCGGTGAGTGTTGCTGCGGCGATGGTCAACGAGG
>JAHQYM010000033.1 GCA_024421095.1 Acidimicrobiia bacterium
TCTCGGAATGGTGCGCGTAGCCGCCAGACGTCACCCACCCGACCACCTCGCCGTCACAGCTGACCGGTTCGTCACCGATCACATCGACGCCGGCGCGCCCAGGTTCGGACTCAACAGTCCAAATGCATAGCGAGAGGTTCCGGCCCTCGCCCTCCGACGAGTGCTTGGCGGCCAGCGCGTCACGCCCGATGAAGTCCTTCTCAAGGCGCACGAAACGATCCAGGCCGGCTTCGAAGGGGTCGTAGATCGGCCGGTATTCACGAGCCCACGAACCGAACCCCTTCTCTAGGCGCAGCGAATTCAAGGCGTGCAGTCCGAAATGGCGCAGCCCGAACTCCTCGCCCGCGCTCAACAACTGTTGATACACGTAGCGCTGGTGGGGAACCTGATCCGGAACCGCCGGCTGTAGTTCTCCTGAACCTTGACGTTGGTGTATTGCGGTGTGGCGAAGTCGCCGAAACGGGCGACGTCCATTCCCCAGACGTCGAACCCCGGGTCGCCGTCGGTGATCCAGTTGGCCAGCGCCACGCCGACACCGCCCCCCTGGGACAGCCCAGCCATCACCGCGCACGCCGACCAGTAGCCCGGCAGACCGAGCAGCGGGCCGAGCAGCGGGTTGCCGTCGGGCGCGAAGGTGAAGGGACCGTTGACGACCTGCTTGATCCCTGCCTCCCGGATTGCGGGAAAGTGCTCGAATCCGACCTCGAGGGACGGCGCGATACGGTCGAGGTCCGGCGCCAGGAGGCGCATGCTGAAGTCCCAGGGGGTCTGGTGGGGCGACCAGGGCTCACCGTTGCGCTCATAGGTTCCCAGCAGGAGTCCGCCGCCCTCCTGGCGGAGATAGATCTCGCCGCCGAAATCAATGCAGTGCATCATCTCGCCGTGTTCACGATTGTGTTGCGCGACCGCTTCGACATCCTCGGTGAGCAGGTATTGGTGCTCCATGGCCAGCACCGGCAGGTCGAGCCCGACCATGCGCCCCACCTCACGGGCCCAGAGCCCGCCCGCATTGACCACATGTTCACAATGGATCACACCTGACTCGTCGCCCGAGGCTGTGTCGTAGGTATGCACGTTCCAGCCTCCATCGCGGGCGCGGTTGATCTCCCGGACCCAGGTGTTGCGATACACCTCTGCACCGGCCAGCCGTGCTGCTTTCGCGTACGCGTGGGTGACTCCGGCCGGGTCGACGTGGCCCTCGTGGGGGTCGTACATGGCCCCGACGAAGCACCTCTCGTCGATCAGCGGGATGAGCTGCTTCGCTTCGGCGACCGAGAGCAGCTCTGTCTCCATGCCCAGGTAACGCCCCCGTGCATGCGCCATCCTCAGCCAGTCCATGCGCTGTTCGGTGTCGGCGAGCATCACCCCACCGGTCAGGTGGATACCGCAGTCCTGACCCGAGACCTCTTCGATCTCGGCGTACTGATCAATGGTGTAGCGCCGCAGCGCAGCCACGTTCGGGTCGCCGTTGAGGGTGTGCATCCCCCCGGCGGAGTGCCAAGTCGAACCGGCGGTCAACTCGGTCCGCTCCACCAGCACCACATCGGTCCAACCCGCCTTGGTCAGGTGGTACAGCACCGAGGCACCAACCACTCCGCCACCGACAACCACCACTCGCGCATCGGTCTTCATAGGGGTGCTCGCCCTGTCTCTGCCGCTATCCGAACTCCGGCGGGCAGGGTTTCACCCGCTGCCGAACCGGGCAGCCGCGCTGTCGTCGCCGCGGACCAAAATGGCTGAGGGGCGCTCTGCGGTCATGGCATCGGCAACCGTGTTATGGAAGCGGTGCAACGGTTCCACGAAACGTGGCGCGAGCGGCCCGGGCCTGTCAGTTGGTTTGTGTAAGGTGGGTTGGTGGTCATGTTGGGCGGTTGGTGGTTGCTGTGGGTAGTGGACGGCGGGCTGGTTGATGCAGGCTGTCCATCCTGGTGTGTTTGTTGGTTGTGGTCCTCTTCCTTTGGTTTTGATGTTGTTGATCGCGAAGTATATGAGTTTGAGCGCTGAGCGTTCGATGGAGAAGCGTCTTTGGTTGCGGACTACTTTACGTAGTTGGTAGTTGACTGATTCGATCATGTTGGTGGTGTATATCACCCGCTGGTTTTCTGGTGGGAACTCTAGGAAGGCAAATGAACTGTTCCCGGTGGTTGCGCCAGAGCACGATGCTAGCAGGGCATTTAGCTCCTATACCGGTTTCGGAATCGGTGAACGCTGGTTGGGCTGCGTCGACGCTGGGGCGTTGTAAATGTTTTTGAGTTCTGTCAACACCCGCGTTTTGTCTTGCCACAAAACGTATCTGCTGGGAGCGTGCAGTAGATGCAGCACACAGGTTTGTATCGTTGCTTGCGGCCAGGTCGCCTCAACAGCGTCAGGTAATCCTTTGAGACCGTCGCAAACAACGATCAAAACATCGGTTACGCCCCGGTTGGTGAGTTCAGCGAGCGCACTAACCCAAAATTCGGGTGCTTTCGGCCAGTCGAGTCGCCGATCCACACGCCCAATATAGGGGGAAGGGTCAAGGGCCGAGCGCGGCGATCGGCACCAGGGCGATGCCGTCGTCCTCGCGGGCTATGCGAAGTCCGGTGTGCGCCTCGGGTGCGTTCACCCCGAACACTGCCAGCAGCTTGGAGGGAGGGCGCTTGCCCGCCTCCTGCGCCCGCTGGGCGAGGAGCTTCAAGGCCCGCTTGGCCTTTTCTATCGAAACGCGGTTGCAGCTCAGTTTTACCTCCACAGCAACCCACGACCCGTCGCGATGCTCCACTACTGCGTCCACCTCGAACCCGCTCTCCGCGTAGTAGCGCACCTCGGCATTGTTGGCCTCCGCGTAGGCCCGAAGGTCGCGCATGACCAGCGACTCGAAGGCACCGCCCATGAACTCGGGTTCCTCTGCCAGACGGCGGGGGCCGACCCGCAAGACTCCCGTGGCCAGCGAAGGGTCGCACAGAAAACGCTTGGTTCTGACCCTCATCGCCTGTTTCGAGGCGGGCTGGAATCCCCACGGCCGACAGTCCTCGCGCACATACACGTTCTCGAACGCATCCAGGAACGCCGGGAGCGTCTTGCGGTCCAACGGGGGCACCGGCTCTCCCGAGGCCGTGTCACGAGCCAGTGCGCTGACCGACGCCGCGGTGCCAATGTTGCGGGCCAGGGACCGCAATACCTGCCGGGCAGTCTCGGTGCTGCGATAGGGAGCCGAGTCGATGCTGCGCCTGATGTCGATGTTGCACATGGCATCCACATACGCCTCGACATAGCTGAGCGCCTGCTCCAATGGCATCTTGCGCGAGGCCGGCCAACCGCCCCGACAAATCGCCTCGGCCAGCTCCAAGCGGGACGGGGTCAGTTCCGCAGCCGCGTCCGTAGGCTCCCCCCGCAGCATGGCGGCCAACGACACCGCACCGTTGGAGGTGCCGCTCTCGTAGGACGAGAACGTCCGCAGACGCAGCGACGCGAGCCTGCCCGCGCCGGAGTGGCGGATTGGGTTGTCGGGCAGCGTCGACGAGCCGGTCAATATGAACTGACCCGGTGCGCCTGCGCGCCGGTCGCTCTCCCGCCGCACCGCGTTCCACAGCGCCGGGGCAAGCTGCCATTCGTCGACCAGCAAGGGCGGGGCTTGGTCCAATAGAGCACTCAGCGCTCCCGCAGAGGCACCAGTCAGGTCCACCTCGTCCATTGCCAACAACGACGATGCCGCTTGGCTGCCCGTGGTGGTCTTGCCACACCCCCGAGGGCCCTCGATGACGACCGCCGGCGAGTACCGCAACGTGTCCCGCAACCGGACATCAAGCAGCCGCGGCAGGTAGTGTCCCTGCTCCTTGAGAGTCACACGAACAGACTACCCAATATATTGGGTGATGACTACCCTATATATTGGGTGATACACGATGTGGGGCACCCGATCCTTATCACACACTGCCACAGCTTCCGCAACAATCATATCCCAACCATAACACTGCAACCCCCCTCGCGCTAGCATGCACTAGAGTAATGCTGTGCCTAACCGTGCCACTATTCTGCACGCCGACCTTGATGCCTTCTTTGCATCAGTGGAACAGCGAGACGACCCTAAACTGCGTGACCGACCGCTGATCGTCGGGCAAGGTGTGGTTCTTGCGTGCAGTTACGAAGCTAAGCGCAGGGGAGTGCGTTCGGGAATGAACGCAAGCCGCGCTCGTATCCTGTGCCCCGATGCAATCACCGTTCCGGCCCGCATGAAGGCTTACTCTGAGGCTTCCTCGGCAGTCTTTGAACAATTCAACGAGTTCACACCGTTTGTTGAACCGTTGTCGGTTGACGAAGCGTTTCTTGAAGTTGCGGGTGCGGAACACATTTTTGGTCCCGCAGCCGCGATCGCCAAGCAGTTGAAAGTTCAAGTTCAAAAGAAAGTCGGACTGACCATTTCGGTTGGGGTCGCGCAAACCAAGTCCCTAGCAAAGATCGCTAGCAACTTAGCTAAACCCAATGGCATCATCGTGGTTGATCCAGACAAAGAAACCGCATTTTTGCATCCTCTACCAATTGAGGTGCTTTGGGGCGTGGGGCCAGCTACCGCAAAGAAACTCCACAATCACGGTATCGACAGCGTGGGGGACTTGGCTTCACGTAAACAGAATGAACTCAAGGCTTATCTTGGGGATCACGCGAGCCGTCGGCTGTTAGCTCTTGCCCATAATCACGACTTTAGGCCGGTAGACAGCACCCGCAAAGATCGCTCAATCGGTGCACAAAAAGCTCTTGGTAACGCCGCGCAACAAAGCCTAGAACTGCGTGTTGAGATGCTTGCGCTAACCGAAAAAGCGGCCGGCCGATTGCGCAAAGCCAATCTCGTTGCACGTACGCTAACTGTACGTTACCGAACCTCAGACATGCGCCAGTTAAGCCGCTCTCGTACCTTGCCGCAAGCGACCCAACAAACGACTGTATTGACTACTTGCGCGGATGAACTGCTGTTGGAGATGATCGACGGCCCTCAGGGGCCCGGTAGCGGTTTGGCTCGGTTAGGTTGCACGCTCATCGGAGTTACTTTCTCGGCGCTTCGCTCACCCGATGCGGTGCAACTAGCTTTGCCGTTAGGCAGCGCCGACAAACCGACCGATGCGCTTGATGACATGGTCGACAGCATCCGCGCTCGTTGGGGCAAAAAAGCCGTGGCGCGTGCTTCGCTGCTCGAGCACAAACCTGCGATTGATTCCTTAAGCCGACCAACGGCTCTTGACGCAGCACAGCAACATCGGTCGGCCGAACCTGAGACAATAAAAAAGTGACTAGTTCCACACCTGACTGTCCACCTACTAGAGGTGTGTTTTGTAATCGCACACTCAACTTGCGAGGCGTCAAAGCCATCGGCTACGACATGGACTACACACTCATTCACTATTTCGTTAAGGAGTGGGAACGAGCAGCTTTCGAGCACTGTTGTGCTCACCTGAAAACCCTGGGTTGGCCCGTTGAAGGCTTGTATTTTGATCCTGAGTCGTTCACGCTCGGGTTGACATTCGACCTTGAACTAGGCAACGTAGTTAAGGCGACTCGTTTTGGTTACGTTGTGCGCGCGCAGCACGGTAATGAAATGTTGTCTTTCGCCGAGCTACGCAGAAGTTACACAGCAACGGTACTCGACCTTGAAGACCAGCGGTTTAGGTTCATGAACACACTATTTGAGTTGAGCCGAGCTTCGTTATGGTGCCAGTTAATCGACCTTCACGACCGGGAACCGCTTCCACGTATCAAAACCTACCGTCAACTTTATCAGACTATCGACGCGGCCCTAATCAGCGCACACCAAGGCGGTGCGTTGAAAGAAGACATCGTGGCTAACCCGCAGCGGTTCGTCGACCTCGACCCAGATGTCGTACCAACCCTGATGGACCAACGCCTTGCTGGCAAAGAGTTGATCCTCATCACAAATTCCGACTGGTCATACAGCCAGAAAATCATGAATTGGTGTTTCAATCGGTTCATGCCCAAGAACCAAACTTGGCGCGACTTGTTTGATCTGATTATCGTTGCGGCCAACAAACCGAGGTTCTTTTCTGATGCAGGTCCGATCTACAAGGTGGTCGATTTTGGCCGTGGATTGCTCGCACCCCACCACGGCGTCATCGAGTCGGGCGCGGTTTACCATGGTGGGAATGCCCGCCTTGTTGAAGACGCGCTGGGCCATGAGGGATCACAATTTCTTTACGTTGGCGATCATTTGTTTGGTGATGTCTACGTCACTAAGGATGTCTTGCGTTGGCGCACCGCTTTGATCGTGAGAGAACTGGAAGACGAAATCTCGGCGAGCATCACCACCGCTGCCGCAAACACCAAACTCGCTAGTTTGATGGCAGAGAAAAGCCAACTGGAACGAACTCATTCGCTGCTGCGGTTACAGCGACGCCAACTCGTGGTGCGGAATGAACCTCGCCAAGATACCGACCGTGAGATCGAACAGACCTCTGCTGAACTTGCCACTCTTGATGAACGAATTGCGCCGCTAGCGCGGGCTGCAAGCGAACAAGGCAATCAAGTTTGGGGGCCGCTGATGCGCGCTGGCGTTGACAAAAGTTTGTTTGCTCGCCAAGTCGAAAAGCACGCTGATGTGTACACCAGTCGCGTCTCCAACTTCAGAGCGGAGACACCCTACGCCTATCTGCGGGCGGCACGTGTCTTGCTGCCCCACGAAACTCCCCGACCATAAGCGGTGACTCTGTTTCAGGTTTGTTCCTCGCCATCAAAAGGGGTTTCGAGACTGTCGAACGGAAGTGGAATCGTTTCTGGGAATTCTGCGGAGGCTATATTCAACTCGCCTTCAACGCGACCCATCCTCAGTTCAAGGCGAGCCATATGCTGACCCAAGACCGACAGCATCTGCCAGATCTTGCTCCGCTCCCGACGTGCTTCACGATGCGCCGCTTCATTCTCCCGACGCGCTTCACGATGCGCCGCCTCATTCTCCCGACGCGCTTCACGATGCGCCGCCTCATTCTCCCGACGCGCCTCACGATGCGCCGCGTCGTTATCTTGGCGCAAATCTCTGATTTCTAGGCGCAGTTCTTTGAAGCCTTCGTTCATGTCGTCACGCAATTTGTTGTGGTCGGCTCTGAAATCAGCTCGAAGCCGGTTTGCTAGGTGTTGTTGATGCCAAACCAGCCCGATCAAACCCATTGCCAAACCAACGAATTGAGCAATCGTGCTTGCGTCCATCCCGACACTGTAACGAACAATTAGTCAATCACACTATAAAATAATGAAATATCTTTTAATTTTTTCCACACACATACGGTTTTGGATGCCAAAGCGCGGTCGGTGTTGCCGACTTTGCTGTTTGTCTTTGGTGCACGGTTTGGCAAAATCACCGAAGCGCGGTAAGTTCCTGGCCATGATGCGTCGCTGGTTGCTCCAGACAATTGTTGTGGTGGCCGTTGTCGCTGGTTGCGCTGATGTCGATCCCACCTCCACAGCAGCGCCCGAAACCACAGCGCCCGCAATTACCGAGACCGACAACACAAAACCCGACACCAACGAGGCCGACAACACAAAACCCGACACCAACGAGCCTGAAACTATGGTGGGTCAACCGAACCTGCCCGCAACTAACAAGAGCAGCTTCGGGCCGATACCGCCATCACCTGACGGCCCCCTCGACAGCAACCTCAAAAATGACCTGGACACGTTGTTTGCATCATTCACAACACGGCCCGAACTTGAAGCAATGGATCGGATTGCTGCCTCCGCTGACCCACGCACCGCCTGGTTGCTCACCGATATCATGCGATTTGCTCGCGACAACGCCCTGCTCAAACGCACCGCCGATGCTTGGAGCGAACTCACCGGTGTGTCAATACCAACAGATCAATTTCCTTGGGGATTCGCAACTAATCATATGATCGCATGGGATATAGCTGCCCCACCCGACTACATCAACTGGAAACGTCAACTCTTTGAACGCTTGGATCCTCGCTGGGCACCACTATTTGATGACCCCGATGCCATTGTCGACTGGCGTTGGGTTTCTTGGGGTGGTGTCTTAATCGACGACCGACCCGTCGACCAAACCAAGAGAGGCTGCCCGCAAAGTTGCATCCCAGCACTCAATGACCCGCCACTTACCAACGCCAGCGAAGGTTCTTGGTATGACGATGACGCAATAATCTTCGGGGTGATCGTCAATGATGAACCCGTCGCTTTCCCAAAAAACATTATGGAAATACACGAGATGGTCAACATCACCATCGGTGGCCGCCGTTTAGGAATCCCCTATTGCACCCTTTGCGGATCTGCTCAAGCCTATTTCACCGACAAGGTCGCCGCTGGAATAGACCTTGACGGCCACGAAACCTATGAACTACGAACCTCTGGGCTGCTCAGCAGATCCAACAAATTGATGTTTGAACTACACACCAAATCAGTAATAGACACTTTCACTGGAGAAGCCCAAAGCGGTCCACTGCGCCAAGCGGGCGTGACCCTAAACCAAACCAGCGTTCGAACCAGCACTTGGGGCGACTGGAAAAACGCTCACCCCAACACCAAAATCGTTGCTGAAGATGGAGGCATTGGACGCAACTACCCGCTAGACCCACTGCGCGGCCGCGACGATGACGGGCCAATCTTCCCGATCGGTGATGTAGACACCCGGCTAACTGTGCAAGAACCCGTAGTTGGGGTGATAGCAGACAACGGTGCTGCCGTAGCCTTCCCAGTTGCAGTCATCGAACCGCTAACCCGAAACGGAGCCAGCGTCAGTTTCGGTGGGGTCACCATCAGTAGCGATGGTGCCGGTTACAGTGCCGTGGCCGATGCCACCAACGAACCGCTCAGCGCGCATCAAGCGTTCTGGTTTGCGTGGAGCCAATTCCACCCTGAAACTCTGCTATACCTAAGCTAACACTATGGAAATACCACTTACCATTGCCGATCATCTGCGTCGTGCCGAACTCGTGTACGGCGACCGTATCGGCATCATTGACGAACCGAACCAACCAGCACGCTCTCTTGGCAAGATCACCTATCGCCGTTTCGCAGAACTCGCGAGCGGTCTAGCCGCCGGGCTCGATCATCTCGGGGTTGACCACGGCGCACGCATAGCCATCGTGTCGCATAACGCCGCTCGGGTACTCGTCCACCTTTTCGGTACTAGCGCATTCGGTCGCGTGGCAGTCCCGATCAACTTTCGGCTAAGCCGCGCCGAAGTGGCCTACATCGTTAATCAATGCGGCGCTGAAGTTCTCATCATCGACCCAGAACTTGAACCACACCTCAGAGACATCGCGGTGAAACATCGTTTCATCGCGGGAGACGAAAGCGATTCGCTTTACCGCGTCGGCACTGAACCACGCCCATCGAAAACCACCGAAAATGCAACCGCGTCAATCAACTACACTAGTGGCACCACGGCGCGGCCTAAAGGTGTGGAAATGACGCATCGCAACTTGTGGATCAACGCGGCTACTTTTGGGTGGCATACTGGCGTGAACGACCGTGACGTCTACCTGCACACTCTGCCAATGTTTCACTGCAATGGTTGGGGTATGCCTTACGTGATGACCGCCATGGGTGTGCCTCATGTGGTGCTTCGCAAGATAGATGGCATGGAAATCCTGCGCCGTGTCGACGCACACGGCGTGACGATAATGTGTGGCGCACCCGCTGTGGTAGCCACGATCCTTGATGCCGCGGCGCAATGGCCAGGCACAATCCCAGGGCACGGACGGGTGCGTATAGTCGTGGCGGGCGCTCCTCCACCTACTAAAACCATCGAACGTGTTGAAACCGAATTGGGTTGGGAATTCATTCAAATTTACGGATTGACCGAGACGGCACCACTCCTGACCATCAACCGCAACCGTGCTGAATGGGATCACCTCACTCCCAACGAACGAGCCTCAAAACTCTCACGGCAAGGCGCGCCAGCAATAGGTGTCACCATGTCTTTAACAGCCGACAACGAAGTCTTGGCGCGTGGCAACGTAATCCTGAAATCTTATTGGGACAATCCAGAGGCAAGCCAAGAAGCACTCAAGGGCGGCTGGTTTCACACCGGCGACGGCGGCACAATCGACGAAGACAACTATGTCACACTCCAAGATCGCAAAAAAGATGTGATCATCTCGGGAGGCGAAAATGTGTCGTCTATAGAAGTGGAAGACTGCCTGTTTTCGCACCCAGCGATAAGCGAAGTAGCGGTTATCGGAGTCCCCCACGACAAATGGGGCGAAACCGTAAAAGCGTTAGTTGTGTTGACACCGCAAAGCACCGCCACCGAAAAAGAACTCATTGAGTATTGCCGGGAGCGCATCGCCCACTACAAATGCCCAACTAGCGTAGAATTGCGTGACGAACTAGCCCGCACCGCAACCGGCAAACTACAGAAGTTCAAACTACGTACACCCTACTGGGAAGGCCAAGCGCGGCAAATCAACTGACTAATCGTCGCTGGAACCGAAATCACGAGCGGTTCGCGCCAAATCCAAAACCGACCGCGTGTTACTAGACCGCAGCGCCGATTCAGCTTTGCGAGCCCACTCAGGGGTTTCTATGTCCGCCGGGTCGGGTTCTGTACAACCCACCAAGTTGACGGCTGCACGAAGCCCGTCTTGAAGCGAATCAAGTGAACCGGCAGATGGGTTCGGTTCTGATTCGAGAAGGTTTCCGCCTACCGAAAAACCCAACGCAGCGCCCTGAGCCGCTGACAGAACACGGCCGGCACCCCGTAAATCGTCTTCCAACGGTTCTGGAGTGATGATGTCAAGAGCGCCGCAGGAGGCTAACGCGGTAACGTCGGACGCAGCTAAAGAAACTGCTTTGACACGAGCCGCGCCTGAAGTCGCTCCCACAGCCTTGATCGTCGTTGGCAACCCAGCAACCGTAAATCCCACAACCGCACCATTGCGAACATTGGCGAGAACATCATCGAAAGCATCGTTGGCGTCGCCGCTGAGATTGATTGTCAAAGCCGTTGCTCCCGCGGCGGCCCCACCTGCCGCGGCACCAGCAGCCAAAACCAAAGGAGTTGCCGTACCCCCACTCAAGAGGATCACTGCGCCACCCGCCAAAACCGCAGCGCCCAAGGCCAACTCGTCACGATGATCTTCAAACCAAGTGCGGTCAAACCAACCTGCCTGCAAAGCCGTATCAGCCGCCACCAATACCTCATCAGGAAGCTGCGGATTGTCTTTGATGAATCGACGGAAATCCGCTCGTGAATAAAAACCGTCTAGGTCGCCGGAACCATCAGCAGCAATATCTAGTTGGTTGCGGTAATCCTTCAACACGGAATGGATTTGGCTCTTCACCATAAACATCTCTAGGTCATTGAGCGACACCACACCATCACCAGGGTCGCGACTACCGAAATTTTCGTTAGCTAGCACGTCATCGTTGTGAGCCGCGGTGTCTAAGCGACTCCACAACTCTGGGTTGTCCAACAATGCTTGGGCGGCCACCACCGTTGGTGCCGCGAACTTCCAAGGGTGCTCAACCACATAACGCAAGTCGCTGGTGCTCACTTTGTTGTCCGTATCACCGCCCTTGGGGTTGTCTAACCCCGCCAGATTCTCCCGCAGGCCCTCAAGCGCGTGCAGTTCTTGAATCGACACACCCAAGGCACGACTGCTTGCAATCCAAGCAATAGAGTCAACTAGAGGCGCAGCAGTAGTAGCAGCCACATCAACGATTTCAACAATGTCAATATTGAGGCTCATCGCCAACGCCACCCCCGCCACGGCATCTTCACCAACAAATCCATGCATCGCCAAAACGGCCATCTGAAAATCGAGATGATGCACATACTCTTGGGCGGCGGCAAGCGATGAACCTTGATTTGCTTGCACCTCAGCAACTCGCAGGTCAAACAAATGCCGCTCCACAATGCCGACCGCGCTCGCAAAACCCACACCATCGTCCATCAACTCAAGAACTAATTGCGTGGCGATGTCATCACCACCCATGAAGTCCAGCACCCTCGCACGGCGATCCTTGACCATAAATCCCAGTTCAGCAGCACGGTCTGTTACCCGCCACTCAGAAATGTCACGCGTCAATTTGTTGATGCGGTCGACGTCAGACCACAACAATTCAACCTGATCAAGCCGCAATTTCAAATCTGTCGTCAACTGCGCCAAGCCATCGTGGGCACGCCGCAAAGAAAACCCTGGGTCTGCTGAGGTTCCTCCGAGGAATCTGTCGGCCTGGGCCATCAGAGAATCCACCGCAAGTCGATCCGAACGAAGCTCCTCGGTAGTACTTGACATCGCATGCCAAAGACCCAAAGCACTAGAGCGATCAAGAAGTATCACATCTTTAGAATACATATCGCGTCTATTCAATAACATTGACCACGAATTTGCAACCAAAAATACTGTTATGTGCTGATTCTTAGTTTTATTTTTCTGAAAGCTACCAAATTGGCGTTAGCAAGCAGGCTCGCCGACGCAAGACAATCAGCAATCTCACTAAGTTCAAGTTGACACTCACGACTAGTCTCAGCCACTACGATCCGCGAAGTCTGCGCTCCCAGAAACCCAACGGCCGGGAAACTCGAATCGCCAACCTGATAAACCAACATCGGATCAGGAATATCCCGCAAATAGAAGACCCCCAACGAACGCAAATCGAAATCCACCAACTCAGCCACCTCACTAGAAACAAGAATCTGTCCACCAGACGCACCAGCCTCAAGACGGCCAGCTTGATTGAGAACCGTACCCACATAATCGTCACCGTTGCTGCTCGCCTGGCCTCGATGAAGACCCATGCGCACCCGTAACGCCGGCCCACCAAGCCAATCCGCCCAGTCAAGCTCGTTCTGAATCGCTAACGCGGCACCAACCGCCGCCTGTGCATCAAGAAATGCAGCCCGAAAATGATCGCCAGCCCAACCGAAAATAAATCCATCCGCGTCGCTAATGATCCGACAAACCAACTCATCATGCACCTGCACACTCCGTGCAGTCGAGACTGGATCAGCTTCCCACAGTTCGCTGGAACCCTCAACATCGGTAAATAAAAAAGTGATCATACCCTCAGGAACTGAACCGCTTTTGCGGGTAAACTGACCAGTATCAGGCATAAACACGCCGACAAACTAGCCAAGAAATCACGCCAAAACCAAATCGCCCCACAAACGCCGCTGCCCACTAACTGCTTTGGCTATACAAATTAGGTCAAAACAACCGCTGGATCTGGCACCAAATCCCTCGCCAACCATTGAAACAAACGCCAACCCAAATCACCAGCATGCAACGACACGGCCACCTCTTTCGCAGCCTCCTCACTAATCGCTTGCGCAGCCGGCGCTTTCACATGAACTTCAGCCACACGCTCAGCAAGCACGAAAATCCCCACCGCTTGCGCGGGAGAAGTGCCACCGCTCAGCAAACCGTGATGAGACAGGATGCACACATTGTTGTCGCCCAAAGCCGCGGCGATCCGGGCTCCCCCGGCGGTGCTGACCACTTCTAAATCATCACCGTGATACATGGACTGATCAAAGACAAGCGCACACGCCTCTTGGCTAATCGCTCGAAAAGGTTCAGCGTTAGCGGCCCAAGGAGTGCCATAAGGTGTATGCACATGCGCTGCTGATATCAAATCGCTGCGTGCTGTGTGGATCGGCCAATGGATGTGGTAAGCAGCAGAATTGATCCCGTTGTCTGTGGGGCCAGCCACGCCTCGCCCATCCGGGCCAACCAAGGTCAGGTTGTCTACCGTGGCTTCCGCAAACGGGATACCATAACCGAGTATCCAGAAATGGTCGGTGTGGAGAGGGTCACGAGCGCTAATGTGGCCGTCGCCCAACTGCCCCCAGCGCATCGCCGCGAAAATCCGATATCCAATCGCGGTTTCCCACTTGCGCTGTTGCCGCAGTTGATCTAGATCAGCGACCTTTGGCGGGTTGGCTTCATACGTGATCGGTGGGTAACTATCTAAACCTTGCATCATTGTAAAACATTACCCTCGCAACAAAACCGTTATCAACTAACGCAAAGGAAAAAATCGCTCTTCAGCGTGGGGACGAGACCAAGCGCGGCTTTCAACCGAAGCAGGCGCGCCGACGATAGCCTGTTGCTGCGCTAGCGGAGGGCTAAACCGGTTTCTAAGTTAAAGAAATGCAAGCGCTCAATGTCTAGCACCGCGGAGATACGTTCTCCCGAGCGAGCTCGGCTGCGTGGATTGAAGCGCGCAACAGCAGTCGCCACGTCTTCGTCCGCAAGCTCTTCGAGCACATCGGGGTCACCAGCATCCACAGCCCGAGCATCAATCTCAAAATGAACGATGATCTCCGAACCAAGCGATTCCACCAGCGAAGCTGTGGTAGTGATCGTTCGTTCAGTTGTGTCGGCCTCCGAAAGTTCGGCATCATCCATGTCTTCAGGGCGAATACCAACCACTAAAGTCTCGCCATCGTGCGCCGCTACTTTCTCGGGCACCTCGCCAAGCTCAATCCGATTGCTGCCCAAATGCAGAACCGTGCCATGCACAGTGGCCTCATACAAGTTCATAGAAGGAGACCCAATAAACGCAGCCACGAAAATATTTTCGGGGTAGTCGTAAAGGTTTTGGGGAGTGTCGACCTGCTGCAGCACACCGTCCTTGATGACGGCCACGCGGTCTCCCATGGTCATAGCTTCAACCTGATCATGGGTCACATAAAAGGTGGTAACGCCAAGTTCTCGTTGCAATTTTGCGATCTCGGCTCGCATCTGCACCCTGAGCTTCGCATCAAGGTTAGAAAGCGGTTCATCCATCAAAAACGCCGCGGGTTGACGCACAATCGCACGACCCATCGCCACCCGCTGCCTTTGCCCACCAGAAAGTTGGCCGGGCTTGCGGTTTAGTTGAGCATCAAGTTCAAGTATCTTCGCCGCTTCACGTACTCGCCGATCCAAATCCTCTTTCGGTATCTTGGCGAGTTTCAAGGCAAAACCAATGTTGTCGTAGACGGTCATATGGGGATACAACGCGTAGTTCTGGAATACCATGGCGATATCACGATCCTTGGATTCCACATCGTTAACCACTTGTTCACCGATCCGCATCTCACCACCAGATATTTCTTCTAAGCCGGCAATCATCCGTAAAGCGGTTGATTTCCCGCAGCCAGAAGGCCCCACCAAAACCAAGAACTCACCATCTTGAATATTGAGGTCAAGGTCGGTGACGGCTTGGAACCCGTTTTCGTAAATCTTGGACACTTTCTCAAGAACCACTTCTGCCATTGTCTACTCCTTCTATAGGCACGCTATTGCGGGTTTCAACATAGCACATATGCTCACAGCATGGCAAGCCCACTACAAATTAGGTTTCTGCGTTCCTTCAGCGGAGTGGCCGACTTGCCGTATGTGCAAGCAGAACTAGCGTTGGTGGGCCGTAGCAACGTCGGCAAGTCATCGCTGATAAACGCACTCGCACAACGCAAGTCACTAGCCAAAACATCCAAAACGCCGGGAGCAACGAAACTCTTGAACGCCTTTGAGGTGGGGCCAAGCGGTTCAATGCGTTGGCTCATGGACCTCCCTGGTTATGGTTTCGCCAATGTTTCTGGGGCGGAGAAACGGCGTTGGGCGCAGATGCTGAATGAATACATCGAAAAACGTGAAAACCTTGTTGCCGTGCTGTTGCTGATCGACTCCGCCGTCGGCCCCACCGCGTTAGACCTTCAAGCAACAAATTGGCTTACGCATCTCCATCGCCCAATATGTTTTGTGGCTACCAAAACAGACCAGGTACGACCTGCCAAATACGCGAAACGCCGCAACGAACTGGCCAACAAACTCGGCGTTGCAACGTCAGACATATTTTGGGTCAGCGCCACCAAAGGTAGCGGCACAGCCGAACTGCGGAGGCACATCAACGACTTGGTTACGAACCGCACCTAGGTCAGTCAACAGATATTTGTGCCATCAACTCAACTCGTTGCTCATCAAACGTTTCGAAATCCATTTCACCATCATCGTAACGGCGATGCAACTCTGCTATCCGCGCCATCACATCATCGTTAGATAACGTTGCGCTTGAGTCGTCCGCTTCGCTGTCTGGATCATCGGCGAACTCGCTTTTGTCGAGCCTTTTCTCTCTTTTGGCCGCTGCTTTGGCTTTTTTAGCCATGTCGCGCTGCCGTTTCGCAAAACTAGATCGTCCGGTTGCCATCTTGAGTTCCTCTTTGATCGGCGACACCTTCACCTGACTTTGAGGGTACGGGCAAAACCGACCATTCACCAACCACCTCAACAGTTACTACATAGATATAGTCGCCAACCCCCCACCCACCGGCACGACAGCACCGGTTACAAAAGACCCAGCAGCAGAAGCAAGATAGATGGCCACGCCGGCCATGTCATCTGGCCTGCCGATCCTACCCAACGGGATACTGTCGGCTATCTGTGCACGGCTAGTCGGATCGTTGAGCACAAAAGCCATCATCTGCGAATCGAATGGGCCGGGTGCAACCGCGTTGACCGTAATGTGTTCGCCGACAAGTTCTTTAGCAAGGTGACGGGTGAGCATATGCACCGCCGCTTTCGATGCAGAATAGGAAAACGTGGACGTGTCGGGCGGAGTTAGACCGTTAACGGAACCGATGTTGATGACCCGCGCCGGGTGCGCTGGTGTAGCCGCGCGGCGCAACAAAGGCAGCAGCCGTTGCGTAAGAAAGAACACGCCTCTCACGTTCACGTTCATCACCTTCTCCCAGCCCTTAGTGGAGAACTCATCTAAGGGTTCACCCCACGAAGCGCCAGCATTGTTGACCAGAATGTCTAATGCATCCCAGCGTTGCTCAACAGTTGCAGCTAAATGCGCGATGCCTTCGTCTTGAGAGAGGTCTGCGGGTACGGCGATGCACGTACCTTTGGCAGTCATTTCTTCGGCTGCGGCCCTTACTTGGTCGGCTTTGCGAGCAGAGATGATGACCTCGCAACCAGCGTCAAGCAAACCTTCTGTGATCATGCGGCCGATGCCACGACTGCCACCAGTAACAACAGCACGGCGGCCCTCAAGACCAAAAAGCGAACTAATGCGATCAACGTCCATATGACAATCCTTGAAGAACTCGGTTGATTTGAACTACACCAGCACCCTAACGGCCTTCAACGCCCAAGCATTTCCTAGCACGCCAACAACAACCAATCGGCACGCCGGGTCCGAGAGATTTCTTTCATAATAATTCTGTTGGAACGTTGCGATATCTCAAAAATGTGTCACACTATCGCTTGTGATTGGCACAAACCGCGGACCTCGATACTCAGGCGCTGGTTTACTCTGGAGAGGTTTGCGAAAAAGCAACTGGCCGCGTGTGTGGCGCGACACGCCGCTCAAAAAGTCTTATGACGTGGTCGTGGTCGGCGGTGGCGTACACGGTCTAGCAACTGCTTACTATCTCGCCGCCAATCACGGCATTACCAACGTAGCCGTGCTCGACAAGGCTTATCTCGGCAGCGGCGGCTCTGGGCGCAACACCGCTATCGTCCGCTCAAACTACCTAACCCCCGAAGGCGTAGCTTTTTACGATCGCTCCTTAGCACTTTACAAAAGCATGTCCGCAGACTTGAACCTCAACGTGATGTTCTCCGAACGAGGCCACCTAACCCTTGCCCACACCGACTCAGCCGTACGCACCATGCGTTGGCGCGCCGAAGTCAACAAACTCCAAAACATCGACTCAAGCGTCATCGGCCCCGACGAAATCAAAAAAATCGCACCGAGCCTTGATACCTCCCCGCACACACGCTACCCCATCCTCGCGGCGCTTTATCATCCTCCCGGAGGCACCATCCGCCACGATGCCGTGGTCTGGGCTTACGCACGGGCCGCCGATGCCTACGGCGTAGACCTACACCAAAAAACCGAAGTGATCGACATTGAATGTGCAGGAGGAAGCAACCCAGACGGCAAAGGTGAAGGCGCTAAAGTCACCGGCGTAAAAACTTCCAAAGGTGATATTTCGGCTCGGGTTGTGGTCAACTGCACCGCGGGTTGGGCTGGCCTAATCGCCGGAATGGCCGGCCTCAAGCTACCCATCACCACCCATCCCTTGCAAGCCGCGGTCACCGAACCGGTCAAAGTTTTTCTGCCCACCGTGGTGGTTTCGGGTTCGCTGCATGTTTACGTGAGCCAAACCGACCGAGGCGAGTTGGTATTCGGAGCGTCAGTAGACCCGTTCGCCACTTACGACATGGGCGGTACCCTAGATTTCACCGAAGAACTCGCCGGGCATGTGCTTGAGTTGATGCCAGCCGTTTCGAAAATGCGTCTACTGCGCCAATGGGCCGGCCTTTGTGACATCACCCCCGACTACTCGCCGGTCATGGGTTTCACTCCGGTAGAAGGGTTTTTCTGTGATGTGGGCTGGGGAACATACGGTTTCAAAGCCGGGCCAGTATCGGGAGAACAAATGGCCAAATGTGTTGCCGACCAAGCCACCCCAGAACTGATAGCCCCTTTCGCTCTTTCACGCTTCGAGCACGGCATGCTCGTTGGAGAAAAGGGTGCGGCGGCGGTAGGACACTAAATGTTGCTTGTTCCCTGCCCAAATTGCGGCCCCCGCAACTCTGCCGATTTAACCTATCGCGGTGAAGCCTCGGCCCGTCCTAACCCCGCAACCACCACCCCGAAAGAGTGGCGCGACTATCTCTACAGCGAAGACAACCCCGCCGGTTGGCTCAAGGAGACTTGGTATTGCAGCAGTGGCTGCCGCCGCTTTTTTGCGGTGGAACGCCATACCGTCACCTCGGAGTTCCGTGAGCCACCGTTGCCAGGATCCAAAACACCAAAACCGCTTGGTGATGTTGGGGGGCGCGCAGTAGTGGGTGACGCGAGCGAGTTGGAGGGTGAACAATGATGCGCCGTCTTGAACCTCAAAGTGGCGAGTTTATTGACCGTTCGCAACCGCTCAAATTCACTTGGAACTCTAAGAAACTTGTGGGTTTTGCTGGTGACACCATCGTTTCGGCGTTGCTCGCCAACAACGAACAGATAATTTCCCGCTCCATGAAATACCATCGCCCTCGCGGGGTGCTCAGCGCCGACTATTGGGATCCCAACACAACCGTACAGGTCGGCGATGAACCGAACGTGCGAGCAGGTCACCGCCTTTTGGAAACTGGAATCAAAGTATCAGCACAAAATGTCTGGCCATCTCTCGCCTACGACATCAAAGCCGCGAACCGACTAGCTGGACGTTTCCTAACCGCCGGCTTTTACTACAAGACCTTCATGAAACCGCAGCGGCTTTGGCCTTTGTACGAAAAGGTGCTGGCCCGTTTCGCTCCCGGCGGCGTAGTTGATCTCAACACGCCACACGGATATCACGACAAACGCTACGCGCATGTTGATGTTGTTGTTGCTGGCGCTGGCCCAACTGGTCTCGCCGCAGCTATCAGCGCCGCTCAAGCAGGCATGTCAGTAATGCTTGTGGAGCACAACCACCGGGTCGGCGGGCATCTGCTTTGGGGCAGCGACCAAGACCGCGAAACCGCCGCCGAACTCGCAAACCTCGCCAAAGTAGCGGGCGTGGAAATCCTTACCGACTCCACCGTCACTGGGCGCTACGACGACAATTGGGTAGCGATCGCGCAGCGCAACCACCCGGGCGTAGTAGAAAGGCTCATCAAAGCGCGGGCAAAAACGCTTGTGGTGGCGGCGGGGCTGATTGAAAGACCTTATGTGTTTGCCGGCAACGACCATGTAGGGGTAATGCTATCTGGCGCGGCGCGGCGACTCATCAACAACTATGCCGTGCGACCCGGCCACAAAGCAGTGGTATTAACCGCCAACGCTCAAGGTGACGCAACGGTAAGCGACCTTGAACGTGCTGGTGTTGAAGTGGTTGCAGTTGTGGATGGCCGCAAAGGGCAAACAATCTCTAGCGCCTCGGGTAGTTCCAAACAACTCAAAACGGTGATCACCTCAGATGGTTCGAAACTTGAAGCCGACCTGTTAGTAACCGCAGTTGGTTGGACCGCGCCAACATCACTACTCAACATGGCTGGTGACCGTCCCTCCTACAACCCCACAGCAGCGCGTTTCTTTCCCACCGCGTTGCCCGACAATGTGTTGGCCAGCGGCGGGATCGTGGGTGACGGCAGCCTCGACGAACTCATCGCTCACGGCCGAAGCACTGGCAAACTCGCTGCTCAACGCGCCGCGGTGATACAGCACCGTTTGCGCACCACGGTTACCCGTGCGGTCAAACCCGACGGCACAGAACCACCGTTGCCACAAGACACCCGCAAACCGCTGGTAATCGCCCCGCACCCGGAGTTGTATCGTGCCGACACACACGGGATGGTTGATTATTCCGAAGATGTTAGTTCCAAAGATCTGCTTGGAGCGGCGGCTGAAGGTTTCGATTCGGTTGAGTTGGTAAAGCGGTTCACCACTGCCACGATGGGGCCTTCGCAAGGCAAGTTGGAGACCGTGAACACGGTGGCGGTGTTAGCTGAAGCCAAAGGCGAAACGATTGAGCAAGTCGGTACCACCGTATGGCGCCCGCCGTATGCCCCAATAAGCCTCGGGGCGTTGGCCGGGCGTGTGTTTGAACCGGTGCGTGTGTCGTCTATTCATGAGTGGCACGAAGCCAACAACATGACCCCGATCTTGGCGGGGCAATGGATCCGCCCAGAGCATTACGGCGACCCCAACGCCGAAGTTGCAAACGTGCGTAACAATGTGGGCATTATCGATGTGACACCGCTCGGCAAACTCGATTTGCGTGGCTCCGATGTGACCAAACTACTCAATTTGGTGTACACCAATAAGTGGTCGAAACTGCCCATTGGGGCGGTTCGCTACGGTATCATGTGCGCTGAAGATGGCGTGGTGTTCGACGATGGGGTGACCGGTCGGCTCAGCGAGAACCACTACCTAATGAGCACTACTAGTTCCGGTGCCGCACAGGTTTGGCAATGGCTCGAAATGTGGCTGCAAACTGAGCACCCTGAGTGGCAAGTGCATGTCACGCCGGTCACCACGGGCTACACAAGCATCAACATTGCCGGGCCAAAATCTCGTGAATTGCTTAACCGATTGGTTGATGATGTTGACCTCAGCAGTGAAGCTTTCCCATACATGAATGTACGCATCGGCACTATTGCCGGCGTGAGCAACTGCATAATGTGGCGTATCGGTTTCACTGGCGAGTTGAGTTTTGAGGTTCATGTGCCGTCCGGGTTCGGACTTCACGTTTGGGAACAGTTGCTTGCACAAGGTGCAGACCTGAAGGTTCACCCTTTCGGGCTTGAAGCGCAAAGGATTATGCGGCTCGAGAAGGGGCATTTCATTGTGGGGCAAGACACTGATGGGCTCACCAAAGCACCCACAACCGGCTTGACCCCGCTCATCAAACTCGACAAAGAAGATTTCGCGGGTAAACCTGAACTGCAATGGTCTCTTGATGCAGGCGCGGCTGGGTTGCCGGTGCTGGTTGCCATCACCCCTAACGACCCTTCATTAGTACCCGATGAAGCTTGCCAGATTCTGCGCCAGGGAACCACCGAAATAGTCGGACGCATCACTAGCTCCCGCTTTTCACCCACTTTGCAACGGTCAATATGTTTGGGTCAAGTGGCATCTGAATTTGCCGCGGCTGGCACCGAACTCACAATGCGCTTATGCGATGGTTCCGATGCCACGGCCACGGTCTGCACACACCACGCCCATTTCGATCCTGAGGGGGTGCGTTTGCGTGGGTAAAAGATCTAAGTCTGCTGAGTCTGCTGTGTCTGCTGAACCGTTGTTTCGTAGCCCAATTACAAAACTGGCTGCCACGCCTGCGGGGGCACCGGTGATTGCAGACGAGTCTCAACTAACCAAAGTTAGTGTCCGAGCC
>JAHQYM010000190.1 GCA_024421095.1 Acidimicrobiia bacterium
TGGTGGGCTGATATTGAACAGCGTTACGCAGGCAAGTCCGATAGTGCGGAGTCTGACCGTTTCAACTTTTTCGCAACCCGATCAGTCTCCTACTTCGACATCCTGTCCGACCCTGATACTCCTACCCGCAATGGTTCGGTATCGCTACCTTGTGCATGCACCGATTAAATGCAGTCGCTGGGAGCTTCGCTTAACTTCAGGACTGATGACGGCCCCGTACAAGGGTTCACCAACCTGCATGCAGACAGAGATAAAACAAACGACCGCAGCGTGATACGCGAACTTTTACAGAATTCCTTAGATGCTTCCCCAGATAGAACGTGTCAAGTACGGGTGGATTTGGCAAATATATCGCTCGAGGAGATTCCGTTCATCAAGGAGTACCGTTCTGCGTTCGAGGCAAGTGCAGAATATCGAGAGGAACACGAACCAGCAACAGGTAAACAAGCTATTCAAAGGATCAAAGAAGGGCTCAGTGGCGAGTACGTACAGTGTCTGGTTTGCGCCGACAACGGTGCGGGGATCGGATCTGCCGAACTGCGCTCTCTATACGGTAGTGGTGCCTCAACAAAAGGCGTAGGCAGTCGAGGTTCAGTAGGACACGGCCACTTGACCGCTTTCGCGCCGAGCGACTTCAGGTACGTGCTATACGCGGGCCGCAACCAGAACGCCGAAGAGACGTTCGGCGGGCACGCCATACTTGCGTCACACAAGGCCGATCAAGAACTGCGGAGCGCGGACGGTTTCGTTAGGGAATTCACAGACGGACAGCAACGCCTTTTTGACCAAGAACGCGGTGGTCGCAAGATTCCCACGCTGATGCGACCGTACATCGGAGGCGACACGGGATCAGTTGTGATGATCGTTGGGTACAAACCTATCCAAGAACAGAACGGTAATGCTGTTGACCTTATCCTCGGTTCAACCGCGCAGCACTTTCTCGTTGCGATTCATGAACTCAGTTTAACCTTGGAACTCTCACGCGACAAAGTAACCAACCACGTTCTTGGTGGAAGCGCTTCGCTCAGAGATGCGGTACTTGGAATACCCGACTCACGCGTGAAGAAGAACACGCTTCGCTCCCTAAAGACTTTGGAGGATGGAACACACTTCAAACAATTGAATCAATTTCCTGGAGTTCAGATCTGGTTTCGCAAGCACATTGACAAGAACGAAGGACGCAAGGCACGGGTGTCAGTTTTTCGAGATGGAATGTGGATCGTCGACAATCTTCCCAATTATCTTGGCCCGGCATCTTTTGCCAAGAAGGTGCCGTTTGACGCCGTAGTCAACCTTGACAGCACTGAAACACGGTCGTTTGGCTCATTCGTCCGCGATGCCGAAGGGGCTTCACATCAAGACATCAGGCCGAATGAACTTAGTAACAAAAACGACCAGAAGGCGCTGCGCGATTTCTTGAAGGAACTTCAGAATTTCTTGTTGCAGGAAGCCGACGACATTGGAGATCAAGTCGAAGACTATGTACCGCCCGAGTTGATGCTCATGGGTGGTGCCGTTAACCTGGTACAACCTAAAAAACGGCTTACGCGAGAGCCCGACCCAGTCGGCAAAAGACACGACGACGCTCCTACACCGACCCCTGGGAACGGTATTTCACCAACGAACCGTGGCGGCGGACAAGGCAGTGGTAGAGAGAATGTCAATCAACGAGTAAAGCCGGGGAATAATACCGGTATTCGAACTTCCTGCAGACCAGACAACAAAAGGACAGGTCGCTTTCACATCAGGTGGGACATCGCAGAGAAAACGCACCAATCCGGGGAACTTGGCTTAAGGCTTCGCGTTCCATCAGGGACAGATCGCACATCGCGTAATCAAGTTAGTCCCGTTTATCTTGCCATCACGTCCGCACGAATCGACCAGTCACCGCTGGCGCTTGATGGTTCCGGTCGCGAGGTACGCATCCCGATACCCAAAGGGGCACCCATAAATGGTACGGTAATTGTTGATGTTGAGGACGTTGACCAATTCGATAGGGGGCTAGTCGAGGCGGAGATCGTTCACCGCAAACGAGCAGACCATCACGATAACGACGAGGTTTCGCGAACGTGAATCGCAGATCCCGTCGAACTTCCACCGGATGGATACCGGCGGGACCATCTCCCGCAGAGTTGCTCCTCGTATCCATTCCGATGCTCGACCAGACGAGCGACGCTTTCGAGTGCAGCAACGATTGGCCGGATGCCTTTTACGAAGCGAAGGTTAAACCGGACACGGCACACCCTGGTCAGCTTGGATGGATCGTCCAGCACACACTGAAAGACGCTCCAGGCATTGAAGCGCTTCTCGCGTCTGGTCACGCCAAATGGGCTGTGGAGTATCGGTGCGCCGAAACGATGCAACTCGGAGCGGAAACCTCTCGCCCCAACATCCTGAATGACCAAAGTGCGGTTATTGGGACAACTCGAATCGCTCTTAATGAAAGCGATATCGGCGATGGGACTCTTTATCTGTGGCCAGGCGTCATCACCGTGAACGAGTGCGACCTGAACGCAAAGCACGCGCATTGGGGACAGTCGCTCATCAGTGTTGGGGCGGGTCGCTGGCTTGTCCGGGGTAGTCCCGTTAAAGCAGAGCATCAAGGAAATTCGCCGATCATATTTCGGCCAGACAACAATATTGTTGGCGGCAAAGTCACAATAACCACTGACAGCACAGGGCAAGATACCAGATTTATCATTCGCGCTAACCCAGACAGGATAGACCTTCTCAAGGACGCCAAAACAGGAGCGCTACTAGGTTGTTGGGCCACTGCGCTAGCAATGCTCCCCTACCAGGATGCCTACAAGATAGAGCGTGACGACGCTGGCGATGTCAGCGTCCCCGAGTGTGAACTTGGTAACACCATCATCACGAAACTGCGTTTTCTCGACCCAGAATTGCCTTTATGGGACGAGGTAGCGGAATGGGATCCGATGTCAGCTGCGACACTAATGCTGGAGTTGCCGGAGCCGCCATCGGGAGACGACGCGTGATACAGACACCGAACGCCG
>JAHQYM010000034.1 GCA_024421095.1 Acidimicrobiia bacterium
CAAAGGTTTCAGCGGTTGAGACCGCTATGGCGGCGAGTTGCCGTTCGCTTGGGTCGGGCACCACCGCGCAGTCACCGTAGGCGATTGGTCTGCCATCGGGCAGCACGAACAAAAAGCAGCTGCTAAGGAGTTTGGTTGCTGCTCGCACGCCAAGCACACGCAGTGCGACCCGCACCACATCTGCGGTCGGTCGGCTGGCGCCACCAACGCACCCCGCTGCCCAACCTGCCCGAACCAACACCGCCGACATAACCAACGGGTCATCGACATCTAGTGGTGGTTTCGTGGAGTTGGGATCTTGAGTGGATTTGAGACGGTCAACGTATTCATCAGCAATTTGATTGCCGATTTCGGCCACGGAACCGAAGTCTCGGCCGGCTATCAGCGTTTCAGTCAATCCTTCGGTGTCGAGATGCTGGGCCGCATCAATAGCGCGCTGGTCGTGTGTATCAGCCAAAATAATGCGCTGCTGATTTGCCCGAACTTGATGGTGCCAAGCATCAAGAATATTCATTTTGTTCTTAGGTGCTTCAGTGTGAAGGCACCGGTTAGATAACTGCAGATAAAAGCTAGCGTAACAGCAATCGTGAGGTTCGCAGCCCGGAACGGTCGGCACCACCCGCTTGCATTAAAGGCTAATGTATTAGCCATAATACGGCTAGTCTGTTAGCCTTTTATGCATGACGTATCTAACCCGCCACGCCGATAAAAGGTTGAAAAGGTTACTTGAAGTTCACCCGGCACTACTAATCGAAGGAATCCGAGGTGTAGGCAAAACCAGAACCGCAACAAGGTTAGCCGCAGCCACGCTTCGATTAGACAACCCAGCGGTTGCAGCGATGGTGGCCACCGATGCCGAAGCGGCGTTCGCAAACTTACCAAGGCCACTCCTAATAGACGAGTGGCAGCGAGTCCCAACAGTATGGGACTCGGTTCGACGCATGATTGACGATGACCGCACGCCCGGTCGATTCATCTTAAGCGGTTCAACCCGTGCTGCCGTGACTGCCGATATTCACGCTGGAGCAGGACGCATTCTTACCACACGGCTACGACCAATGACCCTCAGCGAAAGACGCGGCACAACCCCAACGGTTTCGCTCAGCGACCTAGCCGAACATGGTATCGACGCAGTACGCGGGGCACAGTCAACTTTCTCGCCCGAAGAACAAATTGCACCCACAGTCGAGTCGGGTCTACCCGGTTACCTTGATATGCACCCCATTGATCATCAAGAAGCAATCCGCTCCTACCTAGACCTAGCAATGTCGCGCGACATCTCAGAAGTCACCAGTTCCGCGCGCAACACCACCAAACTACGGGGTTACTTGCGTTCCTATGCTGCCACGGTCGGTACCAACGCGGAACACAGCGCGATCCAAACCGCCGCCGAGATTTCAAAAGCCAGTGGCGAATCTTACCACGACCTTCTAAACCGTATTGGCATGATTGAGGAACTACCCGGTTGGTCCAACCACCGACTCAAACGTTTGACCAAACGCCCCAAACGTCATCTTGTTGACCCGGCGTTCGCTGCCGCAGATCATTACGACACTACAACCTCACTAAGTGAGCGCCGCTACCGTTTAGGTGAACTCTTCGAAAGTGCGGTCATCTGTCAAATTGGGTCTACCGCCGATGCTCAAGGGTTGAACTGGAGGTTCGCGCACCTACGATCCGCTGGTGGTAACCGTGAGATTGATCTCATTGCTGAATTGCCTCACGGAGACACAATCGCGGTTGAAGTGAAAATGTCCACAACGATAACAACGCGAGATGCACGCCATCTCGCGGCGCTACAAGACCAACTCGGTGAACGTTTCCGCGCTGGCTTGATCGTGCATCCAGGTGAAACCGCCTATCGCCTCGCCGACCGCATAGCCGTAACCCCACTAGGCGTTCTGGTGTAAACCCTCGCCGGGTTCAAGTTCATGGTTAGTAGAGTGAGTGCCGCAATTGAACGTGAGCCTTCCCACAGAATCAAAAGGAATGTGGCCGTACTCGTGTCTGCGAAAAGTCGTTAACGTTCCGCACCTAAAAGACTTTATCTGGTGTCTCCGCTTGTAATCTTGCCCTTACGGTATTGCGTTCCTCAACAAGTTTAAGCGTTCTTTTAGGCAGATACGGACCGGGGTGAGCATTGGGCGGTAAGGGAAACCTTTTGCGTCCAAAGCACACCCACAGAAATCGCAACATAAACCACAATACCGCAGCACCCAATGCAAGAAGCACGATTCCCCTGATGCCATCGAAACGTTGGGGCGATACGGTAAGCAGAATAAGCACAACCATAGGTGCCGCAATGAACGGGACTCCGAACGCAACAACTTCACCGCGACTCCGGTACCGAGTAAGGAGAGTACGTAGCAATTCGCGCGTGTGTGAACCATCGCGCGCAGGCACGAACGAGCCCTCAAAAGACGCTCCCATTACCGCGGCATCGCGTTCTTCAACTAACCGAAGCAGTGACCGCGGCACATACGGCACAGATCCAGCATCAGATCGCAAAGGAAACTGCTCCCGTCCCAGATAAAACCACCATCCAAGTATCGACAATGACACCAACCCAGCGACCCCCACAAGCAGCAACCCGGTGAACCGATCTCCAAGCTGATCCGGAAATATGGTTATTGCGTTCCCCACCAAAAAGACAGGAAGAACGGCTACCAAATTGGACACAACGACCTCGCGCTTACTTCGGTATGGCGCGATTTTCTTCAATCTCGCAATTCGCATCAGGGAAGCCCTCCGGCATCAACCTTTCCCGCGCCACGGAATCAATCTCCGTTCGGCCATACGCATCGCAACATCCATCGTCACGCCCAAGATACTAATAACTATCACGGCTGAGAGCATTAAATCAAGCAGCAGAAACTGACGAGCTTTGAATATCGTGAAGCCAAGTCCCGCACTTGCACCAAGCAGTTCAGCAGCCACCAATGTGCCCCAACACACACCGATCGCTACGCGCAAGCCGGTAAAAATTTCTGGCAATGCATTGGGGAGGATCACATGGCGCAACACTTGCGCTTTGGACGCGCCCAGCGAATACGCTGCGTGAACCTTAGTTGTGTTCACTGCTAACACTCCGGAACGCGCGGCTATCACCATAATCCATATTGCTGCGAACAACAAGAGATTGACTTTTCCTTCTTCGCCGATGCCGAACCAGATGATAAACAAGGGAATTAGTGCTAGCGGTGGTATCGGTCGCAACAATTCAACTATTGGATCAAAAATCCCTCGCCACCGGTTAGATAAACCCATAGCCAAACCAATCGGTACTCCTAAAGCCACTCCCCAAAACAATCCCTTTGCGAGCCGACTAAAGCTCAACCACAAGTGTTGCCACATGGTAAACCCGCTGTAACCGTTGGCCGCGAAATCTATCGCTTCGTCCCAAACGGCTAACGGAGTTGGCAAAGTGGATTCGCTGAGCCACTGCTGGTATGAACACGATGGTAGATCTGCCGGATAATCTTGCGGGTTAGTGGCATGGTTATCGCAATCGCGCAAAAGGTCGCGTTGGACGTAGCTTTCGTCTTCTTCGAGACCTGCTCGCACCTCGTCTCCGTAACTCTGCCATTCTTGAGGCAAACCCCATACGTTGGTAGCCACAAACCACAGTGCCAAAACAAACACCACGCTCGCAACTGTCCACAGCAATGCACCGCTCACCTCTGACGCGTCTCCGAACGTCACTGTCTTGCGAGCGTCCGCACCTTTCTTGCGAAACAACCAATTAAACGGCCAGTTGGTTAGACGATTTTGTTGGTCAATGTTGTCGCTTATTGCGTGACCACCAGGACCTTCAGCCATGAATGCACCTCTTTCGTTGACCAATCGATATAACGGTCATTTTTCACCTCCCGTTGTGCCCATGATTTGTTCTTCCATCTCCCAAATCATCGACAATATTTCTTCACGAGTACTGATGAACTCTGGTGTTGTTTTCAACTCGCGCGCATCGGCAGTTAACGCTTGCTCAGCGAATGGCAAATCATAAACTCGCTCAATGCGACCTGGCCTTGGTGCCATCACAAACAGTTGGTCTCCCAAATAGAGCGCCTCTTCAACACTATGGGTAACGAGCACGATAGTCTTACCAGTCTCATTCCAAAGGTTGAGAACTAGACCCTGCATCTTCTCACGGGTCAGCGCATCTAGGGCACCCAACGGTTCGTCCATGAGGATTATTTTGGGGTCGTTAGCAAGGCAACGAGCCAACGCCACACGTTGTTGCATGCCGCCTGAGAGTTCGTAGACGGCTTTCTCTCCGAATTCCTGAAGCCCAACAATGCGCAGAAGGTCTTGAACCGCTTCACGAGACGCAGGCCTCGAACGGCCGTTCATGCGTGCACCAAAACCAACGTTGTCGTTCACCGTTAGCCATTCAAACAAGGCACCCTGCTGAAATACCATGCCCCGCTCTTGGCTAGGCCCGAGTATCACTTCACTACCAAGCTTCGCCACACCTGCGGTTGGCGACAAAAATCCTGCGAGAATATTCAACAGCGTGGTCTTGCCGCATCCCGAAGGCCCAAGCAAAGTGAGCAAACGACCCGGTTCAAGCGTGAAACTCACATCCTTGAGAGCTTCCACTTTCCCACCATCGGGAAGCTCATAGACCATACCTAACTTATCGACCACCAGCGCGCTCTCTGTTCTTGATTCTCGCGCAACCTCAAGGTCAGTAGCGTCAAAATGAACCTCTGGACGAGCCAAGAAAAACCAGGCGCGAGCGATCACAAAGACTGCAAAAATTAGCCCAAGAAAAGGGATTGACGAGTCGTTGCGTTGCTGATACGCAACAATAACGGCCACCACGGAACTGGCCGCTAAGGCAAGCCAGACATAGCGGGCAAGTGTTGCCTGCCGTTGGGAATTCGCTCGTTGGAAGGTGATCAACAAGGCAAGCAGCGAAGCCCCACCCAACAAAGCCGCAATCGGCTGCCAAAATGACGCGGTGTCGCGGAACGCTAGAACAACGCCACCGAGGAAGGTTATTCCAGCCAATATTTGGCCAATCAGCACTAACCCATCACGAGGTTGTGCTGAATGATCTGCTGCTTTGAATCGCCGAGAAGGCGTGATCAGCAGATCAACCGTCATAGCGAGCGCTCCAACCGCGGCAATCGCGAAAAGCACCCATGATGAAATGTAGGCACCCCTAGCCACCCCAAAAGTAATCCAATTGTATACTTGTTCTAAACCTCGGATGATTGAATCCATCTCTCCCCTTATGGGTGTTGGGCGCTCGCCATGATCGGTTAATTCACAATATGCCTAGTTTACTGCTTCTAGGAAACTGGTGTCAACAAATGGGTCGTAACTCGGCAAAGCTGAATCGATTTCGCCTTGAGCTACGAAAAAGTCCATTTGTTCTTTCATCGTGTCCTGCACAGTCCCGCCAAGCCAAGCATCAGAAAGTTGAACATCCTTTTCGGGAAAACCGAAAGCGTCAAGCAAATCAATTGTGGCTTCGCGATCCATATCCGCAGCTTCCGCGATCGTGTCAATAAATGGTTCACGATCTTCATTGTAAGCACGATTGGCATCTTCAGTAACCTGCAAGAACGCGGTGAGAACCTCAGGATATTGTTCAGCGAAATTCTTAGACGTGGAAATTATGTCGAATACGCGAATACCAATCGCTTCTTGCTCCGCACCAGTCATCAACAAATTACCGCCATTAGCGATCATGGCGTTGACTGACCCACCAAAGGCACACGATAATGCGACTTGACCAGAATCCAAAGCAGCAACCGCGGCTGCCCCACCTTCGGATTGAATCAACTCAACAGAATTGGTGTCCACACCGAGGTGCTCGAGCATCTTCAGCAACTTGAAATGCGTGACGTTGCCAAGCGGAGTGTAAATGCTCTGCCCGTTCAACTTCTCAGCAGCGTTTTCAGCCGTGATCCCAAGATCGGGGTTTGCCACACAATTGTCCGCGTCAGCATATGTCACCGCCACACCAACCAAGAGGTGGTCTGCTCCACCGGTCACAAAATTGGCGAACGGTGTAAGACCCTGAGAATAGGAAATATCAATATCGCCACTCTCCATAGCCTGGGCCATATCCCCACCACTAGCAAAAGCTGTCCACTTCACAGGAATACCCATATAGTCATCATACGTTTTCTCAAACTGTGCAACCTGATTCGCGGTCGGCCATTCCAAGAAATACGCAATATTCAACTCGTCAAGGTCGGTGTCTAAAACAGTAGTCGTTGGGGCCGGCGCAGCAGTGGTGGTGCTTGGCGCTGTGGTTGTTGTGGTTTCGTTGGTGGACGAATTGTCGTCGCCGCAGGCGGCGGCTACAAGGCCGAGCACCATCAACAACGCTAATAGTCGTTTCATTTGATTTCCCTCCAATGGGTAGTTTGGGGCCTCATGTTGAGGCCTTCAGCCAACCGCTGATGCGGTCGAGCACTTGGTCGACCCGGCGGAGCAGGTCGTCGATCACGGTGGCATCGGCCACAAGTGGTGGGGCAATCGCTAACATCGCGGCACCACGGGAATCTGGTCGGACTAGCACTCGGGCTTCGCGCACGAAGCGTTCCAATGTTCCACCCGGCAGCAGCTGGGCAAATTCCGTTTCGGTGAGGTCTACCGAGTTGCGACGATCTCGCATCAACTCCACAGAATAGAAATATCCTGTGCCGCGCACATCTTTCACACAGTTGTGAGTTTTCATTAATGCCCCTAAGCCGCTCTTGAGTCGGTTTTCGTGAGCTAACACGTTAGCAGGAATAGCTTCATCTCGCATCACCGACATGTTGGCAATCGCTACTGCCGTTGCCACCGGGTGACCACCAAACGTCGCTCCATGGGCGAACATTGCCGAGGGCGAGTCCCACACCTTTTCCACTAACGAACCACGCAACACCAAACCGCCAAGGGGCACGTATGCGCTAGTCACACCTTTAGCGAAAGTAATCATGTCGGGTACCACGCCAAAACGTATACTTCCGAACCAGTGTCCCAAACGGCCGAAAGAGTTGATTACCTCATCGGCGCATAGCAACACCCCGTGAGTGTCGCAAATCCGCCTGAGCTCTTGCCAATAACCAGCAGGTGGGACGAGTGCTCCCCTACCGTTCTGGACTGGTTCAGCGATAACCATGGCCACCGTCTCGGGGCCTTCTTCAAGGATCGCTTGTTCAATCGCGGTTACGCAAGGCAACTCACGTGCCGGCACACCTTGATCATCGGAATAGCCAAGTGTGTTTTCTACGTGACGCACGAAACCGCCAAGCAACGGGTCGTAAGGATCACGGAAACTAGGAATAGCAGTAACCGCAAGCGCTCCGAGCGTGGTGCCGTGATATGCCCAGCGCCGGGCGATCACTTTATGGCGGTTTGGTTCACCATTCGCGAGGTGGTAGCAACGCGCAAACTTGAGCGCCGACTCCACCGCCTCCGAACCTGAGTTGACGAAAAACACTCGATCAAGCCCTTCCGGCGCGAAGGAAGCGATCATTGAAGCTGCTTCGGCGGCGGAGGGGTGGGCGAAACTCCAATTCGGGAAGAAAGCTAGTTTGTCCATCTGTTTGGCGGCTGCGGCAGTGAGGTCGCTGCGCCCATGGCCAATGTTGGTGCAAAACAATCCCGACAACCCATCAAGATATTCGTTGCCTTCAGTATCCGTCACATAACAACCTTCGCCTCTTTCAATGACCACCACATCGTGTTTGCGCCAGGCATCCCCGCGCGTGAAATGAGGCACCAGATTCGCTTGAGCCTTGGTTCTGGTCTCGGTCAATGGATCCCCCTTGTCTGCGGTAACACCCGAAGGTTACCACAAAAATGTTAGACGGTCTAGCGCAAATGCAAACATGGCTAACTAACTTCGCAAAAACACTTGGTGGCGTTTAGCTACAGCCTCGACGCAACTCTGGCGAACCCAAGCAACTTCAGCATCGGT
This sequence comes from Acidimicrobiia bacterium, assembly GCA_024421095.1. Lineage (GTDB taxonomy): Bacteria > Actinomycetota > Acidimicrobiia > Acidimicrobiales > Aldehydirespiratoraceae > VXYK01. The sequence goes on from JAHQYM010000034.1 coordinate 7,931, forward strand.
TAACGTGCGGTCGTTCGCTTGAAAACGCAAACGATAGGCCAGACTTCGAGAACCACTAGGGACTCCATCACCGCGGTAAACATCAAACAACTCCACGCCTACGAGCAGACCCTGACTGGCCTTGCGAAGCGAAGTAACAATGTCAGCCGAAGCCACCTTGTCGGGAACCTCAAACGCCAAATCAACATCGCTCGAGGGATATTTTGAAATCGGTTGGTACTTACCGCTACGGCGAGGTCCCTTGAGCAAGGCACCCAGATCAACTTCAAGCCAGGCAACCCGGCCCGCAATATCGAACCCTTTGAGCACTTGCGGGTCGACCTCGCCAACCACTCCCCTAACCTTGCCCGCCACCAGCACCTCAGCGGAGCGGGTTGCGTGCATGCCCGCAGGTGCGGCCGCGCGCAAAGCAACGTTCGGTAAACCCAACGTGTTGTCTAAAAGGTCGAGCGCGCCAACCGCTTCGGGGGCCTCGCAACCTGCCAGCGCCACGCCCAAATACTCTCGTTCGTCTGGAAGCAACTGAGACGCTGGGGGCACCAAGAACACATGGCCGATTTCAAAGAAACGAACATCGCTGTTGCGATGCGACTGGTTGTAGGCAATGGCTTTGAGTTGGCCGGGGAGCAAAGACGGGCGCAACAATGATTGTTCAGCCGCTACTGGGTTGGTTAACCTCAGCGCATTGTCCAGCGCATTGTCGGCCAATTGCGTTTTCGTCAAGTCGGCTGCCTCAAGAAACGGCAGTGGCATAGTCTCATCGCATCCGTAACCGAGTAGCGCTTGGCGAACTTGACGACGCCGAACCTGATAATCGCTAAGACCTCCAGGAAGCTCACCCCTCGGAACGGTTCGAGGAATGTTCTCGTAACCATACAACCGACCGACTTCCTCTGCTATATCGGTTTCGGTCGCTGTATCCCAACGCCAAGTTGGCACTGTCACCGACAGATCTTCGCTAGCGCACTCGGATTGCACAACCTCGGCCCCAAAGCCAATGGATTGCAAATGCTCGGCCATCGCCACGGCACTCAGTTCCGTGCCAAGCAAACCATTGATCTTGGCGCTGCGAACCTTGCGCGGTGCGTTGTCGACCGTGTGCCCCTTAGCCTCCACGAATCCGTCAACAGCAACCACTCCAAGTTGTGAAGCGAGTTGGATGAAGCGCTGCAAGGCGCGCAGCATATTGCTGCCCCAATCAACTCCTCGGCGGAAACGATTGGACGCTTCACTGACTAAGTTGAGGCGCTTGACAGTGCGCGAGATGGTTGGCGGATCCCACCATGCCATTTCAAGTAGAACATCAGTTGTTGATGCTGAAATCTCTGTGGCTGCACCGCCCATGACACCCGCCAAGCTAATGACTTGATCCGCTCCATTGGTGATCACCGCGTCATTAGCGGTGAGTTCGCGGACGGCACCATCGAGAGTTGTCAAGGTTTCACCAGCAGTTGCACGCCGAACCTTCAGATGACCATCTGGGATCGTGGCAAGGTCGAAGGTGTGATTCGGTTGACCCAACTCAAGCATCACGTAATTGGAGATGTCGACAATGGAATTGATCGGACGCATGCCGGCGCTAATCAACCGGTCGGCGAGCCATTGTGGAGAGGTGCCCACGGACACGCCGCGCAGCACAGTGGCCAAAAACCGGCCGCAAACCTGTGGATCAAGGATTTCAACGTTCAATAATTCTTCAGCGGTCTCGTTGCTAGCGGCGCTACCCGCAGCTACTCGATAATCGGGGAACGAGAAACTGATGCCCAAGGCTGCGGCGAGGTCACGGGCGACTCCAGCCACCGACATAGCATCGGGGCGGTTAGCGTTGACTTCCAAATCCCACAAAACATCGCTTTCTAAGCCAACAGCAGGTGCTAGCGGCATACCCAGTTCCGCTTCGGGTAGCACCCGGTCGTTGAGAATGAGAATGCCTTCGTGGTCATCACTTAATCCGAGTTCGGCACCAGAACAACACATCCCCGCGGAGACCTCACCACGCATCTTTCGCTCGGCAATCTTTAGTCCGTTGGGCATCACCGTGCCTGGGGTAGCAAGCGGGACCAGATCGCCAATAGACATGTTGAAAGCTCCACAACACACTTGGTTCGCAACTCCGGAACCAGCGTCAAGGTCGACAAGTTGGATCTTGTCGGCTGCCGGATGCGGCCTCAAGTTGAGCACTTTGGCGAGCACCACACCATCAACAACATCACCGGTGATCGCCATGTCTTCAACGGTCAAACCGAGCGCAGACAAGGTTTCGCTGAGTTCTTCCGGCGTACCACTAATATCGGGCGCGAACTCGCGGAGCCAAGACAAACTAACCTTCATCAGAACTGCCTTAGGAAGCGCACATCGTTGTTGACCAACTCGCGAATGTCGTCAAGTTCGTGACGCAACACCGCGAGCCGGTCTATCCCAAAACCAAACGCGAAACCTTGCCACCTTTCGGGATCAATCCCGCAGTTCGACAAGACATTGGGATGCACCATCCCGCATCCACCCAACTCCAACCAAGTGCCATCAGGACGCGAAATATCAAACTCGGCGCTGGGTTCGGTGAACGGAAAATATGAAGGCCGAAAGCGACTTTTGACCTCGCTGCCAAAGAAAGTACGCACGAACTCGTCCATAGTGCCAGCAAGGTCGCCCATAGTTATGTTTCGGTCGACAACGAGACCTTCGATTTGATTGAAAGCGGGTAAATGGGTTGCATCGGCGGTGTCTGTCCTGAAAGTTCGGCCCGGTGCCACAATATAAATCGGTGGCTGTTGATTCTCCATCGTACGTATCTGCACTGGCGAGGTATGGGAACGCAACATTACTTCTTCGGGTTCGCCGAGTTCAACAAAGATGGTGTCGAAACTACCGCGCGCCGGATGCCACTCGGGGATGTTGAGAGCTTCGAAGTTGTACCACGCAGATTCCACTTCGGGGCCCTCAGCAACCGTGAAACCCATACCCACGAAAACGTCTTCAAGCCGGTCACGAGCTTGGGTGACTAGATGCAACGAACCAGGCCGCCGCTTATGGCGATATTCACTCAGGTCAAGCCGCTCGTCTTCTAACTGCTTTTGATAAACCGTTTGTTCTAGACGGTGGCGCGCCGCTCCCAGCGCCTTGGTGATTTCGGCGCGGGTTGCGTTGATTTCGAGGCCGGCATCTCTGCGTTGCTCGGCGGGGAGCGCGGCAATTTGCCGCTTAGCGATGGCTACCGCCGATTTTTTCCCCAGAAACTCAACATCAAGTTTCGCTAGAGTTTCAAGGTCGGCAGCTTCGGCTAGCCGTGCCTTAGCAAGAACAGCAACCTGGCGAAGATTCTCAATCATCAACCGATTAGGTTACGCGGTCAGCGGCGCATTGTCCCCCAATATTTGCGATACTTGCTTCGTGGACTATGAAGTTCGAAATAACCAAGCACGCCACCGATACGAATTGGTTGTGGACAGGCGGGTTGTGGCAATCGCCGATTACCAGATTGACGGAACAACCGTAATTGTGCCACATGTCACGACCGAGCCAGAGAAGCGTGGACAGGGCATGGCCGCCAAATTACTTCGGGGAATGCTTGATGACTTGCGTGGCAATAACCAGACGATCCAACCGTTGTGCCCATTCGCCGCTGCCTATATCCGTGATCACCCCGAAGACACCGATTTGCTGGCCTCATAAGCGAGCAAGGTGCCGGCCATCGCCACGTTCAACGAATCCGCATCACCGACCATTTTGATACGAACCCAAGCATCAACTAGCGGATCGATAGCATCGATAGCATGGTCAAGGCCCTGAGATTCCGAGCCCAGCACAAGCGCCAGTGGTTTCTTGAGCACACCACTGTCGTGCGCGAGCCCCTGACGCACATCCGTTCCCACAATCTTCGCTCCAGCGGTTCGCAGGTCGCACAGAACTTTGCTCAGCACGGTTTCGCACACCAGCGGAACACGCAAAACCGAACCAGCAGAGGAACGCACCGATTTCGGACGCCACGGGTCTGCCCCACCAACCACCACAACGCAAACTGCGCCCATGGCATCGGCTACCCGAATGAGCGTGCCGAGATTACCCGGGTCGGCTATCTCAAATAACACCAACACAAAGTCATTTGCCGATAATTCTCCTGGGAGTTGAGCGATAGGAGACTTAGCAAACGTCAACGGTGGTTGTGGCGTTACTGACGGTGCCAAGCGCGCGAAGACATCGTCACGCAACAAAAAGATTTCCACTGACGCGGGGAGGCGTTGCCTCAATGGTGAAGCCGCAAAGTCGGACACTGCACTTTCGGGTACCACCACCGTCAACAATTGCAAGCCAGCGTCAAGTGCTTCGGCGAGGTTGCGTTCTCCCTCCAACACAAAAGTAGTTGAACCCGCCTCACCTCTCTTGACCCAGCGACGCAATTCCGTAAACCGAGGATTTCTTGGGCCGATGCGGGTTGCTTCCTCTAGCACCGTAAACCCCGTGCGCCCGTCAACTTGTGACAGATCGTGCTCCGTTAGCGGTTGCAACCAAAGCAGCAAAAGCTTCCGGGTCGTGAATAGCAATCTCTGCAAGCATCTTGCGATCAACATCAATTTCAGCGGCTTTCAAGCCAGCAACGAAACGACTATAGGAGATGCCGTTTTGGCGACACGCGGCGTTGATTCGTTGTATCCACAAGCGGCGGAATTGACCCTTGCGGGCACGCCGATCTCGGAATGCGTAGTTGCCCGCATGCATCACCGATTCGTTGGCTGATCTGAAAGTGCGAGAACGATTGCCGTAATGCCCCTTAGCTCGCTCAAGAACCACCCGGCGGCGCTTCTTAGCATGAACCGCGCGTTTTGCTCTAGCCATATTTAGTTCCCTTCGTTAGTTCCTGTGACCTAGCGGACGTGTTTCAAACGCCGAGGTCGCGAATGCGTGCTTTGTCAGCCGCTGAGACGGATGCTGGTTTACGCAACTGACGCTTGCGTTTCGGCGATTTTTTTTCAAGTATGTGGTTTTTGTTTTGGCTGCGCCGCATCAGTTTGCCTGAGCCGGTTCGCCTAAAGCGGGCTTGCGCGCCCTTGTGTGTCTTCATTTTCGGCATAATAATTCTCGGTTCTCTTTATTCTCGGTTCTCTTTTTATCAGCATCTTGCGGCAATCTTGCGGCAAAAGCGCCGAAAGATTACTCGTTTGTGGTTTACAGAGTGGTTGAGGGATCGCCGTTGGCGATTAAGGCCTCCGCCGCTTTGCGTTTTTGTTGCTCGCGACGGGCTTGTGCCCGCTTGTCTGGGGCCAAAACCATCACCATGTTGCGCCCATCTTGACGCGGTTGAAACTCAACCTTGCCAACATCGGCCACGGCTTCGGAAACCCGGTCTAGTATCTGTCGCCCAAGTTCGGGGTGTTGCATTTCGCGACCCCGAAACATGATAGTGACCTTAACCTTGTGTCCTCCACCAAGGAACTCAAATACCTTACGGGTTTTGGTCTCAAAGTCGCCAGGCCCAATCTTGGGACGATATTTCATTTCCTTCACCGTCAAGTTCGAGGCCTTCTTTTTGGATTCTTTGGCACGCTGGTCGGCTTCGTAGCGCCATTTTCCATAATCCATGATCCGACACACTGGCGGGTTAGCCTTCGCCGCCACCTCAACAAGATCAAGGTCAGCGGTTCGTGCGAGGTTGAGTGCCTCAGTTAGCGTTGTGATACCAATTTGTTCGCCGTCCTGACCGACCAGTCGGATCTCTTTGGCGTTGATCAGTTCGTTGATCTTTGGCTCTTCGTTTGGCGGTGCTATCGCCCTAGGCTCCTTGTGAGCACGAAACCTCCGTCGTGTATTGGAAATCGGATGTAATTCCGACCATCCAGTTTTGTTAGTTGGCGATAGCGTATCAGCGTGAGTACTTTGTGGACACCTTCAGGCGAACACCGTGTGGATCGCCCCAAAAAAACCTCTACCGAAAAAAGCCAAGAAACCAACCTTGATGATGCTATAGCTGCTGCTTTGCCCGATGGGGTCAAGCTAGAAGACTTGAGTGACGAAGAGCGTGCCAACGCCGAAGCGATCGTCAAAGAGATGGCGCAAGCCCGTGAGCGAATGCTGCAAACGCCCGCAGCCACGATCGTGGCTAACCACGCCATGGGCTTGTATGAGCTAGCTGCCTTGCATCTTTCCACCGAAACTCCAAACTTCGCTGAAGCTAGCATAGCTATTGATGCGCTGAACGCCATTGTTGAAAAGATGGTTGGGCGGCTTGGCGAGGGTGAAACAACGGTGGTAAACGCGCGTGACCAGATTCGTGTGGCATTTGTGCGCCTCAAACAACAGACACAAGCGCAGTCACAAAGTTCCGACAACGGGCGATGACTTTCAGGCAACTATCTTAGCGATCGGGATTTCCACGATGTCGCTGGCTCCTTGGTCACGCAACGCGGGGATCAAAATGTTGATTGCGGATTTGGCAACAACCGTTTCGACCGCATAACCAGCACTGCGAAACAACTCATTGACAGTTGGGGCTTTCATTGAAGGCAGCAAGGCGATTACCTCGTCGAGTTGGTCTGCCGGCACGTTCATTTTGACTAGAACCTTGCCGCGAGCGTGAAGCACACCCTGCAAGAGTGTGTTGATTTGACGCATGGCATGCGCTTTTTCGGGGTCGGCAAACGCTTGCGGGTTGGCGATTAGTTCGGTGTAGGAAGTGCAGAGGGTATCGATAATCCGTAAACCAGCGGCTTGCAGCGCACGACCGGTCTCGGTTATATCGACAACCAAATCGACTATGTCTGGCACTTTCGCTTCGGTAGCTCCGTAACTCAGCAACACTTCCGCTTCAACACCAGCTTCTTTGAAGAAACGTTGCGTGATCGCGGGGTATTCCGTTGAAACCCGCACGCCATCAGGGAGATCACGAACCGTTTGCCAAGGCGCATTTTGGGGAACGGCCAAGACGATGCGTATAGGTCGTGATGTGGCTTTGGAGTATTTTAGCTCGCCGAGACTTACCACGGTGCTGCTGGTTTCTTCGATCCAATCTCGTCCAGTGATGCCCAAGTCGAATAATCCGTCGGCCACATAGTTGGGGATTTCTTGAGGACGCAAAATCCGCACCGACTCGATGCGCGGATCGGCGATCGTTGCCCTATAAGCAACCGCTGAGGAACGCTCCAAATTGAGATCGGCAGCCGCAAAAAGCTCAAGCGTCGCTTTTTCCAAGGAACCTTTTGGTAAAACCAGCCTTAACACCACGCTGAGGTTAGCGCCGCAAACGAAACTAACGTGACGATTTCACCACATCAATCCGCAAATCGTCGCCAAGGCGTTGGACATTTTCTAGCTGCCCACGCCAGATTTCGGTGATCGTTTTGGCGCCAACTCCACGAAACAAAGGCGTTCCGTCATCGCCACCCATCAGCGCTGCCGCCAGATAGAGCACATATTGGTCTACCAAACCCGCTTGATGGAATGTATGTGCCACGCTTGCCCCACCCTCCACCAACACCTGTATGGCTCCACGCTCGCCTAAATGATGGAGCAGTTCGGTGACCTCGGCAGTCCAGCTCAAGCAAGGTTGCGCCTTAGCATTTTTGGGTGCTGAACCAAGCACCACGCGCCACGGATCTGTAACCTCAGCGCAGTTAATGCTTGAGTTTTCTTCGGGCCAAAGCCTCACCGTGAGTGCCGGGTCGTCCACCCGCACGGTTCTTGCCCCAACAACGATGGCAGACGAATACGCTCGCAATTTATGAGCATCAACCCGTGCCGGTCTGCCCGTTATCCACTGTGATGTCGCATCGGTGGCAGCGCTACGACCATCGAGAGTGCTTGCTAATTTCAGCACCACGTATGGCAGTCCACTAAGGCGATGGTGCAGGTAAGGGCGCAACTGATGTTGCACTTCGGGCGCGCCAATTCCAACCAACACCTCTACTCCCGCTTGACGTAGACGGTTGATGCCAGCGCCCGACACCTGCGGATCTGGATCTTGAAGCGCCAGCACCAGACGTGCAACTCCAGTTCGGATTATGGCCTCGGTGCAGGGGCCGGTTCGTCCCGTGTGGTCGCAGGGTTCAAGCGTGGTGTAGAGGGTGGCACCTTGAGGTTGCGGTGCTTGACGCAGGGCCACAACTTCAGCATGTGCGCCGCCGTAAGCGTCGGTGGAGCCCGCAAAAGTCTGACCATCGGTTTGAACCAGAAGCGCTCCGACCCAAGGGTTGGGCGCACTACGATGCCGCGCCTGCCAAGCGGTTCGGATTGCCGTTCGCATGTGCTCTGCATCTTGGGCGAGTTCTGTCATCACGCTAACTGTGATTGCGGTTGGGGTGCGGGTCGGCGTTGTCGACCAACAATTTGACCGCGTGAGGCAACACATCAACGACGGCCTCAAGGGTTTCCACGCAGCCTTTCTCCGAACCGGGCGTGTTGATAATCAAAGTGGTGTTGAGGGTGCCGGCCAAACCGCGGCTGAGCCGACCCAAAGGATTGACTAAGCGCATCGCTTCAGCTAATCCCGGCGCTTCACGATCAAGCACCGCGCGGGTGCCTTCAGGGGTGAGGTCACGAGGCCCAAAACCGGTGCCGCCAGTCGTCACGATCAAACCATGAAAATCAGTGGCGAGCTGATGCAACGCCTCGGCCACCGGTTGGGTACCGTCTTCGCTAATCCGGCGTTCAACGACAATCCAACCCGCAGCCGCCAAATAACCCTCAAGGGCTTTTCCGGAGCGGTCTTGGCGAGTGCCATAGACCACGCCATCAGAGACAGTGAGTATCTTCGCAAATAGTTTCTCTTTGTCTTGAGTTCGTTGGTGTTCTGAGTGTTTAGTCATGTTTTGAAGATATAGACGACGCGGCAACCCTGCGGGTCCAACACGCCGAAAACATGCCGTCTTGAGCAACTGTGGGAAGCGACATTGCGCTCTCGCTAAGCTCGAATCCAAGCGTTTTCAACTTACTCGCAGTGTCGTTCAACACGCCGTTGGTTTCGGCGCGGGTAAGCGTGCAGACGCTGTAAATCAAACTTCCCCCCACGACCACCAGCTCGGCAGCAGCACACAACAATCGTTGCTGAAGAACCACAAGAGCATCGATGTCGTGGGGTTTGATTCGCCAACGAGCGTCGGGGCGGCGGCGCAAGACACCCAACCCCGAACAGGGAGCGTCAACCAAGACCGCATCGAAAGTGTTCTTGGTGAAAGGTGCGTTGGTGCCATCGGCGACTACCACCGCTACACCACTTTCTTGCAGCGATCTGTGATAACCCAGACGTTTGACGTTTTCTTGGAGTAGGCCGGCACGCCCGAGATGGCTGTCAACGGCCACAACCGCGGCACCCCTGCTTGCTATTGCGGTTGCTTTTCCACCGGGAGCAGCGCAGAGATCAAGCACCAAATCCCCTGCTTGTGCTGCGACTTGCTTAGCGACCTGCGCCGAACTTGGGTCTTGAGTGTAGCCGTCCTGACGCAAGTGCGAACGTGCCGCAAGGTTCATAACGCTTAACGCTTCGAGCGCAGTTGCTCTGCCCAGGTCTTCACTCAAGCGCGCCACAATCCAATCTGGATAACTCAACGCGATTGCTTCGCTTGGAAAGGAAATACCCACCTCGTGAGCCGCCGATACCTTGCGCAACACCGCGTTGACGAGGCCTCGAAACTTGGCCGGTGCAGCTTCCACAGTTGCTGATACCGCCGCATGCGCTGGAGTCTGCAACTCCACTATTTGGTGTGTGCCGACGCGCAACGCAGCACGCGCCAGCGGTAGCGGGTCATGGGTTAGGAACTTGTCGACTATGTAGTCATGCGCGCGTTTGCGGCGCGTCGAGCCATACACCAGTTCCGTGGCGAATCTTTTGTCACGGTTGTCGAGGTCGGTGCGAGCCAGCATTTTGGGTAGCAACACATTGGCGTAGGCGCCGTCATCAATACGCACTATGGCATCAATGGCGAACCTTCTGACGTTTGTCCCCATTACCAGAAACGATCATCGGCCCTTGGCCGCACGCCGTTGCGCCAGGCATCGGCACTCTGGCGTGTGCGACCTTGAGTTTGCACTTCAACCATTTCAATGTGTCCATCACCCGTGGCCACGGTTAGCTCGGTGATGGATCCCGGGGCCAGGTTCGGTGTTCCTCGCTTGGGTACGGGTTCGCTTTGCTTGGCGCGCCAGATAATGAAACGCTGCCCCCTGAAGGTTGTCCAGGCACCCCCAACCCTTATCTGACGAATGATCTGCAGGGCCGACTGCCGCCAATCAATGTGGCGGTCCACGCTGGTGAGTTTAGCGGCATACGTTGCCTCCCCTTGCTGCGGTTCGGGGCTGCCCAACCCCGCTGAGAACGCCTCAAGCATCAACTTGGTGCCGAGCGCGCTGAGCCGTGCCTGGAGCATTTCGCTATCCTCATTTGCGTCGATCTTGGTTCTGACTTGGCGGTAAAGCGGCCCGGTGTCAAGACCTTCTGCAACGGCCATCAGACACACGCCGGTCACTTCATCACCGTTCAGTATCGCCCGTTCCACTGGTGCGGCCCCGCGCCAACGCGGTAGCAAAGAAAAGTGCATGTTAACCATCGGCATTCTTTGGAGAAAAGGCGCAGGAATAATCTCACCATATGCAACCACCACTGCGATATCGGCATCCACTGTGGCGAGGGCTTGCAGATTGTCGCTAATCGTTATCCCGAGGTCTTGCGCGGCTACCTTTACCGGGCTTGGTTGCAGCCGCGCACCACGCCCTCGGCGGCGGTCTGGGCGGGTTACCACCAAGACGATTTCGTAACCCGCTTCTTTGAGCGCTCGCAGCGGCGCAACTGCGGTGACGGGAGTGCCGAGGTAGACGATGCGTTTTATCTCCGCCGCTGGCGGAAGTGTCACGGCAACCTTAGACTTTCATCAAAATTATTCTTGCTGGGTTTCCTAGTACCAAAACGGTTGCTTTTTGAACCGCCGTTTTGGGCGGCGGCGAGGGAATTGGTTATCTGACGGTCGCGAATCATTTTGAGTGCAGTCTTGCGCGTGTCGGCATCAAGGCGTTCGATCAGTAGCGTGCCGTCAAGGTGGTCGATTTCGTGTTGAAAGAGGCGGGCTTCTAGTTCGTCCACCTCGAAGGACATCTCGTTGCCGTGAAGGTCGTGGCCAATCAAATGAACGGTTTTGGGCCTGATAATCTCCCAAGACAAACCCGGCACCGACAGACAAGCTTCGTCATATAGCCATTCACCATCCGATTCGACGATTTCAGGGTTGACGATTGCTTTTGGACCTTCGCCCATGTCCCACACAAATAAACGTTTCTGAACGCCGACCTGCGGTGCCGCGAGCCCGATCCCAGGGGCTTCATACATGGTTGCAATCATGTTGTCGGCTAGGCGCACCAGCGCACCGTCAATATCGGTTATGGCGCGTGCCTTCTGCCGCAGCACCGGGTCGCCGATGACACGAATGTCGTAACTTCTCACGCTTGCAGTTTAGCGGCGAGTTTGCTGTTGACACGGATCAAAATCGGGTTGCGTTTCGGCTACGGTCAAAGTTGTGGCAGCTCACTACTTCGATGAAGAACCTGCGGTCCGGTCTGCGCCTGCGTCCGTTGAAGTCAACTTGGCGGACATGTCCTTGCAGTTTCGCACGGATCGTGGCGTGTTTTCGGCGCATCGCCTAGACCCGGGCACGAAACTCCTGTTGAACGAAGTTTCGCTGCTGCCACAACACTCCGCAACGCTCGACCTCGGCTGTGGTTGGGGCGCGATCGCATGCGTCACCGCACTAAGAAGCATCACAGGGCGGATTTGGGCAATCGACACAAACGCACGGGCACGTTACCTGACCGCGCTCAACGCCCACGATCTTGGCGTGCAAGCGCGCCTCACCGTTGCAGCACCTGATGAAGTCCCCCCAAACGTTCGCTTCGATCACATTTTGTCTAACCCACCAATTCGTATAGGCAAGGCGGCGCTGCGTTCATGTTTGGCAATGTGGCTAAACCGACTCAGCGCAACGGGGATAGCGCATCTGGTCATGCAAAAACACTTGGGGAGCGACTCGATGCAACACTGGCTTTCTGAACAAGGCTTCCCAACAAGTCGCTTGGTTAGCCGCTCGGGCTTCCGCATACTTGAAGTTCACCCAATCCAAGATGGGAGAGTTCGTGACGCAACTTGATGGCACTGGAATGAAACGCCTACACCGAGCCTGGCGCAAACGCACCACCAACCGAGTGGCTTTGATCCTTGATGGTGTGGCCAACCCCTTCAATGTTGGTTCGATTGTGCGCACCGCGGCTGCGCAACGAGTTGACAATCTGTGGATCGCCGCAGGTACTTCACCAGAGCACAACAAGGTCGACAAGACTGCTTTGGGAAGCGCCCGATATCTGAGTTGGACCGAAGTCGAATCGGGTTCCGCCGCGGTTACCGCCGCCCGAGCCAACGGTTTTCGGGTGGTCGCGCTTGAACTCACAAGTGACGCTTCACCTCTGCACGAAACCGACCTCGCCGGCGATATTGCCTTGGTGATCGGTCATGAAGACCGAGGTGTTCACCAAGACACGTTAATGGCCTGTGATGCGGTTGCTTTCATTCCTCAACTCGGCAAGGTCGGCTCGCTCAACGTAGCCATCGCCAGCGCTATCGCCCTACACGAAACCCGGCGCGCAGATTGGACCAAATAACAATTGACATTTCGTGTTTTTTTTGTATGCTGTTGCTCAAATACGTCGCCGCACACTGTGGTGGCGCAAATACCTGGAGGGAAAATGAAGAAATTGCTATTTTTGTTGATGGCGACAGCATTGTTGGCCGCCGCATGCGGCAGCGACAGCACGTCAACAACAACAACGACAACCGCTGCTTCAAACAGCGACTCTGATTCGATGATGGAAGAAGAGGTCACCACGACCACCGTAGCCGACGCGGACAAACCTGAGATTGTGTTGGTCACTAATCCGTGGACGGCTTCTTATCTGAATGTCAGCGTTGCCAGTCAGCTAATCGAAAGCGAGCTTGGTTACCCAACCGATGTCATCAACATTGACGAGAACGAGGCCATGTATATAGGACTCGCTGACGGCGAGCTTGATGCCGTTTTGGAGATCTGGCCTTCGGGAATTACTGAAACCGAGCAAGCTTTCTTTGACGATGGCGGAGTTACAAATATCGGCGAGTTGGGAACCGTAGGGAAAATCGGATGGTTCGTTCCCGATTACGTAATTGATGAAAACCCCGAGTTGGCAACTTGGGAAGGGTACAGCAGCAGCGCAGCTGCCGACCTTTTCGCTACCACTGAGACCGGCAACAACGGCCGATTCTTGGGAACTGACCCTTCGTATTCACAGTTCGACGAGCAGATAATCGATAACCTCGGACTGCCATTCGAAGTCATATTTTCGGGAACGGAAGCAGCGACAGTTGCGGAGTTGGACGCACGCGTTTCGGCCAATGAGCCAATTCTCCTCTATTGGTGGACCCCGACCGCTGCAGTCTCCCAATACAATCTCGTGAACGTGCCGCTTCCCGAGATAGATGCCGATTGTGAGGCTAGTATCAAGAACGAAGACGGTGGAGTCGACTGTGACTATCCAGAGGATGTGCTGTTCAAAGCGGCTTCCGCGGGTCTTGAACAAAAAGCTCCTGACGTTTGGTCTT
>JAHQYM010000191.1 GCA_024421095.1 Acidimicrobiia bacterium
ATAGATGCCGATTGTGAGGCTAGTATCAAGAACGAAGACGGTGGAGTCGACTGTGACTATCCAGAGGATGTGCTGTTCAAAGCGGCTTCCGCGGGTCTTGAACAAAAAGCTCCTGACGTTTGGTCTTTCCTGCAGAAGTTCACGATCACGACCGAGGATCAGTTGTCTATGCTACCGCCCGTTGAACTCGATGGCGAGGATGTGGACGCTGTGGCGGCCCAATGGATTGCCGACAACGAAAGCAGATGGTCTGCTTGGCTAAGCTAGCCAGATTGTTTTTGACCTATGACCCAAAAGCCCGTGTCGGACTTGTGCCTCTCGGCTGGCGGGGTATGGCGAATCTTCGGGAGCCGCAGAAAACGGGCCTTTGAGTTGGCAGACACTGGCGCGTCGCGCGCCGATGTTCGCACCGCCACTGGTGCGACCATCGGCGTGCGCGACGTGTCATTCGATGTGCTGCGCGGTGAGACCTTCGTTGTGATGGGGCTGTCAGGGTCGGGAAAGTCGACTCTGGTTCGTTGCCTAGCCCGTTTGTCACCCGTCGACAGGGGCACAGTTATCCTTGAAGGCGAAGACCTCACGAACATGACCGATGCTCAACTGAGGAACGTGAGGCGTGCAAAGCTGTCAATGGTATTTCAACACTTTGGCCTGTTCCCGCATCGGCGGGTCGTCGACAACGTGGCTTACGGCTTAGAAATCCAAGGAATCAAGCGCAAGGATCGCCACCACCGCGCCAACGAGGTACTTGACCTGGTGGGCCTCAGCGGATCCGGCCTCAGTTATCCTCATCAACTTTCAGGCGGTATGCAACAACGGGTCGGGTTAGCTCGGGCATTGGCCGTCGAGCCAACGGTGCTCTTTTTCGACGAGCCTTTCTCAGCGCTCGATCCCCTGATCCGCCGAGACATGCAGAATGAACTGCTGCGAATCCAAACTGACATCAAGGGAACGATCATCTTCATCACTCACGATTTTGATGAGGCCATTAGGCTCGGTGATCGAATCGCGGTGATGAAGGATGGCGAGTTCGACCAAGTTGGCACCGCCGCAGAGTTGATATTGAACCCGGCAACCGAATACGTCGCGGAGTTTGTCAAGGGTGTGCCACGCACTAAGGTGCTCACCGCTGCTGATGTCGTGGCACCCGTCGACCGTGCCGCGTCTGCCGAACCAGACGGGAAACGGGTCGTTCACGACACTGTGAACCTCGAATCGATCCTGCCTCTGTTGATTGAGACCACCGAGGATGTCTTCGTTGTTGACGCGCAAGATTCGCTTCTAGGTGTCGTAGACCGGGAAGCGGTGACCAATCTACTCCAACCAAAATCATGACAACGAGCACTGTTCCGTTGGGCATCGACAAGCGTTGGGTGGTGAATGAACGAAAACTGTTGTGGCTCACCATACCGGTGCTGCTAGTAGCATTGCAGTTGGCGTTTGGTGGGTCGCAACCACCAGCGGCTCTTGACACGTTCTTTTCAGAACCTCTCGACCGATTCTCTCGTTGGGCTCAGCAGAACCGCAACTCCCACTGGCTCTTCACGGTTGTTTTGGAACCGTTAACATCGTTGGTAGACCTCGGACTTGAGCGGATCGAGCAAGGCTTGCTGTGGGTACCGTGGTTTGTCATTCCCGCAACTATCTTTGCCTTCATCGCGCGAACACGTGCCTATGTCGCGGCTGCCGCAGCCGCGTCAGCCATCATCTACACAGGTCTCGTGGGATTGTGGGAAGTGACCATTGAAACGCTGTCTTTGATGACGATGGCCGTGATCCTCTCGGTTGTCATTGGTATCCCACTTGGTATCTTCGCAGCTCAGTGGTCATCGCTTGACCGGGCCCTGAAACCCATTCTGGATGCCATGCAGACCATTCCTGCGCCTGTCTACTTTGTGCCGATGGTGATGTTTTTCGGTATCGGCGCGGTGCCGGCCACCTTGGCTACGGTGATTTATGCGCTCCCACCGGTAGTGAGGCTCACAACACTGGGTATCAAGAGTGTGGCTGAGCAAGCCGTCGAAGCATCGACAGTCTTTGGAGCCACACCTGTTCAGACCTTGTGCAAAGTCAAGTTGCCCATGGCATTGCCGACGATAATGGCCGGGATTACTCAGACAATCATGATGGCGCTAGGTATCGTCGTGCTCGCTACCCTGCTTGGTGCTGGCGGGTTGGGTCAAGAGGTTATGAACACCCTCAACATTCGCCGTACCGGAAGGGGCATAGCGACCGGTTTGGCGATCGTGGCGATAGCAATCGTGCTCGACCGCATGGCGAAAGCTGTAGTTGGAGGCGACCGCGCTACGGCACCTTCGAGACGTTCTGTCTTGATCACGCTCGTTGGCATAACCGGTCTGATAGTAGTGGGGCGGGCCGCAGGCCAAGCTGGTATCGCAGGCATGGCTTCCTTCCCAGAGGTTTGGGATGTGAAAGTCTTTGACCCAATTGACGACTTGATGGATTGGATTCGAGACAACCTTCGATGGTTGACTCGAGGAATCAACGAGTTCATTGTCGCTAGATACTACTTGCCACTACGCGATCTCTTTACTGACACGTTGGCCTGGTCTGCACTCATTGCGGCAGCAGCGGCTTTCGGACTTTGGGTCAAAGGCTACAAACTGGCATTGCTCAATGTTGTGGGGATGAGCACGATTTTTCTTATAGGCATGTGGGAAGATTCGATAGACACTTTCGTGCAAGTCGTAGCTGCTGTATTTCTTTCACTGCTGATCGCTATCCCCGTTGGAATATTGGCGGGGCTCAACCGACGGGTGGAAGCTGCTCTAAGCCCAATGTTGGATGCCCTTCAAACCATTCCGTCATTGGTGTACATCATCCCCGCGGTTACTTTCTTTACGGTCGGAATTGTACCGGGTGTCATTGCTTCGGTGTTGTACGCTTGCGTGCCCGGCATCCGTATTGCCGCCCTAGGCATAAGGCAAGTACCTGAAGAGAGCATTGAAGCATCGCAAGTATTCGGTGCCAA
>JAHQYM010000192.1 GCA_024421095.1 Acidimicrobiia bacterium
CGACACGCCTACCGACACGCCTACCGACACGCCTACGGGCATTACAACGAAGCGAGTAGACGCTGGCGCGTTTAGGATGTGTAGGTGCCTGAACTGCCCGAAGTGGAAACGATCCGCCGTCAACTTGAACCGCAATTGTTAGGCGCGGAGATAGTTAATGCGGGAGCATTTTCGTCTTCAAGATTTACTGCGGCGCGAGAGGCCATCGGTTCTGAGGTCCTAGCCTTGCACCGCCGCGGAAAATATTTGTTAGTTGAACTTACGGTTGCGCCGCCGCACGAACTGGTAGTTCATCTGGGGATGACGGGTCGGCTCGCGGTTCGCCACAATCACCCAAATCAACTCAATCATCGGCACCTGCGAGCTTGGTGGTATCTGAGTTGTGGCGCGCTGCTCACTTTTCACGACATCCGCCGTTTCGGCCGTATCCATTATGTGCCGCAAGGGAACTACGAAACGATTCCCACACTCGCGGCAATGGGCCCAGAACCCTGGGATGCTGCGTTCACCGCGGAAGCATTAGCGAAGTTCGTGAAACGTTCTAATCGGCACGTCAAGACCTTATTGTTGTCACAAAAACCAGTTGCCGGCATTGGCAATATTTACGCTGACGAGGCGTTTTGGCTGGCCCGAATCAACCCGGCGACACGCACTTTGAGCCTCAAGCGCGCCCAACGTCTAGTGGAGGGTATTCGTCAAGCCCTAGACAGCGGTTTACGCTACGGCGGCACCACGCTACGCGATTATGTGGATGCCACAAACCAATCTGGCACCAACCAACATGAGTTGCATTGTTACGGCCGTGCCGGCACACCTTGCGAACGTTGCGGTCACACCTTGAGGCGGCAGGTTTTGGACGGTCGTGGCACAACTTGGTGCCCGAACTGTCAACCACGCTAAATCCGAATGTCGCGCTTTCAACTCAAACTTGCGCGCTTATGGGCGTTAATTTGGCTACATTGTGGGGGTGAACAACCAGCTAACGTTACCTGATGAACTAGTTCTCACCCTTCTCAATGAAGAAAGTGGATACTTTCGTCAAGTTCCTGGATGGAACTTGAATTGTGCGATTGTGGGTTCTGCGCTTGCCGAGCTGTCCTTGATCAGCCGCATTGATACCGACACCAACTCACTAATCCTGCTCGACAAGACACCAACAGGTGACCCTTGCCTAGACCCTGTCCTCGCAGAAATCGCTTCGGAATCCACGCAGCGCAACACTCAATATTGGATTGAAAGGCTCGCGCCACAAGCCGAGAGCATTATTGACACCACGCTAGACCGCTTGGTGCAACGAAAGATTTTGCAACATCACGATGGTGACTTCTGGTCATTAGCGCAATCCGCTTGGACAATGGGAATCCATATGGGGTCAGAGGTGGGAACTGCGGTTGAGTTCGTCAAGACACGTATCAGTAAAACAATATTCAATGACGAAATCCCAGATCCGCGAGACATCATCATTATTTGTCTAGTTGAGACTTGCGATGTTTTACGTTACATCTTTGAGATAGACGAGGAATCTGAAGCACGCGTTAATCAAATCATCAAAATGGACTTGATTGGCCGTTCGATTGCAGACGCAGTACACGAAAACATCGCTAGGCCATCATTTCGTAGAACTGCGTTAAGCACACGTATCCCGGTTGTTCCGTTGCGGAAATTGCTGCGCAACGAACATGCTCGCAGTGGCAACATTCCTGCCTTGTTTGCTGAACTTGGGCAAACCTATGGGCCGGTGTTTGAAATCCGTCCACCATTTCAGGAGAACATGATTGTGTTGGTGGGGCCGGAAACAAACCATTGGGTTCACCGCCACGGCAGAAACTACCTCGGCGCGCGTGACTATATGGTGGAATTCGAAAAACTTTACGGTGGTTCTGGGCTGTTACCGGCGCTTGATGGGACTGATCATTTCCGTTACCGCAAATCGGTTCAGCCGGGTTACTCACGCGGGAGGCTCGAAGCCCAGCTTGACGAATGCATCGACCATACCCGATTAAACCTACAAACTTGGGGTGTTGGCAACAAGATGTCGTTGCTAAGTGCGGGCCGCCGTTTGGTAAATGCGGCGATGTCACCGTTGTCGGTGAACCTCGAAACGCAAGACATAATTGATGACCTGTGTAAGTACAAGGCTCGCGCTTTGCAAACGCATGTGGCTAGAACACTTCCTATGTTTATGGCCAAGACCCCTTCAATGAAGCGCCGTTCTAAACTGATTGGTGAAGTGACCGAACGTGTGTTGCGTGTTCATACCCCGGCACAAAGGGTCGGATGCCCCCGCAACCTCGCTGACGAACTACTCGCTATGCATACCGCAGACCGGCAGTTCCTGCCTGAAGCAAACTTGAGTTTCGTCCTTTCGGCACCTTTGCTTGCGGCAATGTATATGGGTGACCAACTCAGCTTCGTGATCTACGCGATGTTGAGCCAACCGGAATTGGAACGTGAGATACGCGCCGAAGCAGATGCTTTGTTCGCCAACGGCAATCCCGATACCAAGGCTCTGACTGGGCCGGCAACTGATGTAACACGCCGATTTATTATGGAATGTTTGCGGCTTTATCCGGTGGTGCCTATGTCTATTCGCAATGTCATGAATGCATGCATTGTGGAAGGTTTTGATCTACCCCTCGGATCTCGAATCGCCGTTGCTACCACCGCTACCCATTATATGCAAGATGTGTTTCCTGAGCCGTTCAAGTTTGATATAGACCGTTACCGCGCACCGCGCAAGGAACACCTCGGCACCAGCTATGCGCCTTATGGGTTAGGCACCCACACTTGCCTAGGCGCGCGTTGGGTGGAGTTGCACATGGCGATAGACCTATTATTGCTGGTGCATCATTTCAACCTTGAGATATCGCCCAAGAATTCCAAACTCAAAATTAACCCGTTCCCCTCGCAATCGCCTCGCAAGAAACTAAAGTTGGTCGTCACCGAACAACGCAACGCCTTGGTCGCAAGTTAGCCGATAGTTAATCGG
>JAHQYM010000035.1 GCA_024421095.1 Acidimicrobiia bacterium
ACGGTGGCCCAGACTGAACCGGCAACGTCCCAAGCGGAACCAGCAGTCCTGAAGTTCGTGTCCAACGCGCCGTCGGGTGTGAACTTCACCACATATGGATCAATCCCGACGGCTTGGGTATCCTCTCCGGCGTGAGTAGTCACGCTGACGAAGAGACTGCCATTGGAGTCCACCGCC
Organism: Acidimicrobiia bacterium; assembly: GCA_024421095.1. Classification (GTDB taxonomy): domain Bacteria; phylum Actinomycetota; class Acidimicrobiia; order Acidimicrobiales; family Aldehydirespiratoraceae; genus VXYK01. Next base: position 178 of record JAHQYM010000035.1, read on the forward strand.
AACGATGTCGGGACCTCGCGCCGCGCCGGTTTCCGGTCGGCAACGAGATCAAGCTCGAACCTCGCCCCGCCGATCGTGGCGAACGACGTGTCGAGTGTGCCGTTCTCGTTGAACCGCGCCAGCGCCACCCGCGCGTCTGTGGGAGGGAACGGTTTGCCACTCGTCAGAGACTTGCGGTTTGTGCCCGCCGCGCCGACAACCACGATCTTGCCGTCGGCGAGCACCTCCAGCCCACGGATATCGTTGTCACGGGTTCCTAGTGCACCACCTCCCCAGAGCTCACCAACACCGACCGAGCCGGTCCGCGCGCTGGCCGGGTCGCTGGGATCAGAAAGCTCGCCGAAGGTGGTGTCACGGGTGCCGTCGGCTGTGAGACGCATGAGACCGGAGGCAGGGAATGCTGCGAACGAACCGATGCCGGTCTCAAGTTCGCGGAAGCCCTGACCACCCGCCACGATCTTCCCATCGGACTGCACATCCAAGGCAAAGATGTGCTCATCGCCAACGCCGACCGCTGAGAAGAATGATTGCGTGGTCATTCCATCATCGCTGAAAGTCGTGTCGAGGCCGCCGCTCGAGGTGAGACGAACGATCAGGGGCAAGAAGCTACGGGACCCCGCCGCGAGTATCTTGCCGTCGGCCAACACCTCCAGCGCGTAGAAGGCAGCATGCTCATCGACGTTAACACCGCCTGACGGGGCGACCTCGAACCAGCCTTTCCTCGTGCTTCCAGACACTACCGTACCGAACGTGGTGTCGAGCGCTCCGGTGGCCGTGAAGCGCGCCACGAACGCAACGGTCTGAGCAAGGATCACATCGTCAGCATTCTTGAACAGCCGATAGCTCTCGCCTGCCACCACGACCTTGCCGTCAGACTGCACATCGACGGCCAGTGCAGCATCGATGGAATCCGCGGTGAGGTCGTCTGAGCCCGCCCTCGCCGTCGGTGTCAAGTCGAGTCGGGCGAGCCCGCCGCGCCCGAAAGACGTGTCCAACAAACCGGACCGATGATAACGCGCCACCAAGATTTGGCGGTCCTCGAGCGAGCCGCCGGAGGCAGCGTCTTCGTCGAGAGTGTCCTGCGAGCCGGCCACAACAATCTTCCCGTCGTCGGCCACGGCCACGGCGCGGCCAGACTGCTGGTCGGAGCCATCGGTGAACCGCGGGAACACCAGGCCAGCCGGAAACCCGAAACTGGAGTCTAAGGCACCGGGCGAGCGGGCTGCGGCACCAGAGCCCTGCGCGCCAGCCGGCGGAGCATCGGTGAGGGGCACCACCCCAAGCAGCCCCGCCAAGAGCGCCAGCACGGCGCCCACCCAAGCCACCACCACCAAAGGCGAGCGCGCCACCATGAGAGCCCTCATATCAGCCCTCCTACCATGTCGAGCCATGTCGGGCGACCCTGGCGTGGCAGGGGTCGGCCAGCGTTGCTCGCCACCGCCCCCCCCCCCCCCCCCCCCCGATGGATCGGGCAGGCCGAGGAAGGTTGTTGACTCTCTCTAGTATTCATAATAGCTTCCAAACATTTTTTCGAGATCAAGAGTTTCATGATCGGGAGTGTAACACACATTATCCGGGTCGGGAGTTTCATGGTGAGGAGTATAACACACATTTTCGGGATCGGGAGTTTCAATATACGGTCTTTTCAGTAAGACAGTAGGATATGTTCTTGGAGGAGCCGGGTAAGGAGAAATTTATGCACGAAACGCGGGACAACAACAGCGTCACAAAACCAAACCCGCAGCACACGCTGCAACGGCGGAGTTTCGTCAAAGGCGCAGCCGGGGTAGCCGGTTTCGCAGCCAGTGCCGCAGTTTTGGCCGCATGCGGCGACAACCAAATCATCAACCCAGACACCGCAAACACCACACCCCCAAACGCCAACAGCAACGCCGCAACCACCTTCAGCGGGCCGCAAATCAACTGGGAGATGGCCACAAGTTGGCCCGAATCGCTAGTCACGCTCTACGGAGCCGCACAGTTCTTCGCGCACAAAGTTGACGAACTGACCGGCGGAGCATTCAAGATCACACCCAAACCCGCCGACCAACCAATCGGCGCTTTAGATGTGCTACCAGCAGTGCGTGACCAACGAGTAGACATAGGTCACAGCGCCGCCTACTACTATATAGGGCTCAACCCGGCGCAACAGTTCGGCACAACTGTCCCCTTCGGGCTCACGCAACGACAACAAAACGCCTGGCTCTACCACGGCGGAGGGCTCAACACACTAAACGAGTTCTATGCAAACGAACACCAAATAATTACTTTCCCAGCAGGCAGCACAGGATGTCAGATGGGCGGCTGGTTCACTAAGGAAGTCAAAGCCGTAGAAGACCTACAAGGGCTCCGCATGCGCATCCCTGGCATAGCCGGCCAAGTGCTAGAAAACCTCGGGGGCGAACAAGTCGAACTAGGTTCCAACGAAATTCGAGAAGCCATCCGCAACGGCAGCATCGACAGCGCCGAGTTCGTAGGCCCCACCGACGACCTAATCTTGGGGCTAGACGAATTCGAAGGCGAACTATATTACTATCACCCAGGCTGGTGGGAACCCGGCACCACATTAGAAGTGCAAATACCCCTCGACCGCTGGAATGCACTTCCCCCATATTACCAATCCGTAATTGAAATCGCAGCTATGGCCACCAACGCCAACACAATCGCCCACTACGACTACCGCAACCAAATTGACCTAAAACGAATTCAACAATTTGCCACGATCCGCGAGTTTTCACCCGAACTAATGCGAGCATTCAAAACAGAAACCGAAAACGTACTCAACAAACTCGCCCGTGAAAACACACAATTCCGAGCAATCTTTGAACCCTGGCGAGAATTTCGCGACAGTATTTCAACGTGGCACGGCCTAGCCGAACGCTCATTCTTGTCACAACAAACCGCAATCTGGATCTAAACTGGATCTAAACTGGACTTAAACGAGGACAATAACCAACATGGCAACCAAATGGACACTCGACGAATACCGACGCGGCAACACCGCCCTCCCCGAACCAAACCTCGGCTGGAACATGTATGGCACAGGCATCGAAAATATGGGAGGCGATGGAGCCCCCGAAACGATCCAAGTCCCTTCAACGGAGGCCAACCAACTACTAATCCGGGTTGACGCAGTCGGCTTGTGCTACTCCGATGTGAAACTGATCCGCTTAGGCAACGACCACCCAAAACTCTATGGACGAGACCTCGCCGTGGAACCCACACGCCTAGGCCACGAAGCCGCCGTGACGGTGATTGAAGTTGGCTCAGAGTTGACCGAACAGTTCAGCAAAGGCGACCGACTCGCAATCCAACCCGACATCTTCGTAGACGGACGCAGCACCGCCTACGGCTACACAATCGCCGGCGGACTAATCCAATATCACCTGATCGGTCCCGAAGTCCTAGATGCCGACGAAGGTGCATACGTTCTCCCCATCAACGATCAACTCGGATACGCAGAGGCAGCCCTATCTGAACCCTGGGCATGCGTAGAAGCCGCCTACACACAACGCCGCCGCCTAACCCCCTTGACCGGCGGCAAAACGTGGATCTTGGGTAACCCCAACGACACGGGCAACTATGACTTCGGGCAATGCCTAGCTGACGTGGGATCGGTAGTGCTGACTGACGTGTCAAGCGCGGTGCATGCACAAGTCATGAATGCGGTTGGTGAAAACACCGAGGTGACTACCGCTGACGGAATCCAACCAAACGACTACGGCAAACTAGCCATCAAACTTACCGGCGGAGACGGCTTCGACGACATCATCTTGCTCAATGCGCGAAGTGCCAGACAGGTGACCGAAGCCGCACGCCAGATAGCCTTTCGGGGGACGCTCAACCTCGTGGGTGAGGAGCCCTTAGACGACCTAGCCGAGATCGACTTCGGAAGATTGCATTACGACTATACCGCCTATGTGGGGACCACAGGTGGAGATGTGTCTGCCGCCTACGGAGAAGCCCGCAACCGCTGCGACCTGCGGCCTGGGGGAACCGCGGTGTTTGTAGGCGCGGGTGGGCCCATGGGTCAAATGCATGTCCAACGTGCACTGGAAAGTGCTGATGGCCCCAAAACCATAATCGCCGTAGACACAGACGGCGTTCGTTTGGCAGCACTCGAAACCGCGTTGAGGCCACTAGCCAAAAAAGCGAACCGAGCCCTGCATGTGTTCAATCCCAGCGCACCAACCGAACCCAACCCAGCCGGCGCACCCGACCCAGCGCACGACACAACCGCACCCAACCCCGCGCGAGACACTACCGAAGAATTTGTTTACCGACTTACCGCTGGGGTAGGAGCCGATGATGTGGTGGTGACCGTGCCCGTAGCGCAAGTGATGGCCGATGCAGCCAAACTCATGGCGGCAGACGGGATGCTGGTGTTTTTCGCGGGGATCGCCAATGGCACCATGGGCCGTTTAGACATGAGCCGGGTGTATCTCCACAACGCGCAATACACGGGCACCTCAGGCTCGGCGCTAAGCGACCAACAGGTGGTGCTCAACAAAGCAGTAAAAGGCTCGTTGTCTCCAGCACTAAACTTGGCGGCCATTGGTGGTATAGAAGCTGCCCGTGATGGTGTGGAAGCCGTGATGCAAGGGCGGTTCGCTGGCAAGGTAATGATCTTCCCGCAGGTCAGCGGAGTTCCCCTGCTGGGGTTGGACGAACTCGCATATCAGTTCCCCGAGATTGCAGCAGCGCTAGGCGAACGAGGTGAGTGGACCAACGAAGCCGAACAACTCTTGATAGAAAACTACCGAACTGAACTAGCCCTGAACTAGCCCTGAGCTAGCCCTAGCTTGAATCACCCGACACCAACCATCAACTAACAACCACAGTCATTTGATTACCACACTCACCGCAAACCCGAGCATAGACCGTACCGTGTCCGTGGATCGCTTGGTGCCTGGTGCAGTGTTGCGAACATCTGCCGTCCAAGTTGAGTTCGCCGGTAAAGGGGTCAATCTGGCCCGCACCTTAGCCGCCAACGGCCGCCCCGCCAAGGCCGTGATTTGCGCCAACAACCGCCAAATAGCCGAACATACCGAGGTGTTACGCCAAGCCGGGGTCGAAACCCACATCGTTGCAACCGACGGCCCGCTGCGAACCAACCTCACAATCATTGAAGCAGACGGCACTACCACCAAGATCAACGAAAGCGGCCCGAGCCTGCGCGCATCGGCTCAAGAAGCTCTATTGGACGCTGCGGTAAATCATGGCAAAGATGCACAATGGCTAGTCGCCAACGGAAGTCTGCCACCCAACACCCCCGCCGATTTCTATGTTCAACTAGCCAACCGACTTCTGCGCCCGGCCAGTCAACTAGTGATAGACACCAGCGGCGAAGCCCTAAAACAGATGGTCGGCGTTGCCTGTGCAATAGCCAAACCAAATCTCAACGAATTGGCTAGTTTGGTAGAAGCAACACCCGAAACCGTAGGCGATGTGGTTGATGCCGCCAACCAACTACGGCAACACGAGTGCGGCTGGGGAACGGTGCTAGTAAGCCTCGGCGCGGGAGGTGCGGTGCTTGTGGGTGAACGAGTGTTCTTCGGCACATCTGAGGCGTGTGACATCAAAAACACTGTCGGTGCGGGAGATGCGTTGTTGGCCGGTTTCTTAGCCGCCGGCGCTCGCGGTTCCACAGCACTCCACACCGCTTTGGCGTGGGCGCGGGCGGCGGTTCGGTCAGCAAACACAGTCGCCCCACCATGCGGCAATGAAGACCTAGCCGCCACCAAAGTCACAGACGAAGTGCCGTTCGCTTTGCCTGTCGGCCATTTATTGGGCTAGTATCCGCCCCGACACACAACAAGCGCTCAAGCCCAGGATCTGAACCTATGCCTGAATCCAACATCAAACCCTTTCCGTTGCCTATCGGCACGATGTTTCTGCGGGGGTTGCGCGGCTACACGGCCAACTTTTTTCCTTTGACATTAGCCGCGCTAGCCACCTTCGCGGTTTATTCAGTGCTGGGAATCCCTTCGGTGCTAGCAAGGCAAAGCGACAACACCATCCGCTACTTAACCTTCAACATAGCCGGCAGCATTTTAGGGGGAACCGCCGCGTATCCTTGGTTTTGTTACGCGCTAAACGCATCCCGAAGCGAACCAATCGACCTCGCCGCACCGTTTCGCGATTGGTCACGCTTCATTGACCAACTGGTGTGTTCCTTGTGGTTTTGGGCGGCGTTGATCTTGGGTCTGCAGTACTTGTGGGGGCTCCCAAGCCTTTTGGTCGTGGTGTTCTATGCGTTTTTTGGATTTGTGGTGGCCGACAAGGCTACGGAAGGCCCGCTACGAGCCTTAGGCACGAGCGTCCGCCTCGGCGACAAACGCCGCATCGGGATTCTAGCGCTAGTAGGAATGTTCTTGCTGTTCAATTTGATTGGTCTTTTGCCGGTCGGGTTTGCGGTGAACCCCTTGACAATTGCGATTACAGTGCTCACACTATCGATGACCACAAACGTCACCATGGTCGCTTGGGCAGCGTTGTACGATGTCCTCAACGACCTACTTCAAGCCAACCCACCGCCACCGCCAAGACGACGGCGACCCCCAAAACGACAACCCCGCAAGAACTGGCGGAAACCGCCGGGAAAACAATGACTAGCCACTCCGAAACTCGATTAGTTGGTACAGGAGCCGCCACCGGCGTGGTCATCGGGCCGGCGTTGGTGATCGCATCGGTGAAAGCTGAGATACCGCAAAGCGACAACCCTCTCGGAGCGTTCCATGATGCCATCGGAGCGGTTCAGTCCAAACTCGCCGACCTGCAACAACAAGCCCGCAACGCCGGACGCAACGAAGCGGCCGAAGTGTTAGGTGCCCAAGCTCAGATGGCAGCAGACCCGATGTTGATTGATACGATCACCGCAAAGGTTAACGGCGGTGCCACCCTCGAAGAAGCCGTGACCGAAACCACCGCTGAGATCAGCGCAATGTTCGCCGCAATAGACGACCCCTACATCGCCGCTCGCGCCACCGACGTGGCTGAAGTAACAGACCACCTACGCTTGTGGCTCACCGGCACCACAGGCACAGACTTAGCTACCATCACCGTGCCGTCAATCTTGCTAGCAAAAGAGATCACCGCCGCTGAAACCGCTTCGCTAGACCCCAAGCTGGTTCTCGGATTCGTGACAGAAGCCGGCGGACCAACAAGCCATGTGGCGATAATCGCACGTTCGTTGGGAGTAGCCGCGGTGGTCGGAACACCGCATGTAGCCGAGATGGTGCGCTCGGGCGAAACCGTAGCTATGGACGGCACCACCGGCGATGTGGTGATCCGACCAAACCCCGAATCCAGCAACGAATTCAACGCCAGACGCCAAAACCATCTGGCGATGCAACAAGACGCCGCCCAATACCGCGGTCAGAAAGTTTATGTTGGGGAACGTGCGGTGGCGGTGCCAGCCAATGTCGGCTCGCGCCAAGACGTGGAATTGGCTATCTCGGAGGGGGCTGACGGTATTGGCTTATTGCGCACCGAATTTCTTTTTCTCGACCGCAACAACGCACCAAGCGAACAGGAACAATACGAATTTTACAAACTCGCAGCCTCAAGCTTCGATGCCACCGTGGTCATCCGAACCTTCGACATTGGCGGCGACAAACCAGCCTCATACATTCAAATCGGTAACGAAGAAAACCCCTTCTTAGGGGTGCGCGGCGCTCGCCTGTATGCCCAAGAAACAACCCTATTCGCCAGCCAGATCAGAGCCATATTGCGAGCAGCTACACACGGTGACGTAGCCTTGATGTTACCGATGGTCTCCCAACTCACAGAAGTGCGTGAGCTGCGATCACAAATCACCGCAATCGCATCGCAACTCAGTGCTGAACAGATCGCCCATCGGGTGCCACCGATTGGCGTGATGGTTGAAGTGCCCGCACTGGCGTTGGTGGCTGATGCGATCGCCGCCGAGGTCGATTTCTTCTCAATTGGCACCAACGACCTCACTCAATACACACTGGCCGCCGACCGAACCAACGGGGCGCTCGACAGTCTCCAAGACCCGCTCCACCCCGCGGTGCTGGCCTTATGTAAACTCACCGCCGATGCAGCGCATCGCCACAACATAACCGTCTCCGTATGTGGTCTCGCTGCCGCAGACCCAGCAGGCGCAGCAGTGCTCGCAGCTTTAGGCATCGACAAGCTCTCGGTCAGCGCACGCTTCGTCAACCCGACCAAATCCGTCATCGACGCTCTCGACCCTCAAACTGCCAACACCATAGGCAACCAAGCACTCGCCGCCGCGAGCGCCGAAGAAGTTCGAGAAATCCTGGCAGCAGGGGCCCATTGAGATGAGTGCGCTGAGATGAGTACGTTGAAATGAGTGCGCTGAGATGAGTATCGAAATCGACACACGGGTCATCAGAATCGCCCGCTGGCTGGTCAACCAAGAAACACCCCGCAGCACCGCCGAACTCGCTAGCGACTTGGGTTTGAGCCAACGCGTGGTGCGTTATCGGCTCTCCACCGTAGACCGATACTTGCGATCACACGGCTCATGTCTGACAAAACGCCAAGGATTCGGTTTACAGGTTGAAGCATCCAATGAACTGCGCAAAACGATCATGGCCGACCTGATGTCTCGTCCTCAAGCACCTCGTGTTTATGCCCCTTCAGAGCGCACTCGTCTACTGTTGGCTGCCTTGCTTTGGACCGCCCCAGGGTTGACCTCGCTTGAGGAACTACACGAGGAGCTCGAGGTATCGAAAAGTTCAGCACGGCGAGATTTGCAGGCTTGTGAGGCTTGGCTTGAACGCAACGGTCTGCCTCTGATCCGTCAAGCAGGCAAAGGGATTTCGGTGCTTGGTTCTGAGCGTCGTATTCGCCGGGCGATGGTGCAATGCGCTTTGGAATCAGTACCCGAGGATGTGCTTCGCGTGCAGATGGGTGACGATCCCTTCGCCCGTGAACAATCTTCAATGCGGGTGCCGGTGGGCCTTCGCGAACGGATTTTTACGCTTCCACTAGCCGAAACTGCGGCTATTGTGCGCCAAAGCAACCTCGCTGATACTTTCGCTTCTGGCAAAAGTGAAGTGGTGTTTGCATTGTTTTTGGCGGTGTCGATTAGTCGTTTGCAATGCGGTCATCAAGTTTCTGTGGAGGCAGGCTTGCATCGGTCGGTGATGGAACATCCAGTAGCAGCCAATGTAATGGGCATGGTTGCCGCGATTGAAGAGATACTCGGTTCGGAGTTACCAGTTTCCGAAGTCGTGGCGATTAGTGAGTATTTGTTGGGGCTGGGCGCTCTCGGCTCGGTTTCTACCGAAAGTTTGGCGATCACTGCCGAGTTGCTCGACCAAGTTATGCGGATCGCAAGCGAGCATCTACACGTTTCGCTGAAAGACGACTTGGAGTTGAAGCGCGGATTGTCACTTCACCTAGGCCGTTTGAACATTCGGCTACGTCACGGGCTGCCAATCCACAACCCTTTGCGCGACGAAGTACGGGCTCGTTACCCCGACGTGCATGCGGTGGGCGAAAAGATAGCCGCTTTGCTCGAACATGAACTTGGTTTGCCGATTGATACCGATGAGGTTTGCTTCATCGTGATGTATCTTGCTGGCGCGCTGGAACGGGCTCGCCTACGCCCGGTACGCCGGGCCTTAGTGGTATGTCCAAGTGGGATGGCCACCGCCTGGGTGTTAGTGTCACGTATCCAAGCCGAGTTTCCCGAACTTGAGTTGGTAGAAGTGCTTTCTGAGCGTGGCTACGAGGCACTAAACCACGACGAGTTCGACCTAGTCATCTCCACCATTTGCCTCGAAATGACCAACGCACCCGTGGTTGTGGTCAATCCGCTGCTGTCTGCCTCTGACGTGGCCAAGGTAGCACAGTACACATAGATGTGCTGCGGGGAATGAACTCAGAGACAGTAGTAAACACTGTCAAATATCGGTACTACCGACGACGCAACCCTTTGCGAAGTGGCTGGCATCAACTGTCGCACTGTTCTACGCTATTTGGAGCTGTTGGCTCGACTGCACATCATCGACGAACTGCCCGCCTGGACGTCGAACCGGCTCAAGCGGCGTTCGCTGGTGCCCAAGTGGTTCTTGGTCGATCCGTCGCTTCTGGCATCAGTGACCGGCACCACCAGCCAGACGGCAATGAGAGACGGTAACCTTCTGGGGTGCCTCCTTGAGACCATGGTGGTAGCCCAATTGAGGGCACAAGCAACGGTCAGCGAGCAGATCTCCAGAGCTCCGTTGGTCCCGAGCGTCGCGCAGGACTTGAACGAGGTCGCGCGGATAAAGGGTGCCCAAGCCACCACGGCCATCAAGGGCAACACGCTCAACGAGGATCAAGTCGCCGGAATCTACCGCGGTACGCACACCGCACACCGGACCCTTCACCCTGCCTGCGGGCGACCGCCTGCATCTCCGCCCCCTGAACTGCCTCTGGCGGAGATAGCTGCCGACTGTTGGCTCAGACCGGGCCCACAACTTGTGCAGGAACTTACGCAACAGAGGTCGCGCAGCATCTCGAATGTTCGTTCTGGTGGTCGCGGATTGGGCTTGACGCCGGGCTATGGCCTGAGGCTCCTGACGCAGAAGACGTAGCGGAGTACTGGGTTGAGATTAGTGAATCGCTCCAAGTTCTGGAGGAGTGGGCCCAACGAGGACCGGAGCCGGCATCGGAATCCTTCCATGATCTCGTCAGATCGTGCGGCGGTAGCCTCCATAAGATGGCAGCCATGGAGATCGTCGGTGTAATTGGCGTGGTGGCATGAAGTACATGGGCTCCAAGAGGGCACTGCTGGGCAACGGCCTCGGTGAACTCTTGTTGGAGCGGGTGGCGAAGGCCGAACTTGTAGTTTCCATGCGGCCCCGACAGAGGTCTAAGACCTCACTTGGTCCAGCGTGAGTTGCCCACCTGCGGATCGCCGGGAATGCCAACCGGCTACTTGCATGGGTGACCTGCCGAAAACCGAAGGCAATGCGTTTGACGCGTCTGCACATTTTCCTACTTCGATTCAACGCCACGAATTTGCCTTCGCGTAACGAACCTGAGCCGTTTTGTTATATCTGCCTAGTGCCTAATTGCTAGTAGCGAACCCCACCCAAAACCTGCCATGTTTGCAGGAGCACTAGACAAAGGGGGGATTACCCGCACATGTTAACACGAATTCAGAAATTTGGTGGTTTTCTATCCAGCATGGTCATTCCGAATATCGGAGCGTTCATTGCTTGGGGCTTGATAACCGCATTATTCATTCCGACCGGCTGGCTACAGAAGATCGGCGATGACGCACTCGGCTGGGATTGGGGTGCCATCACAGGTCTCACAGTCGCACCGATGATCCGGTACTTGTTGCCGTTGCTGATCGCCTACACCGGTGGCAAGTTGATCTATGGCCACCGAGGGGGTGTGCTGGGGGCTATAACCGTCATGGGTGTCATCGCAGGTGCAGCGCTGCAGCCAGGGTTCTACGAGGAACTCATGAGAGCCGCCGCCGCAGACGAAACAGCTGCCTTCGGTGTCGCTGGCGCGGGTGGGGCGCCGCAGTTTATGGGCGCGATGGTCGCGGGCCCGCTTGCAGGTTGGGTGATGCGAGAAATCGACAAGTTTCTTGAGCCCCGCACTCCGGCAGGCTTCGAGATGCTGGTCAACAACTTCTCTCAGGGCATCGCTGGTATGGGTCTGGCCATGCTCGGCTACCGGATCATCGGCCCGATCATGCGAGAGATCGCTGACGCTTTCGGCAGCGTGGTGGAGAGCATCTCCGATGCCAACCTCATCCCATTGATGGACCTCCCGATTGAGGTTGCGAAGGTGCTGTTCTTGAACAACGCCATCAACCACGGTGTGCTCACACCGCTCGGCACACTTGATGTGGAAGAATCCGGCCGCTCAATCTACTACCTGCTCGAGACGAATCCCGGCCCGGGTCTTGGTCTGCTGCTCGCCTACTGGTTCGCAGGTAAAGGCTTGGCCAAGCTCTCGGCACCCGGCTCGATCATCATCCACTTCTTCGGTGGTATCCATGAGGTGTACTTCCCGTATGTGCTCATGAACCCGGTGATGATCGTTGCGATGTGGGCAGGTGGTATCAGCGCCGACATAATCTTCGTAATCTTTGACGCTGGGTTGACCGGGCCGCCGTCTCCCGGTAGCGTTTTTGCCTACATTACGTTTACTCCGTCCAACGCGGGAGCGGCAGTTGGTGTTTGGTTAGGTATGGCAGCAGGAGCAGCCGCAGCGTTCTTCGTGGGCAGTATTTTGCTAAGGATCTTCCCGGTGAAAGAAATGTCCGATGCGGACGATGACGCTGACGACCTCGCAGATGCCATGGTCGGCGTACCCGTGGTCGGCTAACAGTCGGCTAACAGCATCCAATTTCTTGGAGGTTGTGTGGGTGGCCTTCACCACCGAGGCCACCCACACTTCCGACACACTTCCGCTACTTCCGACACACTTCCGCATTTGATTGACGTTCAACAAAGGAGCACCCATGACCGAACGAGTGACCAAGCAAGTAAGCGACATCAAACTAATCGTCTATGCATGCGAAGCCGGGATGGGGAGCAGCTTGATGGGTGCCAACCAGCTAAAGAAGCTGGTCAAGAAAGCCAAACTTGATATCAATGTGGTGCATTCACCAGTAGGGCAGTTGACGGATGCTGCCGATGTGATCGTGGTGCATAAGGGTCTCGCCAAGCAAGCTAAGGCTAAAGTCCCCGGTGCGGCGATAATTCCTTTCACCCTGTTCATGAATGATCCCGCGGTGAAAGCACTGGTCGGTAAACTCAACGCTAACGAACCTATCGTTTCTGCAATTTGAGCTACCGATGACTGACTCCCTCGCTTCTGTATTGACCATCGACGATATTTTTTTGGGTTGCAACGCAAACTCAATGAACGAAGCGATTGAACACGCTGGTGCCTTGTTGGTGGCGCGTGGTTCAGTTTCCGAAGAGTACATCGATGGCATGAAGCAACGCGAAACGAAAACCCCGACTTATCTCGGCAACGGGGTTGCTCTACCCCACGGAGTTCTTGAGAGCAAGGAACACATTCGCTCCACTGGAATAGTTGTGGTGCAACATCCCAAAGGCGTTGATTGGCAGCAAGGAACCGCCTATTTGGTGGTGGGTTTAGCTGCCATTGGCAACGACCATGTGCGAGTATTGTCGCAGCTAGCAGAGATTTTGCAAGACGATGAACTTTGCAAAACCCTTTGGACGACCACAGACCCCAAATTCTTGTATGAGTGCCTAACCGCGGAGCCAAATAATGGATAAAGAGATCGTCATCACCAACTCACAGGGTCTGCACGCACGTCCCGCATCGGCATTAGTCGAAAAGATGCAAGCATTTGACGCTGTTGTGCGTATTGACGTGGGCACAAAATCAGCGAACGCTGCGAGCATTCTGAGCGTGCTCGCACTTGGCGCAAGCGCCGGAGACACCGCTCGCGTTAGCGCCGAAGGCACCGACGCACAAGCTGCTATTGATGCAACCATATCGATCTTGACTTGCGAGGAAGATTGATATGGCACGCTTGAACCACGAAGCACTCTGCGATTCTGTTGCTAAGGCGGTCGGCGCGGCACCCGACCCGAGTGGTGAGGCAGACCTATTGTTCGACAAGGGCAAGATTATTGTGGCTGCTCAAGTAGCCGACCTAAAAACGGCTTTCAAACGCGTCAAAAAGATCAACGGTTACCGCTGGGTAGCGATCAACCGCGAAGACCTTTTCGGTGCAAATCCCCTTTCGTTGGGATCCAAAGCAGGCATTCTTGATGCCAACGGCAAAGTTCTCAAAGCAGCCGACATCCCCCGCAAGAAAGTCTAAAAACACCACACCAATCAAGTCTTCAGCCACGACTTGACAATAATCTGGAGCCAAACTCTGCACGGACTCGCTTCGAGGTCAACAGTCGGCGGGCCACGCACCTGTCGGCGAGTTGCTGGCCTCACTACTGTTAGGAAAAAATCCTTACTAGGAGTAGACACGCACGAATCCTTGTGCTAATGTCGCAACAAATCAATTTCCGACTGGGGGAAACATGGCCACAGATATAGAAATGTTCGTAGAAGCGGAAGGCCGCGAAGAGCAGATAAGAGCAACGGAAGCGCGCATCGAAGCAGACAACATTAGGTACCTATACTGCCAATTCTTGTCTGTGACCGGGCGGATCATGGGCAAAGGCATACCCGCCAAGCACTTCGGGATGATCGCCCGCAAAGGTTTCCAACTTGTTTACGGCTCAACCGCCAACCTTTTCATAGACCGGCACGGCGAATACATAGGTTATGGGCCCGAAGCCCGAGAATTGGTCGGCGTGGCCGAACCCGAAACGTTCATGCCGTTACCTTGGGACAACCGCACAGCACGGGTTTGGTGTACTCTTTTTCGCGGGCGAGAAGAGGAAGTAGACGGCGGAGCGTTCCTCACTTCAGACTGCCGAGGCAACCTCAAACGCATCCACGCCGAATTCGAGGCTAAACACGGGTTGCACCTGCGCGCTGGTTGTGAACCGGAGATGATGTGGTTGCGAGCCGACCAGCACGGCAAACCAACCGTTGAAGGGCTCACGAAACCAAACTGTTACCACATAGACCAATTCGCCGAACTGCAACCACTCATCCACAAAGTCATTGAATACTGTGAAGCGATGGGGCTAGACATGATCCAAGGCGACCACGAAGACGCTCCAGGGCAACTTGAACTCAACTTCAACTTTGACCGAGCCGAACTCACCGCCGACCGTTTGAGTACCTACCGCCAAGTGTGTAAACAAGTCGGGCGTGAACTGGGGGCGTTCCCTTGCTTTATGCCTAAACCCTTCATGGGTGTCTCGGCCAACGGCTGCCATCACAACATTTCGCTTTGGGATGCACACGGCAACAATAAGTTTCTGCCCGAAGGAGACAACCCCCAGCTGCCAGGGCCAATAGGCATGAAAGCGATCGGCGGGATCTTGGAGCATGTACGGGCGCTTACCTGCCTGACCTCGCCGACAGTGAACTCTTACCGCCGACTCTGGGACACCGGCTTTTGGGCACCAGTGTTCGCTGACTGGGGTTTCCAAAATCGCACCACCGCGCTGCGGATCAGCGCTCCGGGGCGTTTTGAATACCGCTCAGTAGATAGCGCAGTCAATCCCGCTTTGTCGTTCGCTGGGTTGCTCAAAGCGATGGATGACGGTTTGGACCGCGGTTTAGACCCGGGCGAACCCGAAGAACGCAACATTTACGATGCGATGAAAGAAGGCAAACAAGTCAACAAGATACCGCTCACCTTAGGTGAAGCCCTTGATGCTCTCGCCAATGACGAAGTTGTCAAATCGGCTCTTGTCGGGGAGATGTATCGAGTGTTCATGCATTACAAAACAGACGAATGGGAGCGCTTTTTGCACACCGTTTCTGATTGGGACGTTGAAGAATATCTCGACGTTTTACCCTGATCCGATGCTGCCGCTTAGCGCAACAACTCAACAATAGAAACAAATCAACAATAGCAAAGGGAGGTAGCACAATGTGTGGTATCGCTGGAGTAATCCACCGCGACGGCACAGCCAACATCGGAGCCGAATTGACGGAGATGTTGCAAGCAATGAAACATCGTGGTCCTGATTCCACTGGATACGCAGTGTATGGGCCCGATGATGACCTAGTTGTGATTCGTTTCGTTCTGGCCGAGCCTAGCAACAGCACTGGTTTCGGAATGGAGGAACGTCTGGCGCGCAATCGCCTTGAAGTTGAGGCACGGCTCGCCAAAATAGGAGCCGAGGTGGCAACCGTCACGAGCGAGACTGGATACGCCTTTCGGGCTAAGGTTCGCTATAGCGGCGAACTCAAACCGCTCGCCGACTACCTTGAGGATGTACCCGGTTGCGAGGTGCTGTCTGTCGGCAATTCCCTAGAAATCATCAAAGATCTCGGCGATGCAGCAACCGTTTCTGAACAATACGGGTTGGGTTCGTTTCACGGCACGCACGGCATCGGCCATGTGCGGATGGCCACCGAATCCCAAGTGGATCTGGCAAGCGCCCACCCATATTGGGCTTATCCTTTTGCTGACGTTGCTGTAGTACACAACGGCCAGCTAACCAACTACCACCAGTGGCGCCGGCGTTTAGAACAATCAGGGCATCGTTTCCAAAGCGAATGCGACTCAGAGATCATCGCCGTGTATTTGGCCGAGCAGTTAACCGCAGGGGTGTCGCTTGAGACCGCCATGAAAGAAAGTCTTGACGACTTTGATGGTGTCTTCACGTACGTTTGCGTAACCAGCAACCAACTCGGCATTGCTAAAGATGAGATGGCGGCCAAACCGTTGGTGTTGTTTGAGTCTGATGACTTGGTTGCAGTAGCTACCGAGGAAGTCTCCATACGAACTTTGGTGAAACGTGAAGTTGAGACTCGTGATCCGTACGAAAGGGAGGTTTTGGTATGGCAAGTGTAGGGTCACGCAGCGGTGTCGCCTATGACGCACGGGGGTTAGTTGAACCCCACGCAGAGATGCCCGGCAATATTGAGATAGACGGTGTGCGGGCGCGTTTCGATGCGGCCGATTTGTCTATCCGCCAGATCAACATGGCGCTACGGCAACTTATCTACAAAGACGGCATCAGCGATGTGACGGTACTCAATCCGGCTTCAAAACATTCCTTGGCTGTGGGCATCCTGAAACGCTGTCGGATACATTTTGAAGGCAGCCCCGGTTGGTTCGCTTGCGGATTGATCGATGGGCCGGAGGTGACTATCAACGGGCGAGTGGGGTGGTCGCTTGGCGAAAATATGATGTCGGGTGTGGTGATGGTTGAACGAAGTGCGGGTTCACTAACTGGTGCCGCTATCCGTGGTGGCGACCTCATCGTCAAAGGTGACGTCGGGGCACGTACCGGCATTGATCAAAAGGGTGGGACTATCATTGTGGGGGGAAGCGTGGGCATCAACACCGGTTTTATGATGCAACGAGGACGGCAGATTATTTGTGGTAATGCCGGCGAAAACCTCGGAGATTCGATGTATGACGGGGCAATTTATGTGGCTGGCAAAGTGAAGTCTCTGGGCGTTGATTGTGTTCCTGGAGAGTGGACTGATGCCGACACTGAGTTCATTAACCGCAAGTTCCGTGTCCACAACTTGGGCGCTCCACCAACCTTTGAGAAATTTGTTTGCGGCAAACAACTCCACAACTACGACTCACTCGAACCATCCGAACGCAAACTGGTGATTTAGGCAACAAAACACACAGATCAAGCAAAGGAGCACAACATTACGATGAGCGAAGTCAACAAAAGCACAGATGTGTTAGGTCAAAGTCGTATCTTCACACGGGAAGTAATCAACGACATCCACGTCAAATCCGAGCTAGGTCGCTACCGAATGCGAGGTTTTTCGATCTTCAAAAAAATCCCGCATTGGGACGAACTGGTTTTCTTGCCGGGCACTCTCACCCGTTTCGTGATCGAAGGGTACCGAGAAAAATGTGAGACAAAAACGGTGCTGGGCTCTCGTTTCGCAGCCAAACCGATTGAGCTTGACATTCCTGTTTATATCACCGGGATGAGCTTCGGTGCTTTGTCGTTAGAAGCGAAGATGGCTTTAGCGAAGGGTGCTTCGATGGCTGGAACCGCCACCTGCTCAGGTGAAGGCGGAATGATCCCACCAGAACGAGACCTATCCACCAAATGGTTTTACCAGATCATTCAAAGCCGCTACGGTTTCAATCCGCATCACCTAATGCTTGCTGATGCGGTTGAGTTCTTTATTGGTCAAGGTTGCAAGGTTGGCCTTGGTGGTCACCTAATGGGCCAAAAGGTCACCGAACAGGTTGCCGAAATGCGTTCACTTCCCGCCGGTATCGACCAAAGGTCACCGGCGCGGCACCCCGACTGGCTCGGCCCCGACGATCTGTCACTAAAAATTCAAGAAGTACGTGAAGCCACCGACTACCAAATCCCGATCCAGTTAAAACTTGGTTCGGCTCGTGTCTATGACGATGTGCGCATGGCTGCGAAATGCGGCCCCGATGTGATTTATCTTGATGGTGCTGAGGGTGGCACCGGTGCCGGGCCGCATCTCGCCACCGAGGAAACCGGTATACCTTTAATGGCAGCTATCCCCGAAGCCCGCCGCGCTTTAGAAGATGTGGGGCTCGCCGATGAAATTGATTTGGTAGTAGCCGGCGGTATTCGCAATGGCGGTGATGTGGCCAAGTGCCTAGCGCTCGGCGCGGATGCAATCGCAATCGGCACTGCAGCGTTGATGGCGCTCAACTGCAACAAAGAGCTCCCTGGTGTCACCGACTTTGAGGGCACAATAGGGGTGCCCGCCGGCGAATGCTATCACTGCCACACCGGGCGCTGTCCGGTGGGCATCGCGACCCAAGACGTGGAGTTGCGTAAGCGCCTGGATGTTGATGAAGCAGCGCTACGGGTCTACAACTTTTTGATTACTTTGACGATGGAAGTGCAAATGTTGGCTCGGGCTTGCGGCAAGACTGATATCCATTCTCTGGAACCTGAAGACTTGGCCGCGCTCACCTATGAAGCGGCTGCGATGGCCAAAGTGCCTTTGGCTGGCAGCAACTACATTCCTGGTGTCACCGAGGAAAACACCCTCGCTGAAATTCGGGCAATGTTTGACAAACACACTCTGCATGGAGGTATCTGAGATGGCTGGTTCTGCGAGTAGCGGCGAAAACCCCAGCGAAGTCCGCACGGTGGCGATTGATGCGGAAGTGCTAGCTGGTAAACGTTTCCCATATCAAGAAGACATCACGCTGGTCGCCGACATTGATTTGCTGGCAGCCACACCTGGGCCAGACATCAACTGGCTGGAAGATATAACCTTGCTAGAAGAAGACGGAATACCGGCGGTGTTCGACCGCTATTCCAACTCTTTTCTAAAGATCTATTTCGACATTCCTCAAGGTCAAGAAGACGACATCGCCCGCAAGGTGCTAATCAAACATCTTGTGGACGGCAATTCCTATGGCATCAGCTTGAAAGACATCCACTGCAAGTTCCCACAAGTTGAACTCGGGCCATGGGTGGACAAATCGCGCATTGTGGGCGAGAACTGGAAACCAACCGAACTTGAGGGTTGGTCAGCACCACAAGCGCATTAATCAACCCGCATTAGCAAATACTGCCAACAACACTGTCAAAAAGACCAAAAGTCCCAAGGAGCAAAAGCAAATATGACTCTTCCGAGAAGCGCTCGCTATGTGATTATCGGTGCTGGTATTCATGGTTTGTCTACGGCTTGGAACTTAGCTCGTGACCTGCGGTTGGCGGGGCGCGGATCGGGTTCTGATGTGCTTGTGATAGACAAAACCGGTGTTGGTGCCGGCGCATCAGGTATTGCTTGCGGTGTTGTTCGCAACAACTATTTTCAGCCTGCCATGCGAGAGTTGATGGCGCATTCGGTTGACGTTTGGGAAAGCGATGCTGAAGCGTTTTCTTATCACCCAGTCGGGTATTTGCAGATTAGCCACGAAGCGATGCGTGAAGATGTGGCTTCGATTCATGAACAGCAAAGCAACATTGGTTACGCCTCAACTTTTGTGGAAGGAAGTGATTCCTCACGCAACTATATGTTAAACATTTTTGATGACTGGCAAGCGCAAGGGATAACGAGCGTGCTGCATGAACACCGTGGCGGTTATGCCAACAACATGGCCTCGCTGAAAGGCCTCTTGGGTAAGGCTGAAACCGAGGGTGTGCGAGTCGTGAGCGGAGTTTCGGTAACTGGTTTTCGGCGTGACGCTGCCGGGGCGGTAACTGCGGTTCAAACCAGTGAAGGATCGGTTGACTGTGAGCAAATCGTTGTGGCAGTAGGGCCTTGGGTGCAACACATTTGGGCGATGCTTGACTTGCCGGTCACCACTGAAGTGTTGGGCACAGATCGGCAGATTCATCAATTGCCTACCTGGACATATATGTGTCTACAGGAAGGCACACTCGCGGTAGACCCAGGTTTCTTGGTTGACAATTCTGGCGAAATGTGCCCCGTTGTGCATATAGACACAGATGCGCCGCTTTATGATGCTGACGGTTTGGTTACCGAAGGGCCTTGGGGCGTGTATTACAAGCCAGATTTCAACTTTGGTGGTGTGCAAGGCGGTTACATACCTTACGTGGTAGACAAACCTTCATCAGAAGTTGCCGTTGACCCATATGGCCCTGATTCGCCCGACTTTATTGTCGGTGCAGATTTTTATAGGACATGGACTGCAGCATTGGCGCATTGCCAGAAACGTTTTGAAGGCATGAGTCATTTGATGAGCCATGAACCATCTGGCGGTATCGGCAGTTTCACACCCGATAACTTCCCGGTGTTCGACCGCTTTTGCGACAACGTCTACTTCATCGCTGATTCTAACCACGGTTACAAGATGATCGGAGTTGGAGCATTGGTTGCCAAAGAACTCTTGGATTCACCACAAACGTTGTTGGCTCCGTTTCGGTGGTCACGTTACGCCAACGGCGACCTGCACCCGGTAAGCAACTCGCCCTATCCTTGGAGTTGAGTTGACCGTAACCGGGCGGTGCGCTTGCGGCGGGGTGCGGTTCACTGTGGACGGTCCGTTGAGGCCGGTTATCAACTGCCACTGCAAACGGTGCCGTCGTTGGACAGGGCACTTTATGGCGGCCACGAACGCTGCAGCTGAAGCACTAGTACTCGATCAGGGTACTGATTTGCTGCGTTGGTGGGTTCCGACCGAAGAGCCAAAAGTTGCTTATGCGTCCTGCACACAATGCGGTAGTAGCCTTTTTTGGCGCTCCAAAGACCGACCATCAACCCAATCAATTGCCGCCGGGACTCTCGACCCACCGACCGGTGTTGAAACCGTTCATGCCCTTTTTGTGGCCGAAGCCAGCGACTATCACACGCTAGACCCCAACCTGTCAAGCCACCCCCACGACTCAAGCGGCCCGCAATAAGGTTGTCCTGTGGCCTGTTGGGCAGACGGGTTAGGCTCGAGCGCTTGGTCCGTAGGCGCAAAACATTGGTTCACCTTCGGCGTAGCGGTTGGGGCGCAACGGATGCGGATCAAAGGGTGGAGCCTTACCGAGCGCAATTGCGGCTACCATCTCTCCAATAGCTGGCGACAGTTTCAAGCCGTGCCCAGAAAAACCGAGAGCCAGACACAAACCGTCTACCTCGCTGGACCAACCGATCAGCGGGTGGTAGTCGG
>JAHQYM010000193.1 GCA_024421095.1 Acidimicrobiia bacterium
CGCGTACGAACACGAGGTGCGCTTCGTGGTTGCGGCGCGCAATACCGGTGCGGCGGACGAACAGACTGATCTCAATGGGGTGCAAATTCCTGCCGAAAGGCCCACAGACCCAGCAAGAACCCTTCACCAACCCCGCTCCCATGTGGACGCGCAGGCTCGACACTCGCTTCGACTTGCCAATTGGCCTTTCTCGGGTAGTTGAATGGGCTAGTCTGGCTTCGTGGCAATGCCCGCGTGCGTGATATTTGACTTGGAAGCGAACGCCGACCAAGCCCTTCCACCTAAACATGAGATCATTGAGATCGGTGCCGTGCTGGTTCGTGGTGGCGATGAGGTCGATCGTTTTGAGACCTTAGTCCGCCCCTCTAGGCGACTCCGCCCGAAGACTACGGAACTCACCGGCATCACGGAGGAGATGGTTGAGTTGGCACCGCCCCAGGCCGAGGCGTTGCGTTCTTTCCGTAGTTTTGCGGGCGACCACACGATGATCGCCCACAATGGACATGGATACGATTTTATGCTTCTTGATTCTCTCGGGGAGGAGATACACGGCTACGAACAGATCCCCGATCACCAACGTCTCGACAGTTTGGAACTCGCTCACATTGTCTTCCCCCGAGCGGGTACCGGAATTATCTCCAATATCGACGGCACAAAGGCCCCTAACGGTAGGAGTTTGGATGCTTTAGCTGCGCGCTTTTTCGGCGAGCAACCTCGCGGGGAACATCGCGCGCTTGATGATGCATCGCTCTTATATCGGGTGCTGCTGGAACTATTGGCCAGAATGCAAGAAGATGCCCCGATGCGCCGTCTCCAACGTTGGGTTCTGAATTCGGGCAACCATCCGTGGGCTGCGTTCTTGTCGTCGCAAACCGAACGTGTCGCGCTTGAAGACGTGGTGCCCCTACCCGATCCGCCTACGAAACCACCGCCGCCGCGAGCACCTTTTAGCGCTGCGACCGTCACCGAGATGTTCCGAGCGGGCGGCGCGCTGATGGGCCAGACTCGTGAACCCCGTAAACAACAAACCGAGATGGCATCGCTCATTGCCGACACTTTGCAATATGGAGGGCAACGCCTGATTGAAGCGCCCACTGGAACGGGCAAGACCCTAGCGTATCTTGTTCCCGCGATCATGTATGGCCGGGCGGCCCAACGGCCTGTAGTCGTGGCTCCACACTCCAAGGTTCTTCAAGACCAAGTAATGACGACACTTGAAGAACTGAAAGACGTTCTAGGCCCTATTTCATATGCATTGCTTAAGGGAATGAGCAACTACATCAGCCTCGATTCGTTAGATGGTGAACTAGATACCCTCGCTGAAACAACCGCGGTTGCAGCAGCAACACCTGAAGAAAGATTGCATCCCGCGATCAGACATTCCGAGGTCCTTGTCCTTGCCATTCTTTGCGGATGGGTCGCACAAACCCGAACCGGGGATTGGGACGATCTCCGCACCGGCGCGATCGAGAAAAGAGTTCCCGCCCTGCGCCAATTCCGCAAAATGCTCAGCGTGACCGAGTCGCCAGCGGGGCCACCCCAGTCTCCGTTAGACAAGCGAGATTTTTACCGCCGGGTACGCGAGATTTTCCCGAAAGCTGAGGTGGCCGTACTCAATCATGCTCTGTTGGTGACTTGGGATGACTGGTTACACAGTTCCGACAATCTGATCTTGGATGAGGCGCACAACTTGGAGGATTCTGCGACCGATGCACTTTCCAGCGAAGTCTCACACAACGACGTCGTCGACTTGTGTGACAACATCTGGGAACCTTCGAGTCGCCGCGGCTTGGTGACAACTATTGCACGAGCAACTCGCTGGCCGATAGGTGCGGATCCGTTGGATGCTATTCGTGGCGCAGCCGAAGAAATCCGTTCGACTTTAAGCGAATTCCGTTCAGCTTTGGTGCATTACTTACGGATTCGCACGGGCGCTGGGCCAAGCGATCCCAATCCAGTGTCTTATCGACTAAGGAAAGGCATCGATACTCGACACCCCGAATACGAACAACCGGTTCTCGGCGCCGGTCGCGCACTCCAAGATGCCATTATGCAATTGGCTGATGCGCTCAACGGTGTGAACCTGCCCGAGTCGCTAGCACCTGGATATCGGCGTT
This sequence comes from Acidimicrobiia bacterium, assembly GCA_024421095.1. Lineage (GTDB taxonomy): Bacteria > Actinomycetota > Acidimicrobiia > Acidimicrobiales > Aldehydirespiratoraceae > VXYK01. The sequence goes on from JAHQYM010000193.1 coordinate 2,118, forward strand.
ACCGTTTGGAAAATCGCATTAGTCGAATGGGTAAACAAGCCCGAGACGCGGCGAAACTTATCGGTGATGTGCTGTGGGCTCAAGACCCTGATGAGTGGATTGCTATCGCTGGCATCCAACATGCCGAGAATGGCTGCGAGATTGGCTGGAAGTGGGAACTGAAACGCGCCCCGGTTTCGGTAGCAGATCATCTACAATGCATCTGGGAGTCGCTACGTGGTGGAACTGTGCTCACTTCGGCAACGCTTAGGGTCGGCAACAGTTTCAGCTACGTTCTCAATTCGTTGGGATTGGACAACGCCAGCACCCACTCGCTTGACACTCCGTTCTCTTGGCTGACCAAAAACCACATGGTGCTGCGAACCGACTTTCTACCCGCTCCCCGGGCAAGATTAATGGAAGAGTTCAAAACCTCGGCGGCCTCAGAAATTCCCCGTTTGCTGACGTTGAGTGACGGTCGGGGCCTGGTGCTGATGGCGGCTCGTGCACGGATGGAATTCGTGCGTGACCATGCTCGACCAATACTCGACACCATGCAGATTCCGCTGCTGGCTCAAGACGATGACTCTGCACCCGCTTTAGTGGAGCGGATGCGCGCTGAGTTGGCTACCAGTTTGATCGCATTGCGCTCCTTCTGGGAAGGTGTTGACATCCCCGGTGAGGCTCTGAGTCTGTTAGTCATCGAAAAGATACCTTTCGATTCGCCCGCCGATCCTGTGGTTGGGGCACGCACCGAGTTGATGGAACGCTGCGGCAAAGACCCGTTCGCTGACTACATCGTGCCCAAAGCGGCGATC
>JAHQYM010000194.1 GCA_024421095.1 Acidimicrobiia bacterium
CGCGTGCTCCAGTGACGAACAACGCCGAAGGCGACTCGGCCAAGAACTCGATCCTGGAGTCGGCCATGCGGGGTACGTACTCAACCACAACCCTTAGACTACCAAATCTGCACAAACTCAAATACAAGTCTTGCACGTACGAGAGACTGTAGCGTCGGTGTGGACGTTGACCCTACTGGTGGGCGGTTGACCCATCGTCCAAACCCACAACAGCGACAAGACCAACGTGTGTGATCACTGGTCGTTGTTTGATGCACCTCGAAGTCTACTCGGCACACCCGAGAAGATGTGGATGGTAACCCGACCGCGCACGCTCGTCGTTTCCGCGCTCGCGCACAACACCCTACAGCCCCAATCGGCAGATCAGAACGAATTTCCAAAATCCGAGTTTAGCTTGACAATCGTGGGATTGTTCGGTACCGTTCGATTTAGTCGCTGTCCCCGAGTGCTTATGAGCATCCAGAATGATCAAGAATCGGAAACAACTATATCCTGTCCTGAACTGTTTGCGGCACCGTCAAGTTGGTTTTGGCGTCGTAGTTTTTGTGTGTTTGGGTTTGGTTGCTGCAGGTTGCGCGTCCGACACACAGGATGTGGCGCAACCGCCAACAGTTGGGGTCGTAGAGCCTTTGTCTCCTGACGTTTCAGACAGCGCCCCGGTAGATGAAGCAACCGATGTGGCTGTCGCGAAGCGTTTGTCTCCTGACTTTTCGGACAGCGTCCCGGTAGATGAAGCAACCATCGTGGCTGTCGCGAAGCCTTTGTATCCTGACGTCTCAGATAACGAGAGTTGGTTGGTGCCTTCGATGCCAGGTATGTGGATAGGCCATCCGAATACGGAATGGAATGCCGACGCGGTTCCCGGGGTTGTGGTGATTGAACCGCCTTGTGTGTATTTGATGCATGAATATGGTAAAGGTGTAGAACGTGTGGCTTTGGAACTTACTTATCCAGAGTTTCGTCTTGATCATGTCACTGAGACGCTTTGGAGAAACGACACTGCGCTGGTTACTGGCGACCGCGTCATCACTAGCGGTTCTTTTCGAGTGCGTGAAGATTATTTATTTTGGAATCGTTGCACTGCTCAGAGGTGGCATTATGTGGATGGTTTGACTCCGTTGAACTGTAACAACCCGGGTACGAAATGGGAGAGATCTTATTGCGAGGACCATGAAGAGCTTTTCGGGGGTCTCAGCTTTTCGGATTGCGAGAACCCGGCTACTGATGAACTAAGTGGGTTGTGTCAACAGATTGAGGACGCTACCCGAATCCAGGATCGTGGAGTGCCGCCACCGACAGATTCGTTTCCGCTGCCTGAATTGAGCGGAATGTTTCCCTACCACCCCGACTTGGAGTTGGAGTTGAGACGACTGATAGGCATAGTACATTTTCGGGAGTTCGATCCTGTCAATTCCGACAGACTGCCTTGTGTTACGGTGTTTCCCACAGCATCGTCAACGCAACAAACTGCACTCTGGGGAGATACCTGGCAAGCAACCGAACCTAACGGGTATCCACTCTCGGTGCTGCTTAGCTTGCCGTTCCCCCAAGTTCGCTACGACCAAACCACCAAAACGCTTTGGAACGGTGACATCGGCCCGATAAAATCCGGTGACCGGGTAATCATCGACCCGATAAGCCAACCCAACTATTACGCTGCTCGTTCCTACGGTCGTTATAAAGAATATTATGAACAATTGATCAACGGTTGCGGCGCGAACGCGGAAGTTCAAGTTGTCGATATCCAAACCGTTGAACAATATTGCACGAACAACACACCATCACGACACCAAGACCAATGCCAACAAGCCATCCAACTGAAACAAGCAAACGCGAACCCGCTCCCATACCCACCCCAACCAACCGAAGAGCCAGGTTAGGTTGCCAGAGCAATTCCGATGACGCTTTAGGAGATCAGCGGGGTACCCTTCCCTAGTGCGTCACAGGATCACAATATTTCAATGCCGCGTTGAAGGATAGGATTTCAAGGATCATTTCTGGGTCGCAACTCGGTGTCACCACATTACTTCGTGGGGGATGGAGTTCCGCACGGGCCGCCCGCAACTGCGGAAATTGGGTGCCTCGACTGTGCGGCATCTGCTTGAATGGACGGTTCATGCTTGTTTCGCTCACATCGACGACACCCGAGGCAACCGATCTGGGGTTCCTGCTGCACAAGCACCCTGGCCGGGTGCGGTCGGTCGATGTCGGCTTCGGACGCGCCCATGTCTTCTATCCCGAGGCGACGCCGCAGCGCTGCACGGCGACGCTGTTGGTGGAGGTCGACCCGATTGATCTCGCGCGGGGGTCCAAGGCACGTCAACCCCAGGGTCTTGCACCCTACGTGAACGATCGGCCCTACGTGTCGTCGTCAATGCTCAGCGTCGCCCTCGGTCGTCTGTTCGGCACCGCGTTGAGCGGCACCTGCGAAACCCGCCCTGATCTGGTCTCTGCACCCCTCGACCTGGAGATCGATTTGCCGGTGGTGTCGGTGCGGGGCGGCACAGAGGTGCTCGAAGCGCTATTCGAGCCGTTGGGGTACGAGGTCGAGTCGGTGCCGATCCCGTTGGATGGGCAGTACCCGGATTGGGGCGACAGCCAGTGCCTGTCGGTTCGGCTCGGTGGCCGCCACACTGTGCGCAGCGCGCTCGAGCACCTCTACGTCCTGCTCGGTGTGCTCGACGACCGCAAGCACTACTGGATCGGCCCCGCCGAGATCGACAAGCTGTTGCGGCGCGGCAGCGAATGGCTCGGGTCGCACCCGCAAGCGGAGCTGATCACCAACCGTTATCTGCGCCTCGGCAGCTTCACCCGGGAGGCTCTGGCTCGTCTCGCCGACGCCGGCGAGGACACCGACCTGATCGACGAACGCA
>JAHQYM010000036.1 GCA_024421095.1 Acidimicrobiia bacterium
CCTCCTCCGTGCCGAAATGAACTGTGGCTACACCATCAGAATCAAAGGTCGTGTCCAACGAACAATCCGCGTCGAAACGCAACACCACAATGACTTCTCCATCGTTGGAATCGCTCCCCCATCCAGCGACAACGATCTTGCCGTCACCCTGAACCGCCACCGCATACGCATGCTCCTGAGTAGCAATAACTCCGCTACTGCGATTGTATGAGAGCCAGCCATTGGTCGCGCAACTAGGATCCAACGAACCATCCACATCATAGCGACCCAGTATAATATTATGGTGGTCGTCAGTAACAGCTTGACCAACCACCACAATCTTACCGTCGCCTTGCAACGCCGCCGCATACACTTCATCGGAATCATCAAACCCCGACGAAGTTTGTCGAACACTGAAGCCTTGGCGATGCCGGATAGAGATTTCGTTCGCCTTCGGAGAAAAACTTGACACGGTCACACCACCAGACCCGAAACCCCGGTCAAGAGACCCCGGCAAATACCCCGACACGGCTTCGTCCTGTGCAGTCAACGGCGCAAACGGCACAACCACAGCCGCCAACGCCACCACCAAAAAAGCTACAACACCACGAGACAGCCAAACCCACCGCCCGAACCCACGACCCCTACACCACAAGGCGAAAAACCTGCTAGGAGAGGTAGGTAAAGGGGATGGACAGGGGTGGTTCAAATATGACATGGGAAGCGTTAACCTTTCAGAAAACAACGGCAACAAGCCAGCCGCAATGCGGGTGGTGTTGCGCTAGGGAATAATTATGAAAGTCACTCGTTGAACAAGATTTTATTCAACAAAGCAAAACTATTCCATAAAACTGGCGAAAGCAACCACCATCAAGAGAAAAAACGTGATATTGGTCACACCAAACACAACAAGCACAATCCGACTCTCTGCGTTCAGGAGTGGCCGCTTTCGCAATGAATCTGTGGGGTAGTTGGCGACCTCCATCCGAGGTTGCGACGTTGCAATCGGCGAAGTTGGCCGTTCTCGCCGACCACAACCGACGTGTAGTGGATGCTGCGTTCATATAGGCGGTTACTATCGTTCATATAGGCGGTTACCATACTTGATCGACAAGGCACCCATACCAATGTTGAAGCGCAGCCATCAGCGATATTTATAGCATTAGGCTATGCGGCGGTGACCATAACCGCGCTCAACACAGCGACTATCCAACGCCGCACATTGGTTGTGTTAATGTTGTCTGTCGGGCCGGCGGGAATGGGCATGGCCGGCGGGTTCGCGGCCACTAGCCTCGCCGCCAAAGACATCACCGGCAGTGACGGCTTAGCCACATTAGCGGCAACCATGTTTAGCATCGGTGGGGCTGTTGCGGCTGCATCGCTGGCTCGTTACATGGATAAGCACGGAAGGCGCCCCGGGTTACTAATTGGCTGGACGGTCGCTGGTGTTGGTTCGTTTGTTGCCTGCGTTGCCGTGCTCACGAACATGTACCTACTGTTGGTGCTTGGTGCGTTAGCTATCGGAGTGGGAAACGGAACGAACCTCGCGGCCCGCTACGCGGCAGCGGATTTGGCTCTGCCAGATCACCGGGCGCGCACCATTGGTGTGTTGGTTTGGGCATCATCAATTGGTTCGGTGCTGGGGCCTAGCGTTGCGCTTGGCCCAACCGGTTGGTTCGCTGAACAACTCAACCTCCCTACCCTCGCCGGCCCATACCTAATGGGCACGCTGGTGTTTGTTGTCGCTGGGGCGGTGGTGCATACCCAACTCCGCCCCGACCCCTTAACCTTGGCCAACAGTCTCGAACAGACAACCACCAACCCAACACAACAATCCCGCTTAAGTAGTTTTGTGGCAATAGCACAAAACCGCAGCGCCTTGATCGCAGTTGGGGCTATGGCCATTGGCCAAGCAGTAATGGTTGCAATAATGACCGTCACACCACTGCACATGCAAAACGACCACGAAACACAGATAATCGGATTGGTAATAAGCGTTCACATTGTGGGCATGTTTTTCTTTGCACCGATGGTCGGCTGGTTGGTCGACCGGTTATCCAACACGGTGATGATTGGCAGCGCGGGCATTATCTTGTTTGTTGGAGCGGAGTTAGCATCACACACCGACCCAGCCGACAGCATCGGCGTTTTTTTCGGACTGTTCTTGGTGGGTTTGGGTTGGTCATTCGCGATGATCGCCGGGAGTTCACTGCTTACTGGGGTTTTCGCTTCGCACGAAAGAGCCAACGTGCAGGGCGCGGCTGACTTTCTTATGGTTGCGTCGGGTGCTTTGGCGGGTTCAGTTTCAGGCAAGATCGTTGAAATAAGCAGTTTTGCGAGCCTAAGCCATTGGTACGGCGTTGCCGCGTTGAGTTTAGTGCTGTTGGCTGCATACCCTCTCTTCACCAAAGTCGAACCAAAATAAGGCCAGCGGCACCGCTTTCTGTGTTCCCGTTGCAACACACCAATTGGTTTATCGGAATCACGATTTCGCTAGCGATCGCGTTGGTGACTGTGCTCGCCACCACGGGTTACTTCGGTTAACCGGCTCACCGACAAGGCGACTCAACGCCAAAAAATAAATAAGATTTCAGAGGGTTGCATAAACATACGAACGGCTATACTGCCCGAATGCACAATGTCGCAGTTATTGGCGCTTCAGGGTTCACCGGCGCAGAGTTCTTACGGCTCTGCGCCAACCATCCCAACCTCAACGTAGTAATCGCCACAGCACAAACGCACGCAGACGAACTCGTTGCGAACCTCTTTCCAAACCTGGCTGCGACCTACGGCAACATGCGTTTCATCCCACACAACGCCGAACTCGTAGACACCGTCACCGAGAAGGCAGATGTCGTGCTGATGGGTTTACCTCACGGCCATGCCCAAGTTCTGGTTCCGCAACTAGTCGGCAAGGTGAAACACATCATTGATCTATCCGCAGATTTTCGGTTCAGAAACCCAGAAATTTATCCTCAGTGGTACGGCGCAGAACACCAAACCCCGCACCTGCTCGACAAGTTCGCCTTCGGTCTACCAGAATTGTTTCGCGCCGAGTTAGCCGGCGCAGAGTTGGTAGCCGTGGCAGGATGTTATGTCACAACCGCAGCGCTAGCACTAGCACCGTTGGTCAAAGCCAAGATAATAAAGCCCCAAGGGATCATTGTTGATGCGGCAAGCGGTGTCTCAGGAGCCGGACGAACTGCTCAAGCCAACACCAGTTTCTGCACGGTAGACGAGGACTTTACGGCATACGGATTACTCAACCACCGCCACACCCCCGAGATCCAACAAGCGATCGCAACCTACACCCAGATCCCAACACAAGTACTGTTCACGCCACATCTTGCACCCATGAACCGAGGGATACTCGCCACCTGTTACGGAGTGCTCAACGATACCAAAGCAACCACCCAAAGTGCATTAGAGTGCCTCGCCCAAACCTACGCTAATGAACCCTTCGTCGTGGTTGATGAGCGGCTACCGTCCACGAAAGCCACACTCGGGTCGAACACTGTACACCTCAGCGCACGGGTAGACGAACGCACCCAAACGGTAATAACCATTGGAGCCCTTGACAACCTCGTGAAAGGTGCCTCTGGGCAAGGCATCCAATGCGCCAACCTAGCACTCGGCCTACTCGAACGAACCGGTTTGCCTCAAGCTGGCCTGTTCGGCTAGGAATCCTCAATCGATGCATAGAAACCGAACAAGCCCATGACCAACACCAACAAAATCTCGCCGCTCGCACCCAGCGCATTTCCTGAAATGCCCCCCATCGCCGGGGTGCAACTAGCTACCCACACAGCAGGCTTCAAAAGCAACGCTACACCAGACCTATTCTGTGCAGCGCTAGCCGAGGGAACCACAGTGGCCGCCACATTCACCCGCTCAAAATGCCCGTCCGCACCCGTGCAATGGTGCCAAAATATCTTGCATCAGAACCGCGCCGCACGCGCCGTTGTCTGCAACTCAGGTAACGCCAACGCCTTCACCGGCACCGCCGGTAGCACCAGCACGCAACTCATGGCCGAAGTAGTTGCACGGCGACTAGGGGTCGACACGCAGCGGGTCTACATCGCCTCCACCGGTGTTATTGGTGAACCCCTACCAGACGAAATCCTGCGCCAGCAGTTACCTGAGTTGGTCAACAACTTGGATGTCGCCACGACAGATGCCTGGCACGCTGCTGCAACCGCCATCAGCACAACCGACACGTTCCCCAAAGCGAGCAGCGCCCGCATCGAATCAACTGCCGCGCACATAGCCGGGATCGCCAAAGGTAGCGGCATGATCGCACCCGATATGGCCACCATGTTGGCTTTCGTGTTCACCGACCTCGCCGTCGCACCCGACATATTGCAACGGTGCCTGTCGAAGTCGGTAGACGCTAGTTTCAACCGCATAACCGTAGATTCAGACACCTCCACAAGCGACTCTGTCCTCTTATTTGCCACCGGAGAACAAATCGATGACGAAATCGCATCGCCGGAGGATGCCCGATTGCCCGAATTTCAAACTGCGCTCGACCAGGTGTTAACGGACTTAGCGCAACAGATCGTGCGTGATGGTGAAGGTGCAACCAAGTTCGTGCAAGTCAACGTCAGCGGAGCGGCAAGCAACCAAGCCGCCCACAAGATCGCCCGTTCTATAGCCGAATCACCCTTAGTTTCAACCGCGCTGGCCGCGCAAGATGCCAACTGGGGACGGATCGTGATGGCGGTAGGCAAAGCTGGCGAGAAGGCCAACCGCGACCGTTTGGCGATCTGGATCGGCGAGGAGTTAGTGGCCTGCGAGGGAGCGAAGTACTCTGGTTACAGCGAAGCACGAGCCACACAATATCTCCAAGGTGACGAAATCGACCTGAGGGTAGATGTGGGAGTAGGCGCGGGCTGTGCAACCGTGTGGACATGTGACCTAACCCACGGCTACATCGAAATCAACGCTGGATATCGCACATGAGTGAGCTTGAGACGACTAAGGCAGAAAACCTTAACCTTGAAGTTGAGGTTGATGGTGGCATCGGCGTTGTGGCTGAACCTAGCGAAATCTCCATTTCCGAGGAACTCCCTGAGCGGGGGTTTGCTCCGAAACGCCGCGCCGCAGCACTGATTGAAGCCTTGCCCTATATCCAAGAGTTTCGTGACACGATTGTGGTAATCAAGTTCGGGGGCCATGCCATGGTAGACCCCTGTTTGGCTACGTCCTTCGCACAAGATGTGATGCTTTTGCGTTCGGTTGGGCTAAGGCCAGTGGTGGTGCATGGCGGAGGTCCCCAAATCGGCGCGCATCTACAACGCCTCGGGAAAACATCTGAGTTTGTCGACGGGTTGCGTGTCACCGATGCCGAAACCCTAGATGTGGTGCGCATGGTGCTTGTAGGTAAGGTCGGCCGAGACATAGTCGGTGCGATAAATGTGCATGGTGCGTTCGCGGTTGGGGTCTCTGGGGAAGACGGCGGACTCATCACCGCAACGCCAACGAACCAAGCCCTAGGTTTCGTGGGCGATGTTGCTTCGGTGCAACCGGCTATCCTTGAACGGTTGCTAGCGGAGCGGATGATACCTGTCGTGTCAACAATAGGGGCCGACACCAACGGGCAAGCATACAACATCAACGCCGACACCGTAGCCGGAGCACTAGCCGGGGCACTCGGTGCGGAAAAAGTGATTTATCTAACCGATGTGGCGGGTTTGCTAACCAACCCCAGCGACCCATCTTCAATAGTACCTCGCGCCACTGTCACCGAAATAGCAGAGTTGATCGCCAACGGCACCGTCTATGGCGGCATGATCCCGAAGGTGCGTGCGTGTGTGAATGCGGTGAACTCTGGTGCCGCATCGGCACATCTACTAGACGGACGAGTCCCGCATGTCTTGCTGCTTGAACTCTTTACCGATGCTGGTATCGGCACCATGGTAACCAATGATCACGACAGCACGACCCATAAGGAACAAGTGAGCAACAAAGCATGACCGAAAGCCAAGCCAACGCTTGGGGCGCAAGCGGCGACCACAGCCCCATAATGAACAACTACGGTTCCCCGCCGCGGTTGTTTGTGCGCGGTGAGGGCACCAAATTGTGGGACCGTGACGGTCGGCAATACCTTGATTTTCTGTGTGGGCTAGCGGTCACCTCGCTAGGCCACGCTCACCCAAACGTCACCAAAGCCATCACCGACCAAGCCGCCAAACTGACCCATACCTCCAACCTGTTTGCCAACGAGCACCAAGCACCAGTAGCGGAAGCCATCAATGATCTAATTGCTGCTGGGTCGGGCCAAGTGTTGTTCCAGAATTCGGGTGCGGAAGCCAACGAAGCTGCCATCAAACTAGCGCGCAAACATCAACGCCGCGGTCGTCACGTTGTGCTTAGCGCTTTACGGTCTTTTCATGGCCGCACACTCGCCACACTCGCCGCTACCGGCCAACCCGAAAAACATGAGCCGTTCCAACCACTACCCGAGGGTTTTCGCCATATTGAATTCGATGATGCAGATGCTTTAGGTAGAGCACTAACCCCTGAAGTGGGGGCGATCATCCTTGAAGCTGTTCAAGGTGAGGGAGGCGTTAACCCTGCAAGCGACAGTTATCTTAGGCAGGTCCGCAGCATATGTGATGAACGCAAGATTTTGCTAATCATGGACGAAATTCAAACCGGTTTCGGCCGCACCGGCCAATGGTTCGGTTATCAACATAGTGACATCAAACCCGACCTGGTCACGCTTGCCAAAGCCATCGCCAACGGAGTAGCGGTCGGTGCGGTGTGGGCACGTGATGAGGTGGCCGCGAGTTTCGGGCCGGGCGATCACGGTTCAACATTTGCCGGGCAAGCCCTAGCTTTGGCTGCCGCTAGGGCCACTATCAACACCTACCGTGAAATTGATGCCCCCGCCGAAGCGAGAAGCAAAGAGGCCAGGCTTCGTGACCAGTTCGCAGAGATGCGTGGTGTTGAGCATATTCGAGGACGTGGACTGCTCTTGGCTATTGAACTGACCGAGGAGGGCCGTGCCGGCCGGACCGCCCCACAAATTGCAAGGATGTGCCTTGATGAAGGGTTGATACTTAACGGGGTCACCCCGACCGCCTTGCGTATCGCGCCACCGTTTACCGTTTCCGACAACGAAATCGACGAAGCGGTCTCTGTAATCGGACGTGTCTTAGGCGACCCGTGATGCGGCACTTCTTGGAGATAGACGACCTTTCAAAACCCGAACTTGACCAAGTGTTGCATTTGGCTTCGGCGGCTTCGTCGCCCACGGTGTTGGCAAACCGCGCCATGGCCTTGATTTTTGAGAAACCATCGGCCCGCACCCGCAATTCAATGGAGCTGGCGGTTGTTGCTTTAGGCGGCCATCCTGTCTACATCAACAACGAAGAAATCGGTTTGGGCAAACGTGAAACTGTAGCAGACATCACCCGGACGATGGCTAGTTTCCATGCAGCCATCGGAGCCCGAGTCTTCCAGCATTCGATGGTGGAACAGATGGCCGCGGTGAATGCCGTCCCCGTGGTCAACCTGTTGAGTGACCGCGGCCATCCGATGCAAGCGCTAGCCGATCTGCTCACCATCCAACAAGAGTTCGGGAAACTCAGAGGATGTAGCGTTGCATATGTCGGTGATGCCAACAATGTGGCGTTCTCTTTAGCCCTCGCTGCAACGTTAGCAGGCATGGAGTTCCGCATTGCTAGCCCCGCCGGCTACAGCTTCAACGAGGCTGCCCTGGCCCGGATCAGTAATGTTCGCAAAGCCACACAAACGCTGCAAATATTCGATGATCCACACCAAGCTGTGCAAGGTGCCAACGTCGTCTACACCGACACGTGGACTTCAATGGGCCAAGAAACCCAAGCAGCACAACGCAGAAATGACTTCGCTGGTTTCACGGTCGACGCAAAGTTGATGAGCACCGCGGCGCACAACTCGATCTTTCTGCATTGCTTGCCCGCGCATCGAGGTGAAGAAGTAACAGACGATGTGCTAGACGGCGCGGCTAGCCGCGTTTGGGTTCAAGCCGCTAATCGCATGCATGCAGCACGTGGTTTGCTGGTGTGGCTACTCAGAGAGGCGAACCGATGAGCAAAGCCCGCCGACAGCACCGCATCGCAGCACTCCTTAAAGACCATGCGGTCACTAACCAAGCCCAACTAGTGGAACTTCTCAACCGTGAACACCTTAGTGCCACACAAGCAACCGTTTCGCGTGATTTGCTTGAACTAGGTGCCGTGAAAGTTCGAGTTGGGGGCGGCGATACCGTCTATGCGATTCCCGAGCACCCTGTCGACCGCATCGCACCGGAAGATCACCTGCGTAGAGTGTTGGGCGAATGGACCGCCGATATCGCTCACTCCGCCAACCTGGTGCTACTGCGCACCCCGCCGGGTTCGGCTCATGTGGTGGCATCGGCGCTTGACCGTGCCGGCATGACTGAGATAATCGGCACCGTCGCCGGTGACGACACGTTAATTATTGTGGCAGCCGAAGTTACCGGCGGTGCTGATCTCGAAAACCGTTTGCGTGACCTAGCAGGAATGGGGAACCTATGAAAGTTGTACTTGCTTACAGCGGTGGCCTTGACACGTCCATCATTTTGCACTGGCTGCGTGAAACTTACGATGCTGAAGTGATCACATTCACCGCCGACCTCGGCCAACCCGAAGAGGTCGAACCAGCCCGAGCTAAGGCCTTAGCGATGGGGGTACCAGCCGCAAACATCCATATCGAAGACCTGAGAGAAGAGTTTGTTGGCGATTTCGTTTACCCAATGTTTCGAGCCAACACGATTTATGAAGGCGAATACCTGCTCGGCACTTCCATCGCCCGGCCACTAATCGCTAAACGGCTTGTGGAAATCGCAGCCGAACACCAAGCCGACGCGATTAGCCACGGCGCTACCGGCAAGGGCAACGATCAAGTTCGTTTTGAACTCGGGGCTTACGCCCTGGCACCCGACATTAAAGTCATCGCTCCTTGGCGCCTCTGGGATCTCAACTCCCGAGAATCGCTAATGGCGTACGCTGCGAGCCGCGATATACCGATTGAAATGTCTCGCGGCACGAGGTCACCATTTTCGATGGATGCCAACCTTTTGCATATTTCCTATGAGGGTGGGCCGCTTGAGGATCCTTGGACTGAGCCACCAGCGGAGATGTGGCGCCACACGGTCAGCCCCGAACAAGCCCCGAACCAAGCCACGTATATTGATTTGAGTTTTGTGCAGGGTGATATTGTGGCCATAAACGGCGAGTTGCTAAGTGCCGCGTTGGTGCTGACGCAACTCAACGAACTTGGCGCAGCTAACGGTATCGGCCGTCTCGACATCGTTGAGAACCGTTACGTGGGCATGAAGAGCCGTGGTGCTTACGAAACTCCGGGTGGCACTATAATGTTGCGCGCGCACCGTGCGATAGAGTCGCTGACACTTGACCGGGAGGTTGCCCATCTCAAAGACACATTCATGCCGCGATACGCCGAATTGATTTACAACGGTTACTGGTGGAGCCCCGAACGTGAAATGCTCCAAGTTGCCATTGACCATAGTCAACGCTTCGTCAATGGCGAGGTTCGAGTGAAGCTCTACAAAGGCAATGTTGACGTTGTGGGGCGCCGTTCGGATGATTCTTTATTTGACCAAAAAGTCGCCACTTTCGACGAGGACGAAGGTGCCTACGACCAAGCTGACGCACACGGTTTCATCAAACTTAATGCTCTCCGATTGCGTAATCTGGCGCAGAAGCGGGGTTGAGTAGTGGCAACTTTATGGCAGGGTAGGTTCTCCGCCGGACCTGCAGAAGCCTTGCAGGCACTCAACGATTCGTTGCGCTTTGACCAACGTATGTTTGCAGAAGACATTGCTGGTTCACGAGCGCATGTGCAGATGCTTTGCGAAGTAGGGTTGCTGACCGAGTCTGAACGTGACGATATTTTGGTGGCACTTGCACAGGCTCTCAGCGAGTTCCGTGACGGCAATTTTGCCTTTGTTGCTAGCGACGAAGATATTCACACCGCAGTGGAACGGCGCGTTTGTGAGCTTTGCGAAGCCGGCGCAAAATTGCATACTGGCCGCAGCCGCAACGACCAAGTTGCTACTGATCTGCGTTTGTGGACTAAAGGGGCTATTGGTGAGGTAATAAATCAGGTGCTTGGGTTGCAAATGGTTTTGTTGCGGCGCTCTGAAACCACCGAAGATGCCTACCTGCCCGGTTACACGCACCTCCAACAGGCCCAACCGGTGATGTTGGCTCATCATCTGCTAGCTCACGGTTGGGCGCTCGCTAGGGATGTGGGTCGGCTCCAAGATGCCCGAGAACGCCTTGATGTGTCGCCGCTTGGTGCCGGTGCTTTGGCTGGTTCGTCTTTGCCGCTTGATCCTCAAATGTGTGCAGAGACGTTAGGGTTCGCGAGAGTTTTCGACAACAGCCTTGATGCGGTGAGTGACCGTGACTTCGTGGCTGAGACTCTATTTGCGTTGGCCTTGTTGGGTGTGCATCTCAGCCGCATTGGTGAGGAACTAATTCTGTGGGCATCCACAGAGTTCGGGTTCGTCACTTTGGATGAAGCGTTCTCGACTGGTTCGTCTATGTTGCCGCAAAAAAAGAACCCCGACATCGCGGAACTGGCACGAGGTAAGGCGGGCCGTCTAATCGGTCATCTAAGCGGTTTTTTGGCGACACTCAAAGGTTTGCCTCTGACCTACAACAAAGACCTTCAAGAAGACAAAGAACCAATCTTTGATGCGGTCGACACGGTGTTGTTGACAATTTCGGCTCTGCGCGGCATGTTGGACACATTGGTGTTCGACACCGAACGCATGGCTGCGGTAGCGGATTCTCCTTACGCTGCGGCTACCGACCTCGCCGAGTGGTTAGTTGAGCGGGGCTTGGCCTTTCGTCAAGCGCATGAGGTGGTAGGTGATTTGGTGCGGCGCGCGGTTGCTGGTGAAAGCACTTTCGTGGAGTTGGTTACTGCTCACAACAAATTAGGTCCCGAAGCAGCCAAATTGCTTGATCCGAAAACATCAGCGAACCGCCGCAACACTCACGGCGGGGGGTCAACCAAAGCAGTGAAAAGACAGTTGCAACGTTTCGAAGCGCAACTGAATCACCAAACCGATGCAAAAAGAGAACCCGAATAAACGTGGCGGGAATAACCGATGTAGCAAAGTTGGCCGGTGTCTCAGTGAGCACCGTGTCGTATACCTTGAGCCGAACGCGGCCAATATCGAATTCCACCCGAGAACGGGTGCTGTGGGCTGTCGAGCAACTGAACTACCAACCCAATGTGATGGCCCAAGGGCTTGCCGGCAGCCGCACCGGATTTCTTGCGCTGCTGCTTCCAACAGATGAAGCGATTAGCGATTCCTTTACGTTCGACATAATCGTGGCCGCGGCCGAAACCGCCCGTGATCGCGGCTTTCATTTGGTGTTGTGGACAGAACCTGCCGGGGAGACTAAAGGTTTGCAAGATTTGATGCGGCGTGGACTGTTGGACGGCGCGCTATTGCTTTCGGTGCGCCTCCACGACACCCGAGTCCAAGCCCTTCAAGAAGCCGCGGTGCCGCTAGTGATGATTGGTCGCAACGAAAATCCCGCGGACTGCCTTTATGTAGACAGCGATGCTGCACAGGCTGCCGATGCGGCAATCGCCTATCTGGCGCGCCTCGGCCACACCAATGTGGACTACATAGGCCCGTCAAACAGCGCACATCAAGCGGGATTCGGGATCGTGTTGCGCGTCCATGAGGCCTTGGAAGCAGCCACAAAGCAACTAGGTATCAATCTCCGCTCGGCCTATTCTGATCCCAATGCAAAGGCTCTAGAAACTGTGATGATTGATGTGCTAAAAGACCCCTCGGTCACCGCTTTGCTGGCACTTGGTGACAGCGCGGTTGTGGGCATCCGCAGCATTTTGCAAGCCATGCAAACACCAGTCCCCGACTACGTTTCGGTGCTTGGGTTGTTGATTTCAACGAGGGTTACCGAGACGATTTGGCCGCAGTTGACAACGATAACGCACGACCCTAAAGAGCTGGGCCAACTTGGGGTCTTGACCTTAATTGACTCTCTTGACAGTTCCACAACGGATGTCACGCAGATCTTGCTGCCCAGCAAACTGAACGAACGTACCACCACAGCAGCGCCACGTTTCCCCTTATGAGCAAGTAAACCAACTACTGACCTGCGGCCCAGTTTTGATTTATTTCAGAAAAGACTTGCGCGCCGCAGATTAATCGTATATTCTATCGAAACGTTTCGATAAAGGAGGAATGTATGTTCACCCGAACAACCAAAGCAACTGCACTATGCACTGCACTATTACTATTCGCTGTCGCTTGCGGCAGCGACGACTCAACTGGAAATGCGTCACCAACAACGACCGCAGCCCCAGTTGAACAATCGCCCACCACCGCACCAGATCAAATGACTGACAACACCATGAGCAGCCTCATGGATGGCGACATAATCTGCGAACAGCAACACGCTGGCAAAACCGTCACCATATTCTCGCCAGTTCGAGATTCTGCGAACTCAACACCGATCGCCGATTACATCGCGGCCTACCAACCGCTCGTGGATTGCACCGGTGTCGAAGTCGTATGGGAAGGAACAGACCAGTTCGAGACTGAGATCAATGTCCGCCTCCAGGGCGGCAACCCACCTGATGTGGTCAACTACCCACAACCCGGGTTGATGGCTCAACACGCTCGTCAAGATTTCTTGTTCCCTCTACCCAACCATGTGGCGGCTCGACTAACAACGGATTACATCAGCGGTTGGGACGCATACGGCACCGTAGATGACGTGGTTTATGCGCTACCAGCTCGGTCAAACATCAAATCGTTGGTTTGGTACAGCCCAAGCGCCTTCGCGGCCGGTGGATACACGGTTCCCACAAGTCTTGAAGATCTGAAATCGTTGTCGGATCAAATAGCGGCAGATGGTGGCACCGCTTGGTGTATCGGAGCCGAATCTGGTGTTGCTACTGGTTGGGTACTCACCGACTGGATGGAAGACTTCATGTTGAGATTGCATGGGGAAGATGTCTATGATCAATGGATTAGCCATGAAATGGCCTTCAACGATCCACGCGTTGTTGAAGTGGTTGAGGCGGTCGGTTCATACGTCAAGAACCCCGACTACCTAGGCGGCGAAAATCTAGTTAAGGCAATCGCCACCACTAGGTTCCAAGACGGTGGCCTGCCTATCTTGGAAGGCAATTGCTACATGCATCGCCAAGCGAACTTCTTTTACGGCAGTTGGCCCGAAGGTACAACCTTCGGCGAAGACGGTGATGTGAGCGTGTTCTATCTACCTAGCCCGGCGGGTGGCCCCGACTACCTGCTCGGTGGTGGTGATGTGTATGCAGCAACAACCGACAAAGCAGAAACGTTTGATGTCATCGCCTACACGGGATCGCTCGACTACATGACCGAAATTGCTATCTCTCGGGCAGATTTAGTTCCCCACGTTGACCTTGACGTAAATGTCTATAGCGACCCGTTCAACTCAACCTTGGCTGAACTGCAACTCGGAGCCGATGTGTTCCGGTTCGACGCTTCGGACCTGATGCCGGGCGCAGTGGGCGCGGGAACATTTTGGACAGAGGTTACCGACTGGGTAATTGGTGGCAGCACCGAAGACTTTGTCGACAACGTCGAAGCTAGCTGGCCTCGATAACGGGCCCCTCTCAGTTAACCGACGCCAGCACTTGGTGGAGGTCGGCCGCACCGGCCTCCACCAAGAACTCAGTTACCGCAACATGCATTTTGTGAATCGTGAAAGGAGGAGCAAGTAAAGACATGACCGAAGTATTTTCAGCAATCGTAATCTCGGTGATAGCGCTGAGCGTGCTCGTTGGGTTTCTGGCGATCATGTATTGGCTCGTCGGCCGCTTACCCAAACGTTGGAGAGAAGGTGCCCGAGCTTGGGTTTTTCTGTTCCCCACAGCAATCGCGGTGACAGTTGGGTTGTTGATCCCAGCTTTACGAACTATCTACTTGAGTTTTCTTGATGACCGCAGTTCAGCATTCGTGGGGTTCAGCAATTACCTTGAGGTTTTCACTAACGAGGGAACACGGCTAACAGTATTCAATAGCTTTAGCTGGGTCTTGGTCGGCACAGTCGTAACAGTGGTGGTTGGCTTGGCCTTAGCTCGATTTGCTGACGGGATGCGCACCGAAAGTGCGGTGAAGTCGGCAATTTTCCTACCTGGAGCGATTTCCTTGGTTGGTACCGGCTTGATTTGGGGGTTTGTTTACGCTGGCCCGCCATTCGATGTTGGCTTACTAAATCAGGTCACCGGTTGGGTTCCAGGTTTGCCCGACAGTCTAGGTGGAAGCGGCGACCGGCTCTGGCTCTTGGAACGAGGGTTAGGTGGAGTTGATCCACCCGATACCGCTCCCGGAGTAAATACCTTCCTGCTAATCGTGGTGTTTATTTGGGGTCAAGCTGGCATCGCTACCGTGATTTTCTCAGCGGCGATCAAAGGCGTGCCGACATCCTTGTTGGAAGCAGCGAAGGTAGACGGGGCCACAGCGACACAAACGTTTTACAAGGTGACATTACCATACATACGTTCCACCATTGTAACCGTGGCTACGCTCGTGACAATTGCCGGGCTCAAGGCGTTCGATATTGTGGCCGCCACAACTGGCGGACGGTTTGGAACCAGCACGATAGCCAACGAATTTTACGTAACCCTATTCGTGCAAGGTCGTGGAGGGTTGGGAGCAACCCTCGCGGTGGTGATTTTCGCGTTGGTTATACCAGTCATGATAATCAACCGTCGTGCCCAAGCTCGAGCCGAGGAGATGTTAGGTTCATGAAACTCAGAACGAAACGCCAAAAGGGTTCTATCGGCAAGGGTTCTATCGGCCAATCTGCGGCTGCCACGCTGACCAGCAAACCTGGTCAAGCACTCGTGTATTTGTTGGTATTTTTATGGACAATCCCAACTTTCGGTATCTTTATATCTTCGTTCCGACCAGAGATTGATGTGAAAACATCCGGGTGGTGGAACTGGTTTTTTGATCCCGGTGTCACTTTAGACAATTACCGGCAAGTATTGTCTTCTGGCCCGGGGCAAGACGACCTCTGGAAATTCTTTTTGAACTCGGTGCAGATTACGGTGCCTTCGGTAATCCTTTCGGTGGGGCTCGGTTTATTGGCAGCGTACGCACTGTCATGGATGAAATTCAAAGGCCGAGACTGGGTTTTCGTGGGTATTGTGGGATTGTTGATGGTGCCTCTGCAAATGGCGCTGATCCCTCTGCTGCAGTTGTTTTCAGGAGGGGCACACATTGGTTCGGTGACAATAGTTCCCGACCTAAACTTGACCGGCAAAGTCTACGGCGTGTGGATTGCTCACACTGCTTTTGGGTTACCGCTAGTTGTCTTTATTCTCAAGACTTTCGTATCTGGATTACCAAGAGATGTGATAGAAGCGGCACGAGTTGACGGTGCTGGGCACGCCACTATATTCTTGAGGTTAGTTGTGCCATTGTCGGTTCCAGCGTTAGCTTCGGTGGCTATTTTCCAGTTCATGTGGATTTGGAACGATTACCTTATTGCGCTGATTTTCGCGGGCAGAGACAACGCTCCAATTGTGCGGCATTTAGCAACGTTGACCGGCACGAGAGGTCAGTCTTACCACTTGTTGACTGCTGCCGGGATGATTTCAATGGTGGTACCCGTGGCAGTGTTTTTTGCATTGCAACGCTATTTCGTGCGCGGTTTGTTGGCGGGCGCGGTAAAAGGATGAAGGCAACCGCAACAAATCCAAAAACTAACTCTTGGTGGCGTGGGGCAGTTGTTTATCAAGTCTATTTGCGTTCGTTTGCAGACGGAAACGCTGACGGCACCGGCGACATCAGCGGTTTACGAAGCCGTTTGCCGTACCTCGCCGACTTGGGTGTTGATGCGATCTGGGTAGGCCCCTGGTATGCATCACCTTTGCTAGACGGTGGTTTCGACATAACCAATCACCGGGAAATAAACCCGTTGTATGGCACGCTTGCTGATGCAGAACTTCTCATCAAAGATGTCCACGCTCAGAAGATGCGCATCATTGTTGACTTAGTCCCGAACCATACGTCAATGCATCACCCGTGGTTCCAAGAAGCGATGGCAGCACCCCCAAATCACCCGGTGCGGGATCGTTACATTTTCCGCGATGGACATGGGGCAGATGGCTCAAAACCCCCCACGAACTGGACTAGTGCATTCGGTGGTCCAGCTTGGGAACGCAGCGCCGACGGGCAATGGTATCTGCACCTTTTTGATGTTAGTCAACCAGACCTCAACTGGCATAATCAACAAGTCCAGCAAGAATTCGAATCGATCTTAGAATTTTGGCTCGAACTCGGGGTAGACGGATTCCGAGTGGACGTTGCCCACGGCCTTTGCAAAGACCGAGGCTTCCCCGACACAAATCACGGTTCAGTTGGATCGCCCCACCCGCAAACACCAGATCATGCACAACGCCCGTACGCAAACCATCCTTTCTGGGATCGAGACGAGTTACATGAAGTTGTGCGTCGTTGGCGGTCAATCGTCGACAAATACGGCGACCGCATCCTCGTTGCAGAAGCATGGGTGCGTCCCGAACGGCTTCCGCTGTATATTCGCGAAGACGAATACCACCACGCATTCAATATGGACTTTCTGGAAAGCGATTGGAATGCCTCCGAACTGGCCCAGAATATCTTTGATTCACATGCACGAGTTGCCACACAGGGTTCGACTTCTACTTGGGTAATGTCGAACCACGACGTGATGCGTCAAAGCACTCGGTTAGGTTTGCCACCCAAAACCGACTGGCGGCGTTGGCCGTCACAACCCTGCAAAGCACCCCTAGATGCGGTTCTGGGTGCAAGGCGGGCACGAGCAGCCGCGTTGCTCACACTTTCGTTACCGGGATCGGCCTATTTGTATCAAGGCGAAGAACTTGGCCTCCCCGAAGTGTTGAACTTACCGACTGAGATGATCGACGACCCCACCTACCAACTTTCTGGCCAGATGCTCAGAGGCCGCGACGGTTGCCGTGTACCAATCCCTTGGGAAGTTAGCGGCCCCTCACTCGGGTTCGGCCGAAACGCCCCTTGGTTACCACAGCCAGCAGAGTTCGCGCATTACGCAGTCGCAGCACAGACCGACGACCCGCAGTCTTCACTGTCTTTATATAGACAAGCGCTGGCTCTACGAAAAGCCTGGCTTAACGATACTGACACCTTCGAGATGCTCGACATGGGGAAGAACGTGCTCGCCTTTCAACGCGGCAACAGCTTCGTCTGTATTGTCAATATGGGCATTGCACCAATCGATGTTCCCGTTGGAAAGGTGCTGTTGACCTCGGCTGCGCTAATCAACGGGCAACTCCCAACCGACACTGCCGCATGGGTAATTTCAACAGATTCAGCGGGTTCAACCAGCGCACTATAATCAAGGGGTGAAGGTTTACCTCGATTACAACGGTTCCTCGCCTCTTGACCCTCGCGTTGCCGAGGTTATGTGGCCGACGCTCATCAATGGGATTGGCAATGCTTCATCAGTGCATCGTTTCGGGCGACACCAAGCGGCGGCTGTTTCACAAGCACGTGAGCACATTGCTGCGCTCGTCGGCGCTAACGCTTCGCACGTACTGCTCACGGCCAGCGCAACAGAAGCAAATAACCTCGTGCTGCAGGGCGTGGCACAAGGCGCGCCGCTTGACCGGCCACGAATCTTAGTGTCTGCGGTTGAACACGCTTCGGTGCTGCAAACTGCTCGCTGGCTCAGTAAACAAGGGCTCGCCACGGTCGGTTTCATTCCCGTAACCCGAGGGGGCTACGTCGACCCCGAAACAGTCGCCGCGCTAGTTGACACCGATGTTCGTCTCGTGTCGGTGATGGCTGCCAACAGCGAGACTGGCGTGACCAATCCAGTTGCCGAAATAGCGCAACGGGTACATGCGGTCGGTGCATTGTTTCACTGCGATGCCACCCAGTATGTTGGCCGCCGGGCGTTCCACCTCACTGACGCGCAAGCCGACTTTGTTTCGCTCAGTGGTCACAAAATATGTGGACCAAACGGTGTTGGAGCATTGATTGGCACCCGCGCTAGCCTGCGCCAACTACAACCGCTCATACATGGGGGCGGCCACGAGCAAGGATTAAGGTCGGGGTCTTGCAACGTTGCCGGTGCGGTAGGTTTCGGCGAAGCTGCCCGCATTGCAAAAGAAGAACGGGAGACCGAAGCTGTTCGTGTCGCCGGTCTGCGTGACCGTCTAGTCGCTGCACTCGCCGACAAACTCTCGGGTGTCCACACCAACGGAGACAGCGCTCGCCGCCTTCCCAACACCGCCAATCTGCGCTTCGAGGGTGCCAACGCAGAGGCGGTAGCAACCAACATGGACCCAGTGGCCGTATCGACTGGTAGCGCTTGCAGTTCGGGGTCGATCGAACCGTCTGAGGTGTTGGTGGCTATGGGGGTCTCACGCGCTGCCGCGTTTGAGTCGATTAGGTTTAGCCTGGGACGCTTCACCACAGATTCACACATTGATGCGGCAATCAAAGCCACTGTCACAGCCGTAGAGTATGTTCGTGTGATGACCCAGGAGAGTAGCTAAATGCGATTGCTGGAAGCAGCGAAGCCCACATTTGCTCGCCACGAGACGTTCCACCCTCGCTACGGCTGGTTTCGCAAGGCTTTCTCAGCGGTCGCTCGTGATCCCCATGTCTTCAACGCTCAAGAAGCGCCGGTTGTGCTCGGCGTTGGCAAGAACATGGTGCGGTCAATAAGGTTCTGGGGTCTCGCAGCGAAGCTAATTACGCCCCGCCCGAAGTCTCACAGTCGCCGCGCTGCGGGTCACGTACCGACCCGATTTGGCAATGCCTTGTTTGGTGAGCGTGGTTGGGATCGTTACATGGAAGACCCGGGCACCTTATGGTTGTTACATTGGCGGCTCTTGGCAGCGCCGTCCAACCTCCCCGTTTGGTGGTTGGCGTTCAACGAATTCCAAGCAGTCGAGTTCTCCGAAGAAGACCTTGAAACAACATCGGAGGTCTTGCTTGAAGCAGTCGCCGACTGGTCGAAACCGCATCGTTCTTCAGTGAAGAAAGACCTAAGCGTATTACTTCGCACGTATGCCCCAACGGATTCTTCGCGACGTGCGAGCGTTGAAGACCTTTTAGACTGTCCGCTGCGCGAACTGAACCTGATTAGCCGACTGGCAGCAACGGGTAGATACCGTTTCACGCTTGGCCCTAAAGCAACCTTGCCGTCGGCCGTTGTGTGCCACGCAGTGCTCGACTATGTTTCACGAGCCGGCACCGGCGGCAACACAGTGACCCTCAACCGTGTTAGCCGAGAGCCGGGCGCTCCTGGGTTGGCTTTCAAACTCAACGAAGACGAGCTGCGTGCTGCCATCGAACCGACCATTGAACGAACCGCGGCGTTGAGCCTCACGTCACCAACGGGTGCAACACAACTCGCTTGGAGCGAAGACCCCGCCAAGGTTGCTACGCTGCTTCTTGATGACTACTTCAACACGTCTAATTCTGTGGTTTGTGCAGGCCCCGAAGGAGACCAACCGGCCGACAATCAACTTGATGATGTGAACCAGATCCTTCAAGTGCGCGCAGGAGTGCGGTGATGGCCACGCTCGCAGATGTGGTCAAGGTCGAAAACCGTTTTGCCCGTTCCGCGAACCTTGAACGAGATTCCGCCAAACTCGAACCGCTTGACGGCTATATCGTCACCGCCCGTGCGCTTGATGTTGTGGAGCGGATCGCCACGACCGCAGCGCACGGCGGAGCGGGGGGCGCCTGGTCTTTAACTGGCCCGTATGGTTCAGGTAAGTCTTCACTGGCTTTGCTCCTTGATGCTGCTTGCGGCGCAGTTAGCGAAGCCCGAAGTGTCGCTTTCGGGCTGATTAGCGATGCCTCGCCAACTGTCGGTGAACTGTTTAGCCAAGCCCACGAGCGTTACGGCACTAACGAATCCGGTTTCCATCGAGGTCTTGTCACAGCGCAGCGCGAGCCACTGAGTCACACTGTGTTGCGGGCGTTGCACGCGGCCGTGCTGCGCCGTTACGGCACCATCCCGTCGGTTAAGCGATTCGCTGCAGCAAAATCACTGCGAGACGCTCTTGATGATGCCGCAACGCACGATGCCCGCCGCCGCGGGCCTTCTCCCGCGGCCCTCGTGGAAGTCGCTCGCTGTTTGGCGAAGGATGCTCCGCTGCTGCTCATCATTGATGAGTTCGGAAAGAACCTTGAAGCGATCGGAGATGCCGGTTCCACCGACCCATATCTGCTGCAACAACTCGCTGAGTTGGGTCAAGGATCGGGGTTGCCGGTGTTTGTTTTGACGTTGCAGCACCTTTCGTTTGAGGATTACTTTGCGGCTACTGATGGGCCGGTTCGTCGGGAGTGGGCTAAGGTGCAGGGTCGCTTTGAGGATGTCGCATTTGTGGAGTCGGCAGCTCAGATTCGTGCCTTGATCGGAACTGTGTTTGATGTGGTTGATGTGGTTGACGGT
>JAHQYM010000037.1 GCA_024421095.1 Acidimicrobiia bacterium
CCCCCCCCACAAGAGGCACGAGGAGCTCGACCGCGACGGGAAACCAGTTGACATCGCGCACGGCATATCGGCGCCGCAGCACATCGACTTCCGCCTCAACATCATCGCCGATCCGCTGGATGCGATGCTGCAGCGCTCGCACATCGGCATCGAACTGCCTGCGTTCGTCGGTGTCGAACAAGCGGAGCTGCTCGACGCTCTCTGATTTCTCCAATTCGTCGAGCCGTCGCTGGATGCTGGATTGGAGGTCAGCAAGAGTTCCGCGCAGTCGCTTCTCCTCGCGGTCTCGCTTGGTATCCATCGCCCGGCCACGCTGCTCACGCACCTCCGCCGCCCTGACCCGCAAAGCTTCTTGGAGTGCGGGCTGCACCCGTTGCCACTGATCGGCATAGCGGTCGCGCACATGAGGCGCTGGCGTTTCAACCGTGGCTGCGGCAACGGCATCCTTGGTCTCGCCTACATTCAAGCGCCCTTGGCGACCGCCGACCCGCACAGCCGCGGGTTCTATCACTTCATCAAGGGTCGAACCGTCAGCCCCGTTGACGACCACCCGGGCGTGGGCGACCGCGACCGGCTCCGCAATGTGGGCATGTCGAACCGCGGCGCGGTTGATTCGGCGCTCCACGGCCGCGCCCCATACTTGCGCGCGCAGCGTCCGCAGGCACCGCGCCACGAACGGATGGCCGACGTGCAGGTAGGCAACATCGGTGTGCCCGTGCGCCACGACTGGATCGAAGGTCACCGGCAACCGGAAGTCCTCAACCTCGTTGTGGAGACCGACGAGCGTCTCACCCCAGGTGCCGCTCAGGTCGTCGACCTCAAGCACCGCAACGTCACCGTCAACCCGCGCCAGCTTCGACTCGCGAAGCATGGGCTGGCCCTCGATTCTGAGCGCCACCTGCACGGCCCGCTGAACACTCGCAGGGTTGAGCGCAAGCTCTTCGGCGCTGGTTCGGTACTGATCTCGCACCCGGGCAATGTCAGCGGCGAACTGCTGCTTGACCTTCTCAAGATCGACCCGCGCTTGATCCCGCCGCGCCGCAATCTCTGCGTCAATGTCGAGGTCGTAGACTCCCTCTCGCAGCATGCGGGCCTCGATCCGCTCGGCAAGCACCGACGACACCGATCCCAAATCGTCGCGGATGTCATCCACCTTGCGGGCGAGCCGAAGCAGAAACGAATGGTCGTGTCCGACAGAGTCGTCCTCGGCGGCGGTCGGCGAAGCGAAATGGAAAATGTCGACGGTGTCGGACTTCTGGCCGTGGCGATCGATCCGGCCGTTGCGCTGCTCCATACGATTCGGATTGAACGGCACTTCCACATGGACGAGCCGGTGGCACGCCCGGTGCAAGTCGATGCCCTCCGACGCGGCATCGGTGGCGAACAGCACTCGCACCGTGGTCTTGCGAGGGTTGTAGTTGAACTCGCGGATGATCCGCTCCCGCTCCTCAGATTCGAGGCTTCCGTGGAACACCTCCACCCGACCGTCCATAGAGGGCCGAGCCGGGTGAGGCGCCGTCAGAATCTCTTCGAGATAGTTGAGCGTGGCGCGGTACTCCGTGAAGACGATCACCCGCTCGTCATTCCACTCGCCGGTCGGGAAGCAGGTCTCGCCGATCCAATCCATGAGCCGCTGCGTCTTTGAATCGGCTCTGCGCCAGCGCTCGTCGGCCTTTTGTTGCATCTGTTCGAGGACCCCGTCCGCGGAGTCGAAGTTGAGTGACCGGGCTCGCATCTGTGCCAGTGCGACTTGTTCCTGCTCGCCGTCGTAGTCGGGCAGCGCTCCCGCGGCCAGCGCCAGAGCCTCAATCTCTTGATCTGATACCTCTTCGGTGTCGTCGGTCTCATCTTCGAGGGCGGCTGCGGCTTCGCTGATGGCCCGCTCGCTGGTCATGCGATGGGATGCCTTGTTGAGCGTCGAGATGTGTTGGTCGAGCGTGTGCTTGAACGCAGCTGGCGACGACAGCAGCCGCTTCTTGAGCAGCAGCGAAATGAACCGTGAGGCGGCCTGCTCACTCGGCGTGCTTGACGCATCTCGGCGGAACGCGGTGTACTGATCCAACAGGTCGAAGAGTTCGCGTTCCTCGGGCGGGAAGACCACCTCAATAGCATTGATCCTGCGCCTCGGGAACCGCGCGTCGCCGTCAGGCAGCATCGTGCGGAGATGCGATTTCAAGCGACGCACCATCACAGCATCGCGTTCCCTTTCGCTCGGCTGCACCCCTTTGGTGAAACGGTTGGGGTCGAGCATCTCTAGCAGGGCCTGGAACGATTCGGCATAGCCGTTGTGCGGAGTCGCCGTCAGGAACAACCGGTGCTCAAAATGCGGAGTCAGGCGACGCATGGTCTTGGTACGCAGGGATTCCTTGGCGTAGCGACCGACAGCGGATGGGGCGATCCTGTGAGCCTCATCGACGATGAGCAGATCGAACGCCCTCGGGTAGGTGTTGGGATCCG
The DNA here is from genome assembly GCA_024421095.1 of Acidimicrobiia bacterium. Lineage (GTDB taxonomy): Bacteria > Actinomycetota > Acidimicrobiia > Acidimicrobiales > Aldehydirespiratoraceae > VXYK01. The sequence continues at coordinate 2,458 of JAHQYM010000037.1, forward strand.
GCGGCAGGAACTCCTCGAACCAACGCATCTGCGACTCGAACTTGAGCCACTCCATCGACACGATGAGCCGCGGATGCGAGCGGAACGGGTTGACTCCCACGCCTCGCTCCCGCCGAAGCGTATGCACGTAGTCGGTGTCGACGATCTCGAAGCCGAGACCGAACTGTTCACACATCTCCCGTTGCCACTTGCGGCAGAGGCTCGGCGGGCAGACCACAAGAATCTTCTGAGCCTGGTTCCGCAACACCAGTTCCTGGGCGATCAAACCGGCTTCGACCGTCTTCCCCAAGCCGACGTCATCAGCGATCAGCAGGTTGACGCGAGGCATCCGCAACGACTTGACCAGCGGAAGGAGCTGATAGTCCTCAATGTCGATACCGGCCCGGAACGGCGACTGGAAGGTCCCCGGGGCAGCCGAGGCGATGGCGCCCCACCGGGCCGCATCAAGGAAGGCAGCGTACGTGTCAGCTTCATCTACCCCGTCCCTCGGGTCGGGCAGTGCGGCCTGAGGACGAACCTCCGTGCCGGGCTCAGTCTCCCAGAACACACCAAGTGGTTCTGAACTCCCCTTGTCGTCGATGGGCACGAGCCGGACCAGATGATGATGTTCAAGACCGTTCGAAATCATCGGATCCAACGGCCGTGTAGATCGCCTCACAGACTCGACCACCCAGAACCGGTCACGGACCCGCACGAGATTGCCCTGCTCAGGAACGGCTACCGCCGCCGGTGACTCAAGTACCGTCACCTGCGCCCACCAAACGACGTAGTACCACCCGCGTCACTGAGCATCGCTTCACAGAACCTCCCGCAGAAGCGCAGGGGAAACACGACTGTCAGGAGAACGGTGCGGACGATAGCGATGAAGTCAGACTGCATTCGAACATCAAACACTAGCGGCATGCCGAACTACGAGTTCGGTCAACGATACATAAGTCCAATCTGCAACCGCGCTTACCGTCTCAAGGCTGGAGTTCGTCGAACAGCGTTGGTGGCGCCTCGACGATCGCCCGCAGGTTCGCTGAAGGATCGGCGGGGTCTGCTTGCTCAATACGTTCGATCACCAATTCTTTGGTGTCGATATCGGGAAGATCGAATTTTCTGGAAGCTCTTCAAGCGCCCACAAGAAGGTGTTGAGTTGGAAGACTTGATCCGAAAGCAGGGTGGACTCGTCGGTCATGCGGCGTCTTGCATCGAATTCGCTACGGCCGTCTCATAGGACTCACCGCCGAGCCACACCTTGACGTTCGGATCGAGCCAGCGTTGAACGTTGGTCACGAGACGGTGGATCGTGTTTCCACAGGTGCCGCGTGGCAGCACAGCGGTGAGTTGCCGGCTCGTGGCCTCCAGCAGGAAGGGTTGCCAAAGATGTCGGTCGATCGCGGCCACGTGAACTTTGGTTGGTCCACGCCAAGTGATGTACCCGCCGATACGAAGCCTACTCGTGCGACGTTTCAGGCCGACATCAACAAAGCGTGCGAAGGTCTCCTCGCTGAGTGGTCTGCTGAAACGGATCGTCACTGGGGCACCCTTGACCGTGAAAGCGTCGCCGCCGACTTCGGTCGTTTCCAACCAGAGCCGGTCCTCGGAGTGTTCGGTGACATTGCGATACAGCTTCAGCACCTTGGCAATCTCTCGGCGGTGCTCAACAAAAGAATCGCTCCGGTTCGTCGCGTGACCGTCGTGGTAAAGCAGGTGCCCGCCGCGACTTCCGCTGGGGATCTGCAACTGCACCATCGAGTGCATCGGGTCGTAGAGATCAAGGAACTCTGGCAATTTGGACTGAAGTTCGCCGAGCCGCTCCGTGAGAGTCACTCGTGACCGGCGGCGCTCGACCAGGCCCCGAGCCGAATCGTCGCTCGCGGACTCGTGTTCGTCGATTCCTTCTTCACGGCCTTCATCAAGGCCATGTGTGGCCTCGTAGAAAGCTTCATGCTCGAAACCGAGGCGCACGTATCGATGGGAGGGGGTCGTGCGCTTCACGTAGTTCCACAGCTCGAACAGGATCGGCGACGAGAGCCAGAGTCGGTCTAACCAGGGATTGCGGTCCACGGCATGACGGACCCACTTGGCACTGATCGCGGCATCAAGCGTCGTGTACAAGACCGGATGGCGCCGTTCCAGCACTTCCAGCAGGCCGACGACTTGACCCTGGTGCTCACTGTCTTCGACTCGGTAGAGCGTGTCGTCAAGACGATGCAGGTGAACGTGGGCGGGGAAGACCGAATCCATTTCTGGTGTGGCGCTAGTGCGTCGAGCCGTCTCCAACATGTAGGTCTTGAGCAGCTTGCGGTTCAGGTTGCCGTCTTGGAGTTCCTCGACAGTGGGCTCGGTGTAGCCCTCAAGGTGATCGACGAACTCCTCTCGCGAACCTAGCGGGGGCAGGTATCCGGTGACCGTCGCCATAATCCGGCAAGCGTAGCCGGTACTGCTACTTGTCACCCGATTTTTTCGCAACGACGGGACGTCCTCGTAGCATCAGTTCAAGCCAATGTGCAGTTTCACGAGAAAGAAACGAAGAAGTCGACCTTGAAAATACACAGTTGACTAACGTTTTTTCAACTTATTCGAGAAATGCGGTTGGAGGTTAGGCCACAGACTCGACGAGAACGAGATAGTCCCGCAACAGTAAACCCTGCAGAATGTTGAAAACTGATTTTGCGGAATTGGTTTGCGATTAGTGGCGATTACTGCTTGACATTAGATTATCTTTGCGTTAACATCCTCACGAAAACAACCCCGGGAGACTTATGCAAGTACCAGCACCCATTGAGTATGAGCGAGCGACTAGCGTTGCACATGCGATAGCGCTCCGTTCACAGAAGGGAGACGAAGCACGTTTCATCGCTGGAGGTCACAGCCTTCTGCCGATGATGAAGTTGCGGCTCGCCAACCCTAAATACCTGATCGACATCAACGACCTTGAAGAACTTTTCTATATTCGTGAAAACGGTTCAGAGGTGTGCATCGGTGCTATGTCTAGGCATCGTGATCTGCTTGACTCGGATCTTCTAGCCAAACACTTCCCGATTTTTCTCGATGCCGAGCGGGTGATCGCCGACCCGACAGTGAGAAACCGTGGCACGCTCGGTGGGTCATTATGTCAGGCCGATCCGGCCGAGGATTTGTCGGCGGTGTGTACCGCACTTGATGCGAGTTGCGTGATCACCTCAAGCGAAGGTCAAAGAGTCGTCCCGATGCATGATTTCCATGTCGGCCCCTACGAAACGGCTGTGCAGGATAACGAAATGCTCACCGAGGTTCGTATCCCATTGCGGCCTGGAGGTGGTAGCGCTTATCAGAAGGTTGAGCGTCGTGCGGGTGACTGGGCGGTGGTGTCGGCAGGTGCGGCCGTGTGGATCGACTCTGGCATCATTGTTGATGGGCGTGTTGGGCTCGCCGCAGTGGGTTCCAATACCCCTTCGATTGAACCAGCGGCTGAAGCGTTGAAGGGAGCCACACCGAGCGAGGATTTGTTTCAACGTGTCGGTGAGATTGCTGCCAACAATTGTTCCCCAGAAACTGATGGGCGAGGAACCGCCGCCTACAAGACCCATCTAGTTCAAGAACTTACCCGCCGTGCGCTGCGAACCGCAGTTGCCCGATCACAAGGACAGGAAGTCTGATATGCAAGTCAACATGACAGTCAACGGCGCAGAGGTTAATGAGGAAATAGAACCCCGCCACCTACTCGTCCACTTCATTCGAGACCAACTAGGGCTCACGGGTACGCATTGGGGTTGCGACACTAGCAACTGCGGCACTTGCGTTGTGCTAATTGACGGTGAGCCGGTGAAGTCGTGTACTCAGTTGGCGGCGATGGCGGGTGGGCACGAGGTCACCACCGTTGAAGGATTAGAAGTTGATGGTGTGCTTGATCCAATTCAGGAAGGGTTTATGCAGTGCCATGGCTTACAATGCGGGTTCTGTACGCCGGGCATGATGCTCACAGCCCGGGCCTTGCTCAACTCGAACCCCAACCCCACCGAAGAGGTGATCCGTGAGGCGATCTCCGGGCAGATATGTCGCTGCACGGGATACTCAACTATCGTCCGCTCCATCCAATGGGCGGCTGACCATGAAACAAACGTGTCGCTTAGGAGCGCATCATGACAACAACCGCTACAACCACCGCCACAGATACCGCTACAGATACCGCTACAACCACCGCCACAGATACCGCTACCGCTTCCGAAGAAGAAACAACGCCAGACGAACGGCCTATTGGTTTCGGTCGGTTGCTCCGCAAGGAGGACCCGCGGCTGATTAGAGGCATGGGCCAGTTCGTGGATGATGTCTCGCTGCCCGGTATGTTGCACTTGGCGATCCTTAGGTCGCCGGTGGCGCACGCCCGTATTGTCAGCATCGACAAGTCCGCTGCGGAGGCCCACCCCAATGTGGTAGCGGTCATCACTGGGGAAGACCTCGCTGCTCAAGGGCTCGCTTGGATGCCGACCCTTTCAAATGATGTGCAGGCGGTGCTAGCGACCGACAAGGTTCGTTTCCAGCATCAAGAAGTTGCGTTCGTTGTGGCCACAGACCGCTACAGCGCCCGTGATGCGCTGGAGTTGATTGAAGTGGATTACGACTGGATTGATCCGGTAGTTGATGTGCGCAGCGCACTCGACCAAGATTCACCAGTCATCCGTGACGATCTTGAGAACAAAGCAGACAACCACATCTTCGACTGGGAAACCGGTGATGAAGCGGCAACCAATGAGGTGTTTGAACGCGCTGATGTGGTGGTGAGTGAAGAAATCGTTTATCCGAGGGTTCATCCGGCACCTATGGGGACTTGTGGTTGCGGGGCGAATGTTGAACGGGTGTCGGGTCAGGTCACGTTGTGGTGTACCACGCAGGCACCGCACGCTCATCGTACGGTGTATGCGCTTGTGGCTGGTCTCCCTGAGCACAAAATTAGGGTGATCGCGCCTGATATTGGTGGCGGTTTCGGGAATAAAGTGCCGATTTACCCGGGTTACGTGTGCGCTATTGTCGCCTCGCTGGTTATTGGTAAACCCGTGAAATGGATGGAAGACCGCACCGAGAATCTGGTGAGCACCGGTTTTGCTCGTGACTATGTGATGAAGGCTGATATTGCTGCCACCAAAGATGGCCGAATCTTGGCGATACGCACCAATGTGTTGGCTGATCACGGCGCTTTCAACGGTGTTGCCGCTCCGGTGAAGTATCCCGCAGGGTTTTTCGGGGTTTTCACCGGTAGTTATGATCTTGAAGCGGCTCATGCCAAGATGACCGCCGTGTATACGAATAAGGCTCCCGGTGGTGTGGCTTATGCGTGTTCGTTCCGTATTACTGAAGCGGTTTATTTGGTTGAGCGGATCGTGGATTGTTTGGCTTACGAACTTGATATGGATCCCGCTGAACTGCGCTTGAAGAACTTCATCAAACCTGAACAGTTCCCGTATGAAACCAAGACTGGTTGGGTTTATGACTCAGGAAATTACGAACCGGCGATGCGCAAAGCGATGGACATGGCGGGTTACGCCGAATTGCGTCGTGAGCAAGTTGAGCGGCGCGCTCGGGGTGAGTTGATGGGGATTGGTGTGGCGTTTTTCACTGAAGCTGTTGGTGCCGGCCCCCGTAAAGATATGGATATTTTGGGTCTTGGTATGGCTGACGGCTGCGAACTTCGTGTTCATCCAACTGGTAAAGCCATCGTCCGGCTTTCGGTCAAGACCCAGGGTCAAGGCCACGAAACTACTTTTGCTCAGATCGTGTCTGAGGAGATTGGTATCCCACCTGAAGACATTGAAGTCATCCATGGAGACACCGATAATACGCCCTTTGGTTTGGGCACGTATGGCAGCCGTTCTACACCGGTTTCGGGTGCTGCGGCGGCGATGGTTACCCGTAAGGTTCGCGACAAAGCCCAGATTATTGCTTCGGGAATGCTTGAGGTTTCTGTTGCTGATCTGGAATGGACCAAGGGTGCTTTCTCGGTGAAGGGTGACCCGTCCAAGTCTGTGACCATTCAAGAAATAGCCATGAAAGCTCATGGGGCGGGTGATCTACCAGACGGTATTGAGGGTGGCCTTGAAGCGCAAATCTGTTACAACCCCGAGAACCTGACGTACCCGTTCGGTGCGTATATTTGCGTGGTTGACGTTGACCCCGGTACTGCGGTGGTGAAGGTGCGCCGCTTTATCGCAGTTGACGATTGCGGCACGCAAATCAACCCGATGATCGTTGAGGGTCAAGTTCATGGTGGTCTAGCTGATGGTGTCGGTATGGCGTTGATGGAAATCATTGGTTTCGATGAGGACGGCAACTGCACATCTAGTTCCCTTATGGATTACCTAATCCCCACCGCTTTGGAAACTCCTGATTGGGAGACGGGGCACACTGTGACCCCATCGCCGCATCATCCGATTGGAGCTAAAGGTATCGGCGAATCGGCTACTGTCGGTTCGCCCCCGGCGATCGTGAACGCCATAGTTGATGCCTTGAAGCCGTTCGGTGTGCGTCATGCGGATATGCCGCTGACTCCCTCACGTGTTTGGGAGACGATGCAGGGTAACCATACACCGCCGATCTGATCTTGATGCATACCTCGGCTTTTCGGGCCAACCGTGCTGCGGAGTTGGTCAATGCGGGCACCCCATTTGTTGCCGCAACTGTGGTGCGAGCACAGTGCCCGACTTCGGCACGGCCTGGCGATTCGGCCATTGTCTTAGCTGATGGTTCAATTGAGGGGTTTGTGGGCGGGCAGTGTGCTGAGGGTTCGGTGCGGCTTGCGGCGGTGCCTTTGCTTGAGTCGGGGGACACTTTGTTGTTGCGTATTTTGCCGCAGGGGGCTGATGGTTACCCTGAAAGTGATGGTTCTTTGACTGTGGTCAACCCGTGTCTTTCAGGTGGGGCGCTTGAGATTTTTCTCGAACCGAGGCTGCCGGCACCGGGTCTCGCCATTGTGGGCAACAGCCCGATTGCGCTTGCTGTTGAGTTGTTTGCGGAGAGCCTGGGTTTCAGAGTTCAACGCAGTGCCGAAGTGCCTGACGTTGCTGGTTGTATCGCGGTGCTCATTTGTAGTCATGGTCGACATGAGACCGAGGCCATCAAGGTCGCTCTTGACGCGAAAGTTGGTTTTATTGGTTTGGTGGCTAGTTCTACCCGGGGCGAAGCTGTGCTCGCTGAGCTTGGTCTTTGCGAAGAAGATCGAGCGGCAGTCCGAACGCCTGTCGGGTTAGACATTGGTGCGAAGACTGCCGAAGAGATCGCCCTTTCGATCCTCGCTGATGTGGTGCGTGCGGTGCGTATTGATGGGTTAGCGCCTCCTGCGTTGGAGCCTGTCAAGGTTCCTGAGTCGGCTGTTGATCCGGTTTGCGGTATGACGGTGATGGTGGGTATCGACACGGCCCATGTGTCCTTGCACGGAACCGATTATTGGTTCTGCAATCCCGGTTGTCGTAGCCGTTTCCTTGAAGAGGCTCAGGTTGGTTCGTGAGTTCAGCCACCGGCAACGGCATTCCTTTTGTGACTGCTTTGGTTCTTGGTGCGGGTTCTTCTCGGCGGTTGGGTCAACCTAAACAGCTTCTTGAGTACCGTGGCAGGCCATTGTTGCAGACTGCTGTAGACGCGGCGGTCGGGTCGTGTTGTCAACAGGTGGTGGTTGCTATTGGCGGAGCCGCTCAAGAGGTGCGAGGAGCGGTCGATTTTGATGGCTGCATGGTGGTAGAAAATGTTGCTTTCACGGCTGGATGTTCATCTTCGATTGTGGCCGCGCTGGGTGCGGTTGATGCACGATCTGCTGGGATTGTGTTGTGTCTCGGTGATCAACCTGGGGTGTCTTCGGAGATGGTCAACCGTCTTGTGATGGAAGGCAGCGATTCGGAGTTGGCGGTGTGTCGTTACCGTGATGGTCGTGGCCATCCGTTTTGGTTTTCTCGTGCGCTGTTTGCTGCCTTGCGTGGTTTGCGCGGTGATAAGGCAGTCTGGAAACTGCTTGAATCGGGTCTTTATCAGGTTTTGGAGGTTTCATTTGGTCAACCAATCCCGAGTGATGTCGACACTTGGGACGACTATCAGCAGCTACTTGCTGGTGAGTCGTTGACTGGTGAGTCGTTGACTGGCGAGTCGTTGAGTCGATCCGCTTGAAGTTGACCCGATTGGCGCTACCGTGACGGTCATTGAAAGTCGAACTTCATTTGTTGCGGCCCTTGATGCTGCCGACTATTTGGTGGACGAAGGTTTGTCGATTGCGTTGTTTTTGGCGCAGTCGATCCGCCAACCGCTTATCTTGGAAGGCGAACCTGGGGTGGGCAAGACCACGGCGGCCAAAGCGATGGCAACAGTTGTGGGTGGGCCCCTTTTCCGTTTGCAGTGCTATGAGGGCATAACTGCGACCGAGGCGCTTTATGAGTGGAACTATTCGCGGCAGTTGCTGGAGATACGCCTCGCGGAAGCATCGAACGCCAGAATTTCTGCGACTGATTTGTTCAACGAAGATTTCTTGTTGGATCGCCCGTTGCTCGGGTCTTTACGGCATTCGGGCCCGGAACCCGCGGTGTTGCTGATCGACGAGATTGATAGGGCTGACGACGAGTTTGAGGCTCTTTTGTTTGAGTTTCTGGGGGAGCGGTCGATCTCAATTCCTGAAATAGGTACGTTTCGGGCGAGCATCGATCCGATAGTTGTCCTGACTTCCAATCGCACCCGTGAACTCCACGATGCGTTGAAACGGCGTTGTCTTTACCATTGGATCGATTTTCCCTCAGTTGAGCGGGCTGTTGAGATCGTGCGCCGTAACGTTGTGGTGGCGGCGGAACCTTTGGTGCGTGCGGCTACGGCTTTCGTGGTCAAGGCCCGTGAACTGGACCTTGATAAACCCCCTGGAGTTGCTGAAGCCATAGACTGGGTGGGCGCTCTCTACGCTTTGGGCGTTACTAGCCTTGATCCGTCGACCGTGTCTAGCGCCCTCGGAGCTGTCGTCAAAACTCCTGACGATATGCAAAGAGTCAACGAGGCAATCCTCGGTGGGGTTTTAGCTGTTGTGGAGTGAGATCGCTTGAACGCTCCGAGCTTATTTCGAGCTACCGATATTGCTGTCTTCGCGGTGTCTTTGGCTAATCGTTTGCGTGTCCAAGGTGTTGGTGTTGGTTTGGCCTCAATTGAACGGTTCAGTGAAGCGTTTTCTTGTTGTCAACCTACTGATATGGCTTCGCTCTACTGGGTTGCGAAGACGTGTCTGGTGCATGACCGCAACGATTTGGATGCGTTTGATGCGGTGTTCGCTGAGGTGTTTGACGACCAGAGTTTGGCTGTTTCCCGGGGTTTGAATAACACACCTCGAACTACAGTCCGTTCTGCTGGAACTGTGGCTGCACGCTCCGTGCCCGATAATGGGTTCAACCTTGCTCGCGGTCGCAATAATTCGCTCCGGGCGGCGGAGATCCTTGATAACCAGTCAGTTGTTGAAGACATCGCGGATACGGCGTTGCCTGAATTGTTGCCTTCTGCTATCGCGGCCATGGCCGACACACCTTTCGATCAACTGAACGCTGATGATTTGACTATTCTGGGAACTTGGCTTGAGGAAGTGTTGGTCGATTTCCCCCAACGGCTCAGCCGCCGGGCGCGTGCGTCCGCAAAAGGCCGGCGAGTTGACCTTCGAGCGACTTTGTTGGCGGCTCGTGCCACCGCAGGTGAGCCACTGCGTTTGTATCGTCGTACACCTCGTCTGAAACCTCGCAACATTGTGGTGTTGGCAGACGTGAGCGGTTCGATGGAATCTTTTACCCGTATTTATTTGTATCTGTTGAGAAGCTTGGTGGTTGGGGGCAATGCAGAGGTTTTTACTTTTGCTACACGGTTGCGGCGGGTCACCGTTGCGCTGCGTGATAAAGACCCGGCGACCGCTATTGATCGCCTCACCAACGAGGTTCAAGATCGTTTTAGTGGTACTCGGATAGCTGCGAGTGTTAAAGAGTTGTTGTGTAGCCCAGTTTGGTCGAACACGGTGCGAGGGTCGGTAGTGCTGATTGCGTCTGATGGTTGGGATGTTGACACCCCGGTTGAGCTTGCCCGGCGTATGCAGTATTTGCAGCGTTCGGCTCAGCGTATCATTTGGGTCAACCCACGATCGGCGTGTGAGGATTACGAACCTCTCGTTGGAGGTATGGAAGCAGCGTTACCATACGTAGACTTTTTTCTCAGCGGCCATTCCCTGAACGCCATGCGCCAAGTACTAGCCTCCATAACCACCGAAAGCCCACATTTATGTTAGCATTTACAGCGACTCTAACGACACAGTAGATTGATAATAACTTGACTGCAGAGATAGCGATACTCAACAGAAATTGAATCGCGCTTGCGGCCGATAGCGCACTATCCATTGGTGCGTCCGCTCAACCGAAGATTTACAACACGGGGAACAAACTGTTTTCTCTATCGAAACGAGCCCCGGTCGGTACCATGATTTACGGCGACGCGTTACTCACGGGCATCCCGTGGGAAACCATCATTAAGTCATTTAGGCAGAGGCTCGATACTCAGCGATATAAGACTGTTAGTGAGTATGCGACCGCGTTAATCAATTATGTGGAAAATACGGATGTCCTCTTTTCGGAGGAGCAGGAAGAAGGCGAGTTCAAGCTCCATTGTCTTGAGTTGTATGGTTATCTTCGGAGGCAAATTGAGGATCGCTTGCACACTCTGCTTGAGGAGAGAGGCAAGGCTACGGAGACTGACATCTCGGAAGCCACTTTGGCTGTTTTCCGAGAGGAGCGCCACAAGATTGAAGAAAACAACGTTTTGGAGAACCTGCCGGAAGGATACGGGGAAATTCTGGTTGAGCGATTTAGCGATGCTGCAGAATTAGCAATGCTACAGGTGTTCGAAAAACTGCCCCTCAGTGCTGAGGCATCTAGTTTGCTGCGTTCCCTTACGGTTGCTTGGTTGCACAGTCCGCTCGAAGCAATTAAGTCGAAGACCGGGTTGGTCGTGGCTGGTTTCGGTGAATCAGAGTTTATGCCTGCTCTAGTCGAATTCCACGTTTATGGGGTAATGGGGGGCGTGTTGCGTCGGCGACCCAATGGTGAGCGTTATGTAACTGACCATAACCACGCCTTGGTGTTGCCCTTCGCTCAGCGCGAGATGGTGGATCTTTTCATGTCTGGTGTTGACCCCCAGTTGCGGGAAGCATACACATCGGTGTTGCGGACTATAGCGACTTCCCTGCCCGTTCACTTAGCAAAGTTGGCTTCAATGACGAGCAACGGTGTGTCGGAGCATTTTGGCTCGATCGGGCAAGAACTATTCGAAAGGTACAATGACGAACTGACGGGCCACATCCAAGTCCACCACGTATTACCAATACTAGATGCCGTCTCTGCACTACCGATTGGAGAACTTGGAGTGATGGCCGAAACACTTGTTAATCTGACTTCCTTCAAGCGCCGCGTTACACTTGATGCGGAGACCGTGGGTGGACCTATTGATACCGCAGTCATTTCTAAGGGTGACGGGCTAGTGCGGATTCGTCGCAAGCACTATTTTGACCCGAAACTGAACCATCATTTTTTTGCTAACTACTTTGACAATTCTTTGTCAGGAGAAGATCAACTATGACAAACGGACAGACAAAAGACCGAGTTTTCAGATCCTATGAAGAACTTGAACGGGAACTTATGCCCAACCGAGCAAAAGAGCGACGCGCTAACCGTATGGGCGAAGACCTTGATGATCTGTGGCTGGAAATCATGAGGAAAACAATCAACCGAGATCGCAGAGGCGCAGCAACCTCAAACCCAATTTGACCAGGGAGTGGTTCGGCGAGGTTTCGACCCTTGCTGAAGGTTGCGTGAATTGATGCAACTGGGGTCATTTCGTGGGGTTATATTCTGCGCCGTGACTTTTCGTTCGCCCAGTGTTCCATTGCTTGGTCTCGTGCCCAAGCCAATTGCACGAGATCTTCCAACGAATTGACTAGCATTTCTCCAGCTTGGTCTATTTCACGGCGTAACTCGTCAAGGCGGACCCTTCGGTCGCTCTTTGTGCTGTTGTGATACGGGCATAGCGGTGCTCGGTTGTCTATTTCGTGGCATCCGTCTTTGGATTTAGGATCGATATGGTCAAGTTCAAAATTGCGGATGGTTTTTTCTATGACGGGTATTCCGTTGGCACCGACTTTCCAGTTTGCAAACCCACAACACCAAGCTCGCCATCCCGACAAACCAAGCAAGAATTCCAGCATTTCTTCACGGGAGAAGATGCTTGCCGAGACCTTGTACTTGCGCGGCGGAAGCGGGCTAATTGGTGGAGCATCATCGTCTGGTGTTGTTCTTGTAGGTAGTTGATGCGGGCCACGCAATGTGACATTTGCGACGCTCAAAAGTTCACCTTCCGACACTTCATCATCCACCGAATATGCAAACTTCTTGAACTGTCGCCGCAGAATGGTCAACGCTCTCGGTGAGATATCACACGCAATCCATTGCCGACGGTGGCGCTCCGCTGCGACAGGCACATACGCGCACCCAGCGAACGGGTCCAATACAAGGTCGCCTTGGTTGCTTGCTGCTTGAAGAATGCGTTCAGCTAGCGCTACGGGTTTCTGCGTTGGGTAACCGGTGCGCTCTTTGCTGCTTCTTCCAATCATATCAATGTGCCAATAATCCTTCATTCCTACAAGCGTGTACCATCCGAGTTCGTCTTGGTGCTCTTCGACACCTTTGAAACGGTAAGGTTTGAAGCCCCGGTTGTAGGACTTTTCTTGTTGTGGGTTGAACGTGAAGTTCTCCGATTTGCTGTACCAAAAAATTGTGTCATGCTTTTTGCTGAAGTGTTTTCGGGGGCTAGCGCCGCCAGACTTGTAGCACCACACGATTTCGTTTCTGAGGTTTCGTGGATCGAAAATTGCGTCTAGCAGCATCCGTAGGTAACTGTTGGCCGTGCTGTCGCAATGCAGAAATATCGACCCGGTTGGTTTCAGTACTCTGTGACATTCGATCAATCGAACTGCCATATACGCAAGATAGGCGGCTGTTCCTTCGGTGTTCGTGTAGCGTGTGGCTTCGATCAACTTTATTACTTCGGGTCTACTGGTCTGGATTTCTTCCATCCACAATTCGTGAACATCCGCTTCCCAAGACCAGATGTCTTTGAATTTGGCGGTAGTAGCGCCCGTCGGCCACACTAGATTGTTCTGTTCTGCCTGCGTTGGGTTAGATATGCCCCAAGCTTCCAACTGGTCGGCTTCTTGGTTAGCCTCCGCATCGGTTAGAGGTGGTTTCAGTTCTCCTATAAACGTGTCGTTCTTCGCAAACGGCGGGTCGGTGCAGATCAAGTCAATAGTGTCAGTATCAAGCGATCTCAGCAAACGATAATTGTCAACAATAAACAAGTGCCGATTGAGCGGATGCTCTTTAGGGGTGGCACCATTGGTTGGCATGTTGGTAGTTCCTTCGCGTATAGACCATTCACTCTTAGCATACAGCCCAAGCCATCTGTGCTAATGTTGTGTGCAACGCTCACAGTCCTCCCGCCGTACAGTCTTCCCGCCGCACTTGCAAGCGACATGCTGGAACGGTCGGTGGCGAGAATTTTGTTTGGTGTTTGTGACTGATGCTTCTGGCTAGGTGCTCCTAACTACTTTTAGGATGTTTTTTCGCTTTGTGGGTTGACTTGAACCGAATTGTTGGGTAATGGCGGTAACCTTGCAGACTTGATTGATAATTCTGCTGGACCCCTTTGGGATTTGGCGCTGGTCACACCACCGTTCTGTGGGTGGCCTTTGTGGAGGCACTATGAAGCGAACATATCAACCAAACGTGCGTAAGCGAAATATGAAGCATGGGTTTCGTGCTCGCATGCGAACTCGGGCTGGTCGGGCAGTTGTGAACCGCCGCCGCCAGAAAAAGCGGACCCGGCTTTCGGCGTGATAGGAGCTTTGTCTGGTCGCCGCACTTTCGAACGATTGAGAGCGGAGGGGATGCGCCGCGGGCGGGGTCCGCTGCGTTTACTTGTGCGGCCCGCGCCTAGTCACGATCTTACCCGAAGCGTGAATATTGGGTTCGCAATATCACGGAAGGTGGGTAATGCTGTTCATCGAAATAGGTTACGTAGACGCATTCGTGCGGCGTTGAGGGATATCTCAAAGCAGAATCCAACCATTTTGCCACCAGGTGATTACCTTTTTAGGGTCACTTCAACTATTGAGCACTGGCCTCCGTCCGAACTGCATAGTGTGGTACTTCAACTATTGCAGTCGGTGCCTTCGACCGTCTCAGATTCGGTTTCATGAATTCGCTTGATGTGCATTTCTCTTCGCGTTTGGCGCGTGTGATGTGTGCTTTGGTGCGTGCGTATCAGCGGTTTGGTGCTGGGCGGGTTTCGCCTTGTCGCCATGTGCCAGGGTGTTCAACGTATGCAATTCAAGCGTTTGAGTTACATGGTGCGTTTCGTGGGTTGTGGCTGGTTTTGAAACGGGTGTGCCGCTGCCAACCTTGGGGTACGTCGGGATATGATCCGGTGCCGTTAGCGAGCGAATCGTAATGTTCGACGTGATTTTTGACTTGATTGGTGAGGTACTCGCCTTTTGCTACGCGTTATGGCCGTCTTATGGTATGGCTATTGCTGGTCTCACCCTTGTGGTGATGATCATTGTGACACCTTTAACCCTCAAGAGCACGAAATCCATGCTGCGGATGCAGCAGTTTGCGCCTGAGATTCGGGCTATCCAGAAACGTCACCGTGGCGACCGCCAGAAGTTGAACGAAGAAATGTTGGCGTTCCAGAGGGAAAATGGCGTTTCGATGTTTGGTGGCTGTTTGCCGATGATTGTGCAAATGCCACTTTTCGTGGTCTTGTATCAAGTGGTTCGTGGATTGACTAGCAGAGCCACTGATTACGGCAATCAACTTGGTTGGGCAGGTGGTCGCGTTGGCTCCGGTGTGGGGTTGGATAGCACTGTTTTCGGTTCTACTGACCGGCCTTTTTTGCCTCAAAATCTGCCTGAGGATAGTGAGCTTTATTTGAAACTTGCTGGTGGCACCAACGGTACGTTTCAAGATCGACCTACTGAGATGGTTTCTTGGGGAATGGATCTCGCTCGAAGTGCGAGTGACGCTTTTGGCGACAGCATCATTTCAGCTTTCCCGTATTTTCTGATGATCCTAATCGTCTTGGTAACTAGTATTTTTCAGCAGAGACAGATTCAAAGCCGCAGCATTGCTGCGATGCCGCCACAACAGCAGATCTTGATGAAAATCTTGCCGTACTTTCTGCCCCTCATTAGTTTTACGCTTCCTGCGGCACTCGTGGTTTATTTTGTGGTTTCAAACCTTTATCGTATTGGTCAACAGGCTTACATCACGAGAAGTCTGTATCGTCGAGAAGATAGCCCTGGTGCTTTGTTGGCCAAACAGCGAGCACAAATGAAGGACGATGACGAAGATAATGATACTTCAAAGAAGAGCGTGACACCCAAAAAAGGTGCACCTACACCTAAGCGAGATGGTACCTACGCGAATCAAAAGAATCGCAAATCTGGATCACGGAAGAACGTCCCGAACCGGGCGAATGCCAAAAAGGGTGGCGGTTCTTCAGTTCGCAAGCAATACTCGGGGAAGCAACCTGAGAAATCATCGCAAAACTCAGCAGGGAAGTCTAAACAGGTTGCAAAGAAGCCGAACCGCACGGGCGCTGGACGGACGGGCAACGCGCCAACACGACATCATAGGGATTCGCGGCGTGTAACCGATCCGGGTTCTCCGCAACACAAGAAACGAAAAAACTAATGTCTAACCTTCAAAAAGGAAACTCATGGAGGTTTGGTAACGCATCAAAACGAAAGGAGCCAAGATGGAATGGGTAGAGAGCATTGGGGATTCAGTTGAGTTTGCTAAGGAGCAAGCCTTGGATCGCTTGGGGGTAGCTGAGGACGACGCGGAATTCGAAGTCCTCAATGATGTGAAAACGGGAATGTTTGGCCGCATCAAGGAACCCGCACGTGTTCGCGCACGTGTCCGCCCGCGCACACCCCGGTCAAAGGAAGAATCCGGTCGTCGTGATCGTGGCAACGGGAGAGGTCGTCAATCTAAACACAATCGCAACCGCTCCCACCGGAATAATCAAGAACCGAAGCGGAGCCAACGAACGCACACTGCTAGTAACCCAACACCTTCGGCACCTTCGGAATCAGATCAGCAATCAGGGCAGAAAGCAAAAACCTCTCGAACTCAGAACAAGAAAGTGGATAACGTGAACGAAAATCAAGAAATGATGCCGTTAGTGGACCAAGCCGACCTCGCCGAGGGTTTCGTCGGTGGCTTAGCCGAAAGGTTTGGAGCTACAGTTCAGTTTGAGCGGGAGCATATCGGAAGCGAAGAAATTCGAATTACTGTCAGTGGCGACCAAATAGGTCGGATGGTTGGACATCGGGGTGCAACTGCGTCTGCGATTGATGATTTGGTTCGAACCTTTTTGCAACGTCGAGCTGGGAGTGCGCGTAACGGTCGAATCCGAGTAGACATCGGAGGGGTCATTGCGAAACGCAACGCTTCGTTGCATAGGTTCGCTCGCGAGCAGGCCAAAGCAGTTCAAGAATCGGGTGTTTCTCGGTCTCTTGAACCTATGAATGCTAATGATCGCAAGGTAGTCCATGATGCCATTGATGGCGCTGAGGGTGTGCGCACTTTTTCTGAAGGCGAGGAGCCTAGGCGTTATGTGGTGATAATTCCGATTGGGAGTTGAACGCATAATCGCTCGTGGCTTCCGTTTCTGGCGACGCATTAGAGAGGGTTTGGGAACCAGCAAGAGCATCGGGTTCACTCGGTTCTGCAACATTTGAAGAACTGAACAACCACGCCAAAGGTTATATACCAAACACATTTGAGTTACCTGCGCACGCTCAATGCGTTGATCTTGGTACTGGAGTAGGGGTTCCCGGGGTCCTGCTCGCATTGCAATACCCAGATACGAACTGGCGCTTGTTAGACGCAAACGCCAAACGTTGTGAAATCGCGGATAGGGCGGTGCGTGCTGTAAGTTTGACTGACCGGGTGACGGTTGTTCACGGCCGTGCGGAGGACTATGCACATGAAGCTACTTGGCGCTCATCCCATGATCTTGTAGTTGCTCGCTCTTTTGGACCGCCGGCTGAACTCGCTGAATGCGCCTTGCCTTTGCTCGTTCTAGGTGGTTCGCTGATCCTGTCGGTTTCAAGTGAGACTGCTGCGGTTTGGAAATCGGGTGATTTATCGGAATTGGCCGGTGTGGTTGTTGCGAGTTGGGCAACACCGTATGGACGCTATATCAGGGTTCAGCGTGAGGACGAATATATTTCCGCTAGTCTCCCCCGCCGTCAAGCCGCTCGCCGCCGCAACCCACTATTTTAGCTGTTTCACGTGAAACATTTGCCTTAGGGTATTTTTGGCGGTGCTCTTGCTTCGATCAAGGAGGCGGTCTTGTGGCAATATCGAAGCCTAGGATTATTGCGGTGGCCAACCTGCTCGCCGCCGCAACCCTTTATTTTGGTGTTTCACATGAAACAATCTTAGGCACGCGACTCGTATTTGGTGGGCGGCCTCCATCGGTGGTTGCGACAGGTCGGCCATAATGGCCGGTGAAGAGTCAACAACCGAACCGATGGAGGTTTCTAGTATGGCACAGCGTTTGTGTTTTGATGAGCGGTCGCGGATCAAGGCGATGCGTGAAGCTCAGTTGAGCGTCGATGAGATAGCGGAGCGGTTGGATTGTCACCGGTCCACGGTGTATCGAGAGCTGGACCGCGGCGGCGGGCTCGACGGTTACTGCGCGCGTGCAGCTCACCGGCGGGCAGGTGACGACGCGGCTCGCCCGAAGACCTTCAAGCTGGCCGGTGACGCGGTGCTGGCTGGTGAGGTGGCGGAGGGGCTGGGGCTCAAGTGGTCGTGACCGGACCCCGTTTTTTGGTCCACTCGTTATGAGAGTTTTTTCTGGTTGGTTGCTGCCCATTGGTTTGCGTATTGGGCTGGTGTGAGCATACCGAGCGCAGAGTGTGGGCGGTATGTGTTGTAG
>JAHQYM010000195.1 GCA_024421095.1 Acidimicrobiia bacterium
AGGGTTAGGGGGTAACGCTGGCACTCGCCCGGTTAGGTGCGCTTCGTTGAGTCGCCGTTCATCGGCAGGATAATAAAGTGTTGCCACCACAGCATCTTCGGCAGCAAGCGAAAAGTGCCAACCACGAACAAGCATACGACAGTTTACCGCAGCGAAACCCAGCATCTGAGTCTTCAGTTTGTTTGACACGCGAGATTTTCCCGATCCGCAGTTCTCTACGCGCAGACTGGTGTGATTAGTGTATTTTGTCGCTGGTTAGGTGGACAGGTTTTCAGGTGATGGGTTGATAATGGGCTGAAAATCTGCGTCTGAGAAGGGTTCGTAACCGTCTGGCCAAGGGCTAGTCAATCGGCAGATGAGCCGCATATATGGAGCTACCTCGGGTTTGTTGATGTGATCAGCGGTCACGGTGACGGCATCGTGTCCAGCGAGTTGACGAATATCGCGAACTGTGTTGATCAGGTAATTTGGTAGCCAACCGATAGGTCCGCCCTGTTTACTGTCAAGATGGATCGCGAGGCTGTTCACTTTGTTGTCGGGCTCATCGGCTAGCGTTAGTTGGTCGCCAACTTTCAGGTTCTTCACGATTTCTAAGGCACCTTCACGGTGACGAATACCTCGAGCGAAAAAAAGTGTGGTGAGTGCGCCGTACTCATTGCGGGTTGGTGGAGCGAACACCTCAACGCGGTCGATCAACTTACGTCCTTCACTGCGAGCCATGACCTCGAACGGATCTGTTCCCATCGGTAGATCTAATGTCTCTAAGTATTCCTCGTAGTCGGGGCGTTTACGAGGCATCTGTCGTTTACGGAAAACGGGGAACAAGATTTTGGATTCGTAGAACTTGTAGAGGTCGGGCAGCCCTGGTAGGAGTGGAAGACCTTTCGCGGTCAAATGTTCCGCGTTTTTGACGTAAACAAACTGGAACAATTGAGCACCTTCAGAGACGCGCTTGGTGAGGCGACCCACTGGATGGATCAATCCTTCGGGTTCTCGCCAAGTAACGAATAGGTGGTTGTGGTTCATGTGTGTTGACCTTAGTGGATGGGTGTGACAACGCAACGAATGGAACCCACCACACTCATTCAGTCATCTTAGCCCAGTTGCGCCTCATTACCGGCTCAGCGAACTCACGAGCGGGTAATGACATTCTGTGCTTAGGGATCGCCCAGATTGGCAACACTAGGTCGTCTACGTTTTTGATGCGGTTGAGCCAGTAGTCTACGTTGTATGCACAGTCAAGTTTACCGGCCTCTTCCAAGATACTGATCGGATGGATCTTGGAAGCGAAAGGTGTTTTGGCGCGGTCGGCGTAACCTTCTGGAGTTTGATTTTGATCCCTTGACGTTAATCGTATCGCTCGATCCTCAACCTCCATGTTTGGTTGCTGTGGAACTTTCGAGTTGGTGACGTAAGCGATAGTGGAGCATACGCTCAGTGTGCAACCGCGCGGTGCTTGTTACCGTGGCGTCAAGAATCTCTCGCGCGCTGAGTTTGGGTGTGTCCGTTGTTTATTGGCGGGCGGACTGGAGTTTGCGGCTCATTGAACCGTCACCCGAATAGGTGACGGTCAGTGTTTGGGTGGCTCGGGTCATCGCCACGTACAGCAGACGTTGGCGAGATTCGTCCTCATCGTCTTCAACCCAAATATGGTTGATACCACCAATCAACACATGGGCATATTCAAGCCCTTTCAGCAACTGTAAGGTAGCTACTGCTACTTTGTCTTGAATAGACACTACTTTTTTGCGCTCCTTCTTTGCATCAAACGCCGGGATGCCTTGAGCCTGCAATTCTTGCAACACGTTGATCCGCAGATCTTTTGAACCCGACAAAACCACGATGCTGTCTGGCGATGCACCTTCACGGAGGAGAGCACCTACCTTCTTTGATAGTGTCTGAGCCTCGGTTTTGAGGTCGGCGCATTCCAGCAACAAGGGTTGTTTCCCCTGGCGCAATGAGGTTTCGGGCATTACCACCATGTCTAAGTCATCTGGTGAGGTTTTGCTCTCGTCGCTTTTACTGTTCCCCGCAATCATTGGTAGCGCGAAGTCAAGCGTTTGTTTGGTGTTGCGATAGTTCTTTCGGAGCACAGTCGAACGGCCCCTTGCAGTCACACCTGGTGGGTTCCAATTCATCCTGCGCCGATAGACGTTCTGTGCGCTATCTAAAGCAATAACAAAATGGCGTTGTTCCATCCCGGCTTGCCGTTTGCCCATCTCCCAAGCGAGTGCAAGCCCCGAGTTGCCTAAATCTTGAGCTTCATCAACGAGCACCATGTCATACTTCTGCGACGACGATAACGACCGTGCAGCAGCCCGCGCCTCCCTGCGCCGTATCTCGAAATCGGTCTGGTCGTCGCCTGGTGAAGGCCTTCGTCCTGCTCGGCGAATGACCTTACTGGCCAACGAATCGATGGTAGCCACCTTCACGTTTTGCACATTCGCAAGTTCTTTTTCAAGCGCCTGCGCGAGAACCTTGTTGTAACACAAGAACAAAATACGCCAACTGGACATGGCCTCACCGATGAACCGCGCTCGATGCGTGAGCACGAGGGTTTTACCGCTGCCGGCGACCCCTCGAATAAGGCGGTAGCCAGGCCCAAGATGCTCGGCAAGGCGTTCTTGAGCAAGGTCCAACACTCGGATTTTCTCTTGAGAATCTTGCGGAAAAGGGTCAAACATTTGCCCTTGCACACCGATCACAATGTCGGAATTGATTGCGGCGCGTACCCTCGCTTGGTTCTGTTCGTCAAGGGGAGGCCGTTTCCCGCCAAGTATCTTGCGGATCGCTACCAACAGCGAGCCTTCCTGAAAATCCCCTGAGAAAAGCCGAGGGGTTTCTTGGTCGGCCAACG
>JAHQYM010000196.1 GCA_024421095.1 Acidimicrobiia bacterium
CTACGAAAACGGATCTGATCGGGTAGCACTAATCGATCTGAGACCCGAGACCATAATTGCAGTTGTCGGTTTTGTTGACCAGCCATTACCCAACGCAGACGAACTCACGAAGATGATACCAGGTTGAAGGTTTGAGCCATGAACATCCCGCACGCTTTGAAGAATGCTGCTTTCATGTACTGCGGCGCAGTGGTGGGTGCATATTTCGGAGAACTTGAGATCCATCGAGTTGGCATTTGGGCTGACTTCCGTGCAATCAACGCACTTGAGTTTATGGTTTACCCGCTGTGGGTTGTGTATGTGGCTGCTTCACCTGCCGTGGTGGTGCTGGCCTTTGCTCCTATGGGTAAATGGACGCGAATCGTCTCAAGCGTGTTGGTGGGTGCAGCTGTGTTTGGCGCATTCGCCTTATACGCACGTGAAGAAGGTTCGCTTGCTGCACTAGCGTTCGGTTACTTGTGGTTTCTTGGTGTGCCTTTCGCTGGCATGGCCACCGCTGGCCTTTGGATTCGGAAGCGCCACGTTGAACAAAAACTGGTTGGCGCAGCTGCTACGAACGCTGAACGTCAAGTGCCGCCGGTCGCACAATATGACATTGCATCAACAAATACGCAATACTTGTTGCGGAACGCTGCTTATATTTATGGAGGAGCCGTTGTAGGTGCCTATTTGGGTGAATTGGAGATTCATCGAGTGCTAATTTGGGGTGGAGCGGGCGAGATGAATCTGTTGCAATTGATTTTCTTTCCCCTTGCCCTTGTGCTTATAGCCTGGACACCAACCGTTGCTGTGTTGGCTACCGCTCCGTTGGACCAGCGGTCGCGATTCGTATCGTGCGTTGCAGCAGGTGCAGTCACCTTTTCACTATCGGCATATTACGCACATATCCAAGGGGAAGAAGTATCAGGCGCAATCCCTTACTCTGGCCCCTACTCTGCTTTTCTCGCGTTCAGTTTACCAATCGCGTTTGCTGTGAGTATTGCACTGTGGTTTAGGACAAAAACGTGGCCTAAGTCAAAAACCGCTTTCGAAGTTGACGTTCAACCGTTCAGATAATAGAAGGAAACGAATTATGAAAATCAGTAATCGCGTTTTGATGGTGGGGTTGCTGCTTGCTTTGGTCTGTGGGGCTTGTGGTGCTAGGGAAGGCACCGACCCCGCTTTGACACCCGAGGAAGCACCGGTGGCTAAGTCAGACGATAGTTCCAGCCGTGCCCTGGATGCTGATTGTGGTCACCCGGAGGTGCAGGAACCCGAACATTGCTACACCGTTAATGTTGGCGGTACGCAATACCGTTACGGGTATGCCCCGGCTGGGTTCAATACAAGCAATGACGTAACCCCACGCAAGCAAGCAGTGATAGTCGACCCAGGTTATACAGGGATTCCTAGTTTGACGACTGGTGGCCTGTCCGACATTGCGAGCAGGTACCTCTTGGGAGGGCTCAGCGATTTCGATCTAGTCGTCATTGAGGAACTTTGGGTAACCAGAGAAGTCAGCGATGAATGCGCTGATGCTATGACCGATTTCTACCATAGCTTCCGATTGGGCCCAGCAGCCACACAAACCTCGGATACAAACGAAGAAACTGCGAGCACACGTAATCGCGTAACAAGCACCATGTCACTTAGCTGCGAAATCAAGAACAGCGATTGGAGCATCAACGAAAACCATTACGAGGACATCCTGACCGAAATAGAGTCACGGCATAATATTGACATCGTTGGTTTTGTGGGTGCTTCGTTAGGTTCTATTCGATGGACATATGTTGACCCGCAAAGGTACGACTTCGCTCTGTTGGTGAGGCCCTATCCTGCCTACTCAGAATCGGACATGATTCTCGGATACCGTGGTGAAACGATCGACACCGCGAGTATCGCCACATTAGATATTCCCCTTCCCGACGCAGCACCGGCCGGGCGCAAGTTACCTGTGAATTCATCTGACGTGGTTGCGGCTAGAATCGCCTCAGCAGCGCACGGCGTGACCCCGTCTACCGCCGAAGAAATAGGCAGATGGTCAGACGTACTGTGGCAACGATTTGGCGTAGACTCAATATCTACAGCGCTTCTCTCATATTGGCAAACAATTTGCCCGCTTCTCGGACCGGCGTTCACGGGCTACACAGATGACTGGGCAGGTGACCCCAGCGATGTGTATACCTACCTGCGGTCGTTTCACCAAGTGTGCGACCGTTACCCGGGCTTGGATGCCCTTATTGAGTTCCCTCATTTGCAAAACGTTTGCGTAGTAATTTCCCACAGCGACACCGTAAGCCCATCCTGGTTTGCATACCGCGATTTTAGGTATAGCGGGGCAGAGATGGTTTTGTCCACAGAACTCAGCCACCATAGCCTTGATGGGCTAAGTGAATGTGTAGACAAGGTGTCTTTGTCGCCCGCGTCGGGTAGCGACGCTACGACCAACCCAGATGCCGAACAAGCAAATGACCCGACATCTAATGTTGAGTACGGTCAACGGCCAAGCACCATGATTGAAGGATTTGAACAGGAGTGGCTACTCGCAGACGAATCTGCGTGCCGTTGGGGCAGCGGTTATGGCCACGTCTGGAACTTGGATATTTTGGTGGGCGAGGGGACACTTGATACCGCTCCTATCTTGGCGGTAACAGATGCCCAAGCGATCAGTCTACCCGCCATTGCTATCTACCAAACGTACGATGATGGGGTCATCGATAAGACCTTGCTCTCAGAAGAACCCGCACAGGTAGGTTGGTTGACATGGGCGCAAGGAGCTAACTTCAAACTCCTACCATCGTCGGACGGTGGTGTCGTAGTAGTTGAGGGAACGCCTGCCGCAG
>JAHQYM010000197.1 GCA_024421095.1 Acidimicrobiia bacterium
ACAGCGTAGTCCGCTTAGAAGACAAGATCGAAACCCGGTTCGCAGAACAAGACACCAAGATCGAAGCCGGCTTCGCTGCACAGGATGCCAAGTTCGAAGCTCGCTTCGCTAGTATCGATCAGCGTTTCGAGCAACAAGACGCTAAGTTTGAGGCTCGCTTCGCTGGCATTGATAAGCGTTTCGAGCAACTAGACGCTAAGTTTGAGGCTCTGGACACGAAGTTGGATGAAATCAACTTGAAGTTGACTTCGTTGATCGCGGGTTTGAACGCGACACAGCAAGTAGGCGCGGCGCTTGACGGTCGTTTACTCGACCCAAACGCGCCACCACTACCAAGAGAATGAACCGGTTGCTAACTGCGCTCGCCGTGGCCTAGTTGCTGAACGTCCTTGACCTCGGCAGTTCTCCGCATGCCACAAACTCGCTACGACAGGCCCGGATTCCCACGCTTCAATATCGTCGGGAAAGGCCGGTTCCCCCTGCCACGCCAAGTGATACCCCTGCACATAGTAGAGGAGCTTGTGCAACCGAACTTTTCTGATCCTTGGTCGTCGCCATCGAATCTCTGCGGCTGCCGCTGTTACAGAAGCGGAGGGCGCATCCACGATTATCAGCTCCTTCCGATGGCTTTACCTTCGCAAAGTCTATCCTCGGATGACCCTCCATCTTGCGCGAACGCGAAAAATTATTTCGTTCGTGTCGTCGGAGGTTGGTGTTAGCGCGCGATGCAACCAGTCGGTGCCCCCGACAAGAATGCCCGACGTGTTCATACAACGACGCCATCATCAAGTTCCTCGATGACGACCGTAAACAAGTACTTCGACGCGAAACCTGCCAAAGGCGGCGACGTGCAACACGTGTGGCTCAAGCACGCACGACGATTTCACCTTCTAATCTTCACGGGTCAGCCACGGTAGCAACTATCGAGCAATGGAAGCACCTTCGGGTTGAGTAAACGACCGTCAAGCGCCGCGTGTGCGTGTTTAGTCGCTAAATCAACCGCAGTTATGGGATCGCCCGAGTCAGCAACTAGGCCACGGCAAGCGCAGTTAGCAACCGGTTCATTCTCTTGGTAGTGGTGGCGCGTTTGGGTCGAGTAAACGACCGTCAAGCGCCGCGCCTACTTGCTGTGTCGCGTTCAAACCCGCGATCAACGTAGTCAACTTCAAGATGATTTCATCTAACTTCGTGGACAGAGCCTCAAACTTAGCGTCTTGTTGCTCAAAACGCTGATCGATACTAGCGAACCGAGCTTCGATCTTGGTGTCTTGTTCTGCGAAACCGGGTTTCGATCTTGTCTTCTAAGCGGACTACGCTGTCTTCTACGCGGTTGATTCTTGTGTCTAAGCGGTCGGTGTTGGAGTTTGTGCTCATTAACAGCATGCCTAACAACGCCACGAGCATCGCTGTTGTCAACGCAACGAACGGGTTTTCTGCCACGTTTGTTCGCACCGCCCGCGTCGCGTTCGCGAATAGAGACCCAAACGACAGTGTATCGTTTTGGTCTTTTGGTAACGCGTCGACCACCTGGTCGGTTGCTGGCGCGGCAGAGTCACCAGGGTTGTTGATGACTGTGGTGGTTAACACGGGTGTTGACGACGCGGATTCCATCGCTACCGTTTGAGATTGTTTCCTCTTCGGTTTTCGTTTGGGTTTTTCGGTCATCGTGCCAACCGGTTCTTTGGTTGTGGTTAAGGTTTTTTGGTTTTCGGACATTGAGCCTCGCTGAGACTAGAAGGGTTTCTAAATGGCACCCTGAAAGCCGGGTACGAGACTGTCAACCAATATTATAGCGAACCAAAAACAATGTCAAACACATAAATACAAAATAATATCAGCGCAACCCGACCCCCACTGAAGGTGCGGAGGAGCGTTCTACACAGCTTGTTCAGCGAAATCGACCTTTACGGGCCTACCTACACGCAGCATCGGGGATCTTTGACTTCTTCGGGAACATCACATGGCCAAGGATCTAAACTTAAAGAACCGGACCGACGCGGATGCCCGCGCCGGAGATTGCTACGCGATCGGAGACGCTCTCCGGTGTGCCATGGGCCGACATCGCGACCCTGAGGCACATCGCCGGCGTTGACGGCGGCCGAAACCGCGCTCCATCTTCAATCTGATGGCGGTCTGCCGCGAGCAGAAGTCGCAAACCAGAGGCTGTCCAGACCACATCCCCTGACTCTGGAGGCCGCCGACCTCTCAAAATCTAGCGGCATTTGCGTCTAGTTCCCATCCTGGGATCGGTGGATCTGTGACGATCGGGCTCCCCAAGTGGACTCGCCGGCTACTCGTTGTTTGATTCGAGAGACGATAGCTTCCCAGTCGTCTTTCAAAGGTGTCGCACCCCGCTCGTGAGCAAAGATCAGGACATCTTCGATCAGTATCCGTCCCGACGGGATGTGTATTCCTCCTTGATCCCTTCCCGATCCAGCGAACCTAGGGTGTATATGGGGATACCAGACGTTTGAGCCATCGTCGGGATGCCAATGGAACTCAACGAACAACTGCTCATCCAGCGCGACGGTATGGATGTATCCCAGCGTCGATACTCTCCACTGACGGTTCTCAGTGTTGACTGCTCGGTGAATCTTGTAACTGATCGAACAGGTAATGTCGACCTTTGGCTGAGTTGCGTCCAGTGCTAGTGGCTTGCCACGGTGAATTGTCAGAATTCCAGGTTCGTCCGGTTCCTGTGAGGTACCGGCAACGCGAGTGTGCGCGAAGCAAGAGATTGCCTCTTGGATCAGTTCTCGGA
>JAHQYM010000198.1 GCA_024421095.1 Acidimicrobiia bacterium
CGCCTACATCAAACATCGTAGTGGCAGTTTCACGTTTGATGTTGCGGCCCACACAGCGTGGCTGCGCCAAGCCCCTGCCGTTGTCGGATTTTGGAATCAAAACGGCGAATGGAGACTGTACCGCCACTCCGACCAGAAGGTCGTGTCATCCGCTAACAGCTCGGCGACAGCTCGCGAACCCAGCGCCGACGAGATGGCGCGGGGCGAAGCATCCAAGAACGCAGCCATACGGAACCGCCGCAAATTGGCCACAACGTTCCCCGTGAAGTTCAAAGTCACCATAGATCTAGCTGATCTCACCTCCCGATGCCCGCAAATCGGGGTCGCCTACATAGACGTGTCAGACTCGCGGACAGCTCAGGCAATTGATTTGGTGCCCCAAGAATCGACAAAAACAAAATCGCCGCAATTGCAAAAGAGCGACGGCGCAATCCAGGCACCACCAACGACCACCACCACAGCACCACCAACGACCACCACCACGGCAACGACCACCACCAAAAAACCCGCCCCGGAACGCCAACAAAACACTGCCCCGTATTATCCGCCTCCACCTAGTCAACCAAGTGGTACCACCACACAGGCCGAGCCCGCTGACGATGAAGAAGAAACAGAAGACGACGGTGTCACCCTCACTGACGTTCTGCAAGCTGCTAAAGCCTACAAAGACGGCAACCTCAGCCTAGAAGAACTGCAAGAGATCATCCGCGCCTACCTCAACAGCTAGCCATCACGCAACAGGAACTGCAGCTTTGGCTGCATTGAGATATATCGAAAACACTAAATAATATTTTATTTGATGTTGGTTTCTTCAATTTGATTGGTACGGTATTAGATACCACTCCCCCCAAATAGAAATCTAACTCAAGGAGTTTTCGTGTTTACTGTCTGTTGGTCGCCCAAAGGCGGCTCAGGTACTTCCGTAATTGCCAGCGCGCTGGCACTCAACATGGCTTCAGCAAATGATGAAACGCTGTTGGTCGATACTGTCGGCGATCTTGAACTGGTCTTGGGGTTGCCGCGCAACGACACAGACGGTTTGTCTGATTGGTTGCAAGCCCCGCCAGATGTGGCGGCCGATGCGCTGTCGCTGCTAGAAGTTCCAGTGGCAGAGCGGTTGCAACTGCTCGGCGCGGGAAACAAAACGCAAGCCGCTATTAGCCCGGGCAACCCCGAACGCACTGTTTTGGCTGCGGAACTGCTGTCACGCTCAGCTCGTTCGGTGGTGGTAGATGCCGGTAGCCGAGGCGTTCCCAAACCGTGGCTGGCGCGAGACGCGCACGCAGTAATGATCATCCGGGCTTGTTATCTCGCAATCCAAGCAGCGTTAGCGGAACCGCTGACATCTTCAACTTCGGTTGTGCTCGTTGAAGAACCGGGGAGGGCGTTGCGGCTATCCGACATCAAAGCCGTGTTCGGCGACCACAATGTGATCTCGGTTCCTTGGGACCCTGCCGTTTCACGCGCTGTGGACGCAGGCTTGCTGGTGCATCGCATGCCACGTTCACTGTCTCGCCTCAACGAGTTGTTCAATGGCTGACACACAAATCATCGAACTTGCAGCCACGGTTCACGGAGACCTATTAGACCAAGGTGCTGGAACAGCCGAAATCGCAACCACAATCGCTCGCCATGCTCCTCTCCTCGGAGCGCATGAACGCGAATCTTTGCATCGTCAAGTGTCTGCTCGTTTGGCGGGTCTCGGGCCGATTGAGCCTTTTCTCTGCGACCCAGAAATCAGCGAGATCATGATCAATGGGCCTGGTGCAGTGTGGGTGGAGCGCCGCGGGCGCATCGAACGCAGTGGTGTGGCGCTCAACGAAGCCGAACTCGGCCTGCTAGTGGAACGCATAGTTGCACCCATTGGCCGCATAGTCGATCCACGTAAACCCTGGGTAGATGGGCGTTTGACGGACGGCAGCCGTGTCAATATTGTGGCTGCGCCAGTGGCCATGGATGGCCCCTACGTGACGATCCGCCGTTTCGTGTTGCGATCCGAAAATGTAGCTGATTTTGGCCCCCAGCGGATGGTGGCGCTGCTAACGAAGTTGGTCACCCTGAAGCGCAACATCGTGGTGAGTGGCGGCACGGGCGTTGGCAAGACTTCGCTGCTCAATGCCTTGGCCGCCCACATCAATCCCGAAGAAAGAATGATCACCATCGAAGATGCTGCGGAATTGCGCTTACAGCACCCACATGTGGTGCGGCTTGAGGCTCGCAGCGCGGGGATTGAAGGGGTCGGAGCAGTGGAGATACGTGACCTCTTACGTAACGCCTTGCGAATGCGACCAGACCGTATCGTGCTAGGTGAAGTGCGTGGTCCAGAAGCACTTGATCTGGTGGCGGCACTCAACACCGGGCATTCCGGGTGCCTGTCCACCATCCACGCCAACTCTCCCACCGATGCCCTGCGGCGTTTGGCCTCATTAGTTATGTCTGCTGGTACGGGTTTGCCTCACGACGCCATACGAGCCCAGATTGGTTCAGCCCTAGACATTGTTGTGCAGGTGGATCGCAGCCCGTCTGGAGAACGCAAGGTGGTGGCAGTTGTGGAAGTGACCGAGGGTGAGAAAGTGCGCCCCTTGTGGTGCGGGGGCGACCGATGAACCGAGCCGAACAAAAGCGCCAGCGAAAAGCGATTAGTGCCCT
>JAHQYM010000199.1 GCA_024421095.1 Acidimicrobiia bacterium
CAAGCACTCAACCGGCTCTGCGACCGCTACAAAACTGGTGAACTACCAGAATACCACAACTTCGTTAGCACCATCATCAACAGATCCGATGAAATGTTTGCCTAGTGCCACACCAGACGACCTTCCAACGGCAGAATCGAAGGCATCCACATCCTCCTACGAACCCTACGAGGAACCGCACACGGATTCACCAACCCCACCAACCACCAAAACCGAGGCATCCTCATAACATGAGCAGCAACCCAGTGTCCGTGACGTTGACCGCCGACGCGGCTAGCACGGCTACCTCAGATGATTACAGTTTCTCTGCTCCATTCATCATCGCGGCGGGTCAGACTGTTGCGTCAGGCACAGTCACAATTGCAGAGAATGACATTATGGAGGCTGACAAGACGCTTATTCTGTCCGCGTCGGGCACGGGATTGACCGTGACACCTGCAACGGTGACGATCACTGATAATAACAGTCCAGGTGTGACGATCAGCAAACACAGTATGACGGTTGATATTGACAGCACCGAAACCTATACAGTCAAGTTGAACACGCAACCCACCGCGCCGGTGACGGTGACTGCCATGTCGGGGGCTGAGGCAACGGCGACGGTGGCTCAGTCGGCGCTCACGTTCACTACCAGCAATTGGCGGACTGAGCAGACGTTCACTGTGACGGGCGTGGCGGCGGGGTCAACGTCGGTCACCCACACTGCGTCGAGCACAGACAGTACGTATGGGTCGCGTGTGAGTGTTCCAGGTGTTCGCGTGAAGGTTTACCGACCGCCGCAGGAGCAGCAGCAGGCTGGGGGCAATCCCCCCAAACTCGGTTTTTAGTCTCAGCATCCTTGCGTAGAGGCGGCATCACTGTTTCTGTCGCGTGTGTAACGTTTCGTGCAACGCTATCGGATTGTGTGGCTTCGCTGACGCACCAGAGCGCAAGCGCTACATGTAAAGCGTTATCTCAGGTCTCAGCAATTGCGTGCAGACTAATCACCGACCATTATGGCCGACTTGTCGCTACCACCGATGGAGGTTGCCCTGGTTTGCGCGTGCCGCAATCATCTTGTGAGGTGCTAGAGCATGCGCGGGTGATTTCTCTGACGGGTCGTGAGTCGGAAGCAGCGAACCGCCCGTTTGCCAATGTGCTTACTCTAAGCGCTTCGACACTGGTTAAGTCTAGGTAAAGTCCAATCTTTATATTCGTTGCGCGCCGTGTATTCGTCGCGCGCCGTTTTGATTTCAAGCGGCGCTGGGTGAACTTGCGCCGCAAGCGGCGCAGACTCTTTATTCCCAACGCTGGAGGTACTCAACTGCGCTCTGGAGGTAATCTTCGCCATTTCGGAATCGTCCCAAGCCGGTGTTGCAACTGTCGCATATGTACTCCCGTGCGTAACCCGTGAGGTGGTCGTGGTCAAGCACAACTTTTGCCGTAGTTCCTGCAATGCCAATTTGCAGGCAGACTGGGCATTTCCAAAGGTCTCCAATCTGGGGTTTGTCGGGTTTGGTTCCATCCTTGCGTTCTGCGCGCATTTTCACCCCGTCTACCCCAGAACGGCAGTCGTGACAGCTTGGCCTATATATAGTGCTTCCATCTTTGCGTGTTTGGTTTGCAGCAAATTCAGAAACTGGTTTGAGTGTTAGACATTTGTTGCAAGGCTTCTCAGAATCGGGTTTGTGGTTGAGACCTGCCTTTACTTTCTTTTCGCGTTCTGTGGCAGAAATCTGGGCCGGGTATTCGGTGGGGTCAAACGCTGCAACCTTCTCGTTGGGGTACACCCCTTCGTCTCCGGTCTTCGGGAAACGTACCTTGACCCCTTTCAAGGATCGGGTAGTCACCACCGCGAGTTGTCTGGTGTCGGTGATTACAACCCATTCCGTCATGCAAGTTTTTGTTCTCGGATGGTTTCGCTGATGCGTCGACGAGAGAGTTCAACGTACCCCTTTGATATATCAATGCCGAACCACTGGCGGCGGCACAAAGCCGCCATCTTCAATGTGGTGCCAGCGCCGCACATGGGGTCAAGTACAATTTCGCCTGGTTTTGACCAAGATAGGATGTGGTCGGCAGCGAGTTGTTCGGGGAACATCGCTTTGTGTTCGAATGCATAACGGTCTCTGGTGGTGCCGCCCAAGCCTACGGCATACTTCCAGATGTTGATTCGGGTCTTTTCCTTGCGTAGTGTCACCGTGCGCCGTTTGGAGTTGTCGCCGTCCGGCCCCTTGTTGTAAACGGCGGTTTCTTTGCCGTTGCGAACGGTAGGGCAGGTGAGCGGATTGAACGTGGAGGGCGCGCCTTTGCTGAGCACGAGCATGAGTTCGTAGGCGTTGGTGTATGCGTTCGAGCGCATAAATGGTGTGTTCTTTTTCTGGTAGATCATTACGTCGTGTACCCGGAAGCCCAAGTCGCGGAACATTAGGGCGTGCTCAAAGCTAGTCAGCGAGCGGCCGCCATTGATTCTGTCGCCAACCACCCACACTGCCACACCACCATCTTTCAAGACACGCATTATGCCACGACCTACAGATTCGGCATCGAAACTGTAACCGTCGTAATTGCGTAGGTTGTCATACGGTGGCGAAGTGACGACCAAATCTACGCACCGCTCAGGCATCTCGTCCGCCATATAGGTGCCACATTCTGCGACTACCAC